>CAWGZP010000151.1:0-8299 GCA_963826655.1 uncultured delta proteobacterium
CGTTTTTGAAACCGCGGTGAGCCAAACAAGCAAAGAAATTCCCCGTAGGAAGTTTTTCGAGTACACGACTCGCCCGCGTAGTTGATCCCCAGGTTGAATGCTTCGTTGGGCCAGCGGTCAAAAAATCGAGTTGTTGTTTATCATATTTTCCGAAGTACCTTTTGGCAAGGCGCCGTGCTGAATGTCCGCAAAAAAGTTGGAGTACAATATTTTTATGTTGTATTGGTTCACCGAAAATGTGGGGTAAATCAGGAGTCGGTTGCACGCGACAGGGCGGAGAAAGCAACAGCAGACGAACGTCAGGGGAACCGCCGGACGTTAGCCCGTCCCTAACCTTCCGGCTCCGCCCCCAGACGCGTAATGGTCGGCCATTTCGTGGATAGCTCTGGACTATCACCCAGCTCTTTTAGTGTTGGTGCCGTTCATTGTCTATGCGAACCTTTTCCGCTTCCGGTTTTAGAAGCGTCGCATTAGTCCGAACTTGTTCGGCGCTCAAGCATTTCCAGTTCTTCGGCCAGGATCGGCACGCCGAGGCTGCATGCGCCAACGCCCTGGGCAACGCATATTTTGAGGACCTCCATGATCTCCCCCATTGTCGCACCAAACTTGAGGGCAGCTTTGATGTGACGCCGGGTGCCGGGCGCATACATATGCGTAAAGGACGCGTCGAAGGCGATACTTAGAAGTTCGATGAATTTGGGCGTCAGCACTCCCTTCTGATAAATGGCGGCTCCAATGGCGAAGAACTGATCGGTCCATCGAGGGTCCAAATCGAAGAACGGATCCCACGCCGTGTTCCACTGACCCATTGCCCGCATCTGGTCGCAGAATGGAGTCGGTTTGTCCTTGCCTCGTTGCGTTGGTTTCACTTCGATAACTTTGGCTTCATCGATCAGGATCGGGGCTCCCAGACTGCACGAATGGATCGCCAGACCGGAGCCCATCTTGATGATCTCGAGAATCTCATCACGGGTCGCACGCGCATCGAGCGCGGCTCGGATGTGGCTGCGCAGGCCGGCGGCATTGAGGTTCGTACAGGCAACGTTGACCGCGATGCAGATCAATTCGATTTCCTTGACTGGCAGAATGCCGGTGGTCCATGGGTTCATGGCCATCTGCATATACTTCTCCGTCCAATTGGGGTCCCACTCGTAAAGCTTGTCCAAAGATGAGTCCCAGCGGCCCGTTTCACGCAGCCAATCAACCGTCACTGTCTTGCCGTCGTTATCCTTCCCTTTCATCTTATGCGCCTCATGTCTGTCAGGTAGGCAGAGTCCTGCCCCGGGTGGGGACAGGACGTGGCGTTACTCAGTAGGCCATCGGATGCGAATCGGACATCACAAGGGCGGCGCTCTTCTTTCCGTCGGTATCCCAAACCATGAAGCCCTGCTCGCCTTTTTCGCGGTTGGGCGGCAGGCCAAGGTTCCGCAACGTCTCCTCCACGCTGTCATACCAGACCCCGACTTTCATGATCTTGCGCGCCTCGTCCGTGGTCGCCACCTTGCGGCCAAATCGCTGGGACAATTCCACTATCGCCTCAACCTGCTGGACCGTTGTTATGCGCTCCCGCTTGCTGTTCCAGAGGTTATCCTCATTGCCGACCCGCACGTGCTGGCCAAGGATGATCGCCATCGGTTGGGCCACGGCATTGATCCGCATGCCGGCCCAGAACGAGGCGATTGCGCCCTGGGGTGTGCGGCGGATGAACTCCATCCAGTCGAACGGATTGTGGCCGCAGCCGCCGCCCCCGTAACACCCTATAGCCATGTTCAATGGGCCCAGGTGAACGCCGTGGCGGATCAATCGCTCCACGATCTTGAGTTGGTGAACATGTGCAAGCGGGAAGTATGGCTGAATGCCGTTTTTTTTCAGACGCTTCAGATGTTCGAGGTAAAAAGCCGGACCGGCATCGGTAAACATGCCCGCCCACGCCGCCATCTGCTTGGGGTCCTCGAGATGCGTTCCCTTTACATCGTCCGGCGTCCACATCTGTGTGAGATCCATCATGCAGGTACCGATGGCCACCGTGACGAATTCCGGCTTCGGGCTCAGCTCCGCAAGCATGTGCCGGGTATCATAGTCCAGCCATTCGGCCTTTTTGTCCTCGCCCTTGGGTGCGAACGAGATCGAGCCGCCGACCTGGATAATCATGTTCGGCACGGCTTCCCTCACGCGTGCCAGCAAGTAGTTGAAGTGGTCAAAGTCTGTAGAGAGGTGACCGGTGGCAGGGTCACGCACATGGAAGTGCAAGATGGCCGCACCGGCGTCGTAGCAGTCCACCGCCGCCTGGACTTGCTCATCCCATGTAACGGAAATGTCCGGAGCATCGCCCGGCAGCCACGAAGGCGCGTAGGGCGCAGCAGTGATAATCAGCGGTTGCATGTTCTCGGGATACAGGGATTCGTCAGTGAAGTACATTTTGAATTTCCTTTTCTGGATCAGGTTAATTGAAGGGTTAACATCACGACCCATCCCAAGGGGGCGTTATCTGGACCCGCCCATGCACAGGTTACTTTAAAAACCGCCGCGTTTTTCAATCGAAGCGGGACCGTACCGCTTCGTAATCCAGGTGTCCCATGTTATGGCGGTGCCCAAGCATTTGTGAGGCAGGAATCTTGAACTAATCGGTCACAATTAAGAGTTCACTCATGTCATGCAATAGGGTGAAATCCCCATTTGAGGCCACACGAAGGTGTAATCCTAAATCTCACAGCATTTGGAAACAAACGTACGCTAATGGTATTTTCAGGTTGAACTATACGCCGGCGGGGCAAGCCTGCGATATTTGCAAAGGAAGGAGAAAACCACCATCACAGGACCTTCGCCAGTGCTACTCCTGTTAGATTTCTAAGGATCGAAACAGGGTTGACATGCGCAATTAAATTTTGCTATTCTGCCAAAAAGGAGAAGATATGGACGGCGAATCTTATTACCTTGAACTGCGCGCCAAAATTTTCAAAGCTCTTGGGCATCCCAGCAGGCTCAAAATGGTTGAAAGCCTTTTTGACGGTGAGCGATGTGTGTGCGAACTCCAGGCGATCGTTGGCTCTGACATATCAACCGTTTCCAAGCACTTAAATATTCTGAAGGAGGCTGAAATCCTGCAGGATGAGCGCAGAGGCACCAATATCTACTACTCCCTGCGGATGAAATGTGTGGCGAACTTCCTCAGTTGTGTCGAGGGTTTCGTCGGTCAGAGGTTGGAGGAACAGATAAAGACACTTAGCCTGGCAAAGGCGTCCTCTCTGAAGAAAGTTTGATTTTTGTGAGCCAAAATTTGCGTATTTTGCCAAATACCCAAGGGTGCCGCTGTGGTAAAAGCGCCCCTTAAAATTTTTCAGTCGTCTTCAGCCTCGAGGAAACAGAGTATGGAACCCGTTCAGCTTAAAATGTTTCAGGAGCATCCATGCTGTGGTTCGTCCAAGGATGCCCCTTCGAGCAACACTATGCCGACCGCCGGATACATCCTGCTTGGGGTTCCTATACTAGCGGCCTGGTGGTTTGTCTACAAAAGCCTGGAGCCCTTTGCCGGCTGGTTGGCCGGTCACTTTGTGCAATTGCTTTCCAGTCATTTTTCAGCGCTCGGGAACACCGGGCATCTTAGAAGCGCCCTGGAATTCCTCTTCTACGACACGCCCAAAGTGCTCATGCTCCTGGTGCTGGTGGTCTTCGGAGTGGGCATCGTTCGCTCCTTTTTCACTCCGGAACGCACGCGCAAAATCCTTGCCGGAAAGCGCGAATCGGTGGGAAACGTGCTGGCTGCCATGCTTGGAATCGTGACCCCTTTTTGCTCCTGCTCGGCGGTGCCACTCTTCATCGGGTTTCTCACTGCTTCCGTGCCCCTCGGTGTAACCTTTTCATTCCTGATTTCAGCGCCGATGGTCAATGAGATTGCGCTGGTGTTGCTCTACGGGCTTTTTGGCTGGAAAATCGCAGCGGTTTACATGAGCACGGGACTCGTCATTGCGATGCTTGCCGGTTGGACCATCGGCCGGCTCAAGATGGAACACCATCTTGAAGACTGGGTTTACAAAATCCAGGTAGGTGAGAGCGGTGTCTACGACGAGGAACGGAAGAGTTTCGGAGATCGTATCCATTTTGGTCTTGAAGCCGTGCGCGACATTGTCGGCAAGGTGTGGATATACGCCATCCTGGGCATTGCAGTAGGGGCCGGCATTCATGGCTATGTTCCGGAGGGATATCTGGCTTCCATCATGGGTAAAGGGGCATGGTGGTCGGTACCGGTAGCCGTGCTGATCGGCATCCCCATTTACTCTAATGCGGCAGGAATCATACCCGTAGTCTCGGCCCTCATAGAGAAGGGTGCGGCGATGGGAACAGTGCTCGCATTCATGATGTCGGTGGTGGCAATCTCGTTTCCTGAGACGGTGATTTTACGCAAGGTTCTCAAGCCGAAGCTTATCCTGGTTTTTACCTGTGTCGTAGCGGTGGGCATCATCATCGTCGGTTATCTTTTCAATGCGCTGATTTGATAGGCAGCGCCATTCAACAGAGCCGTCTGAAGCAGGGAGAGAAATAATGAAAATCAAAGTACTTGGTCCTGGATGTAAGAAGTGTCACGAGACGGAGAAACTGGTCAAAGAGGTTATCGCGGAAACAGGGTCCGACGCTGTCGTGGAGTACATCACGGATATAGAGGAAATAGCCAGACTGGGTATTTTCAGTACTCCCGCCGTCGTTGTCGATGGTCAGGTGAAGCTGACGGGCAAAGTCCCTGCAAAATCTGAAGTGAAAAGCTGGCTGGGGAAGTGATTTCAGTTGGATACAGTAGGAGGGACCATGGAGGTCTACCATGCTGCTCAATAGTTACACCAAGGAATTTGTCCGCCCGGAGTGTAGACCCGAGGCCCAGTCGGTACACCTGATAGCCCATCTCGACCAGGACATAAGTGAAGTGATTCTGCGGTGAGTGCGGTCAGCCAACGTGCATGGTCTTTGCCACGCAGGTCGCCGAGGGAGGCAAAGATGCCGATGACTGCCCACCGCTCGAAGGGGAGCGAAAGGCAAAGCTTGCAGGCTATCTCGGGCAATTCGAATTCGAACCGTAGGAGAAAGATTGAATATGTCTTCAGCCCAAGACGTTTTGAAGGTGCTTTTCTTATGTACCGGCAATTCCTGCCGCAGCCAGATGGCCGAAGCATGGACACGCGAATTAAAAGCAGACCTTATCGAGCCGTATTCAGCGGGTATCGAACCCAAGGGTGTCGATCCCGGAGCAATTAAGGCCATGGCTGAAGCAGGGGTCGACATATCCGGCCAGGTCTCCAAAGATGTCGCCTCTTTGCGGCACTTGGAATTTCATTATGTCATCACGCTTTGTGACAATGCGCATGAGGCATGTCCGTTTTTTCCGGCCAAAACGAGAGTCTTGCACGTTGGCTTCGATGACCCTCCAAAGCTCGTCGCAGGGGCGAGAACCGAAGATGAAGCGGTGGCCTGCTACAGGCGTGTGCGGGATGAAATCAAAAAATTTGTGGAATCACTCCCGGATTCTTTAAAAGGAGCAGGCCATGGAGCATGAACGCGTCCTTTTTTTGTGTACCGGCAATACCGCACGAAGCCAGATGGCGGAGGCCTTCCTGCGAAAGTGTGCCGGGAGGCATTTCGAGGCTTATAGCGCAGGATTAAGGCCCGGCGCAATTCATCCTCTTACCGAAAGGGTGATGCGGGAGATCGGCATCGATCTTTCCGGCCAACATTCAAAAAGCGTTAAAGAGTTCCTCGGCAAGATGAATTTTACCTATTTAATCACGGTTTGTGCCGAAGCAGAAGCAAACTGCCCCGGCACATTTCCGGGAATCAGCCACCGGTTGACGTGGGCTTTTGAGGATCCTGCGGCGGCCGAAGGATCGGAAGAAGAACAGTTGCAGAAATTCCGGAAAGTAAGGGATGAAATTGAGAAGCGCATCAAGCTCTGGATCGAAGAAAAGGGCATCTCTCAAGAATAATTCTATCAGAAATGGAGGTTATCGATGGAGGTTATCGTGAAGGAATCAATTTCAAGGCGGCTCTCATTCCTGGATCGTTTCCTGACGCTCTGGATATTTCTTGCCATGTTTATTGGAGTGGGTGGAGGCTATCTTTTCCCAAACATCAGGAACGTGATCAACTATTTCCAAGTGGGAACAACCAATATTCCAATCGCCATCGGCTTGATTCTCATGATGTATCCGCCTCTTGCAAAGGTTAAGTACGAGCAGTTGGGCCAGGTGTTTCGAAATTTCAAGGTCCTGGCTCTTTCGCTGATCCAAAACTGGGTGATCGGCCCCATCCTGATGTTCCTCCTCGCCGTCACATTTCTTTCCGGCCATCAAGAATACATGGTTGGCCTCATTCTCATCGGTCTTGCACGCTGCATCGCAATGGTGATCGTGTGGAATGACCTTGCAGCAGGTGACCGAGAGTATTGCGCCGGACTGGTGGCGTTTAATTCAATTTTCCAGGTCCTCTTTTTTTCCGTATATGCCTATATCTTCATCACCCTGGCCCCTCGCTGGCTCGGTATGACCGGGGCAGTTGTCGATATCTCGATCGGGCAAATTGCACAGAGCGTTTTCATCTATCTCGGTATCCCGTTTATCGCCGGAATGATTTCCAGATTCGTGGGTCTTAAGACCAAGGGCATAAAGTGGTACGAGGAGGAGTTCATCCCCCGGATAAGTCCCATCACCCTCGTAGCCCTGCTTTTTACCATCCTGGTCATGTTCTCCCTTAAAGGAGAATACATTGTCCAGTTGCCTTTCGATGTGATTCGGGTGGCTATCCCGCTCTGCATTTACTTCGTTATCATGTTTTTTGTTTCATTTTATCTCTCGATAAAAGTGGGGGCCACCTACGAGCAGTCCACAACCTTGAGCTTTACCGCCGCCTCGAATAACTTCGAACTCGCGATCGCAGTGGCTGTCGCGGTCTTTGGAATCAATTCGGGGATGGCTTTCGCTGCGGTCATAGGACCTCTTGTGGAAGTGCCTGTTTTAATTTCCCTCGTCAATGTGGCCTTGTTTTTCAAGCGGAAATACTTTCCCTATGCCGTTGAGACCCCAACCGGCGTTTGTCATGTGACGTGTAAAATGTAAAACAGAGGAGGTTTTGAAGTGATAAAATTTGGTTTTATCGCTGGCGTTGTCATTCTCATGACAGGTTTTGGTGTTTCTCTTTCTTCCGGCCAGTCAACATCGATCCCCGAGGTACCGGCAAAAGATATGGTCACCATGGTGGATCTCGGGGCAAAGAAATGCATCCCCTGCAAGATGATGGCGAGCATCATGGAATCACTTGAAAAGGAATACGAAGGCAGAGCTGCTATTGTCTTCATTGATGTCTCGGAAAATAGTGGGCAGGAACAAAGATTTGGAATTCGTTTGATACCTACCCAGATATTCTATAACAAGGATGGGAAGGAAGTTTATCGTCATGAAGGCTTCCTTGGCCAAAACAGCATTGAGGCCGAACTGAAGAAACTGGGCGTTGAAGCTGCAAATCCAAACGAATCTATAAACTACGGCCGATGAACCGGGGGGGGGCGAGTATTGGAACAGTTTCTGTTGACGGTTAACTCCTGGATGATGACCGGGACAGCGCTTGCCGGTCTGGGCTGCTTTTTCTGGGGAATCATTAGTGTAGCCCTAAGCCCATGCCATGTCGCCTCGATCCCACTGATAATAACGTATGTGGCGGGCCAGGATAAAGTGCTCAAAGCAAAGCAGGCAGCCTACTATTCCGTGGTTTTTACCATTGGTCTTTTCATTACAATCGCATTGGTGGGCATAATTTGCTCGCTCCTCGGCCGGATGCTGGGTGAGGTCGGCTCCTACTGGACCATTTTGGTCGGTGCGGTTCTCATCTGGGTCGCTCTCGGTATGTTGGGTATTCCCGGGTGTTCAATGTCAGGATGTCTCTTTGGCCGTATGAAGATCAAGGGTCTTCTCGGAGCTTTCCTCCTGGGGTTGGCATACGGAGTCCTTTCAGGATCTTGTACTTTTGGGTTCATCGCTCCCATACTGGCTATCATTACAATTCAGCAGAAAATCGCAACCGGGATTATTCTTATCGTCCTTTTTGGAATTGGCCACTGCATTCCCATAGCCATAGCTGGAAGTTCGACTGCGAAGGTTAGAAGGCTTTTGGAGAACAGTTCATTTCATGGAGGTGGACTCTGGTTTAGAAGATGTGCCGCGGTTGGAATCGGGTTGCTGGGTATATACTTCATCATGCGTCCGTTTATCGGACAATCCTAGATAGAGCAAACCCCGATTCTCTATTGGTAATGACAGCACTA
>CAWGZP010000152.1:0-12269 GCA_963826655.1 uncultured delta proteobacterium
GGGCGCCGCCCTCTCTTGTGCCGGGTACTTGGTTGTCAATAGGAAAGCCCTTTCATCGGAGCCGCATTATGGACTTTCCCCATGTGTTTTTATCCTCCGGGGAATTTTGGCCGCAAGTCCAACAATATTTTCTTGACCATGTCCTCTCCCGGGCCATCGCGGTCCAACTCGCTCTCGGCGGTTTTATATTCCTGCTGGCTCATGGGGCTGCCAAAACCTTGCGCTCATGGATTGGACGCCTAATGGATCAATGCGGTTTGTGCGAGGCGTCTCAATACTTCGATCGGCAAAAATATGTAATGTTCCTCGATGTTACCGGCCCATTTTTGTCTGTTCTATTCCTGGGAATTGCATTTTCCGCCGCTCAGCATTTCGACTGGCCCGATGAAGGACTTAAGGTCCTGCTCGCTGTGTCACTCGCCGTGTTTCTATTCCGATCTCTCCTGACACCGACAACTAATCGTTTCTGGGCGGGAATTCTCGCCGCGGCAATCTGGCTTTGGGCCGTGCACGGTCTCTTCCATATAACGGATCCCATAATCAGTCTACTCGACAGTATAGCCGTCACAATCGGTCAAGTGCATGTTTCGATGCTGACCATTTCGAGGGCACTGCTTCTGTTATTGATTCTCTACTGGCTGTCAAAGACCCTGGTAGTTATTTTTCATCTCTGGCTGCAGACCGGCTCCCGCCTGCCTGCCGCAAGCCAGGCCCTGTTTTATAAGCTGTGCAAAGTTTTTTTGTTCTCGGCATCCGCGGTCTTCGTCCTGCATTACATGGGGATCGATCTGACGGTCTTCGCGCTATTCGGCGGGGCACTGGGGCTCGGGGTCGGCTTTGGCCTTCAAAAGATAGTCGCCAGTCTGTTCAGCGGTTACATACTCCTGGCGGAGAAGTCGATCAAGCCAGGCGACGTTATTGAATTGGGAGACACATACGGCTGGATCAACTTCCTGGGCGCCCGGTATGTTTCCGTAATAACACGCAGCGGCGCCGAACATATTATTCCTAATGAGAGTTTGATCACTGGTCAGGTGATCAATTGGTCCCACAGCAACAATCTCGTCAGGTTGAAGGTCCCTGTAGGAATTTCTTACGACTCCGATTTGGAGACAGCTACTAAGTTGATGCTGGAAGTCGCCGCGGGCACAAGTCGAGTCCTGCAGGAACCCGAACCTGCCTGCTTGCTGACAGGTTTCGGAGACAATGCCGTACAACTTGAATTGCGGGTCTGGATAAACGATCCGCAAAATGGCCTTGGGCCTGTAAAGAGCGAACTTCTCACGGGCGTATGGCGGCGGTTCAGGGAAGACAGGTATCGAGCTGCCCTATCCGCAGAGGGTCTTGCACCATAAGTCCATCCCCGAGATTCGGATTCGGAGCAAAACCGAGAGCTGAGAACGTCTTTTCGATGAACCCGTATCGGGGGTTGAACCAAGCTCTCAATTCCCGGATCAATTTAAGTGCAGTGACCAACTTGCAATGTATGCTCCGGTTTCTTAGCATTGGTTGCAGACACTTCAGCACCGCCTATGGCCGAAAAAAAGATAATCATCGGCCCTTTTCAGGAAACATCTCGATTTTTGTCATTTTCGTTCTCTTTTTTAATGGGAGACGGAATTCCCCATGAGTCCCCTCACCGATACTTCTGCAGTCCTATGGCCATTGGCTGTCTACATGGTTGCGGTGATCGTCCTGGTTACTGTGATGTTGGTTCTCTCCGCGCTCCTGGGGGAGCGGCACCAGGAAAGGGCCACGGGCGAACCGTATGAATGTGGTGTGGTCTCCACCGGCTCCGCACGACTGCGCTTTCATGCAGGCTTTTATCTCATGGCCATGTTTTTCGTTATCTTCGATCTGGAAGCTGCTTTTATCTATGCCTACGCAGTGGCGTTCCGAGAGCTGGGCTGGAAGGGCTACGCAGAGCTTGTGGTTTTTGTCGGCATTCTAACCGCATCACTGTTTTACCTCTGGCGTTTGAGAGCACTTGATTGGAGGACGTCCAGACAACGCCGGGAGGCTGGAAGCTAAACGGATAGACTCCTGGATGGAGAGCGGTTGTGAAGAACGTACGCGATATTTTGAGAGAGAAAGGCACGGCGGTCTGTTCGATATCTCCGGATGCTACCGTATACGACGCGCTCAAACTCATGGCGGAGAAGAACGTCGGTGCGCTCGTGGTCCTCGATGGAGATCGATTGGCCGGTATGATCTCGGAACGCGATTATGCCCGCAAGATTGTCCTGAAGGACAAGTGGTCAAGGGAAGCCAAGGTCAGAGAGATCATGACCGCCGAGGTTTTCACCGTGACACCGGCCATGGATCTCGACGAGTGTATGGATCTGGTCACCGAAAAGCGCATGCGGCATTTACCGGTAGTTGAAAACGACCGGGTGTCGGGCATTATCTCGATTGGAGACATCGTCAAAGGCGTCATCGATCACAAGGAATCAGTCATTAAGGAGCTGGAAGGCTATATCAAAGGACATCCCGTCAAACATATCACTTAGGCAGGGAAAGGAGGCTGTCGAGTTATGCGCTGGTGGTTGAGCCGCACGAAGGCGGGTTTGCCTTTATCCCCAAAGGGTTCGCCTTTATCCCAAAAGGGTTGTCTTTATCCAAAAGGGTTCGTCTTCGCGGCAACCTGACACCTGCTCCCTGGAGCAGGCTGTGGGCCGTCATGTGCTTTTGAGCAAACTGGAAGACCTGGTGGCCTGGGGGCGCAAAAATTCTGTCTGGCCGTTTAATTTCGGCCTGTCGTGCTGCTACGTCGAGATGGCCACCAGCCTCACAAGCCGATACGATATCGCGCGCTTTGGCGCCGAGGTCATTCGTGGAACACCACGCGAAGCGGACCTCATGGTCATTGCAGGGACCCCGTTTATAAAGTGTGCGCCGATGATTGTGCGGCTCTACGAGCAGATGATGGAACCTCGCTGGGTCATATCCATGGGATCTTGCGCCAACTCGGGCGGCATGTACGACATATACAGCGTGGTGCAGGGCGTTGACAAGATTTTGCCGGTAGACGTCTACATTCCCGGCTGCCCGCCGAGTCCCGGCGCTTTCATGGAAGGACTGAACCTGCTTCAGAAGGCGATTGCGGGGGAAAGGAGGCCGCTGAGTTGGGTGGCTGGAGCCCAGTGTGTCGTCAAGGCGCCGCCTCCCTCCATGCGAGACTTAAAGCGCGAAGAACGGCGCAAAATGACAACTCTGCCCAATCCAAACTCAGTTTGGCCTGAATCGGTAAAGCGATAAATGGATAATCCTGCCGACATCATAGCGGAACTGAAGGAGCATTTCGGCTCAGCCGTCCTTGCGGACCAACCCACCAAAGACAACATCCCCACCGTATGGGTTAAAAGCGAGGGAGTGCGCGACGTGTTGCGGTATCTCAAAGCTGAAGCCGCCGGTCCATACAAAATGCTCTACGATCTTACGGCCATTGACGAGCGGCTCCGGTCTCATCGCGAAGATCAGCCGGAAAACGACTTCACAGTGGTCTACCATCTGCTTTCTTTCGAGCGCAATACGGACATTCGAATCAAGGTTCCCCTTGAAGAAGACAACCTCTCGCTGGTGAGCGCAACCGATCTATGGCCTTCGTCCAACTGGTACGAGCGCGAGGTCTGGGACATGTTCGGCATTGGATTCGAAGGGCACCCCGGGCTTCGGAGGATTCTGCTGCCTCCTGGATGGCATGGTCATCCGCTGCGCAAAGAATACCCTGCCCGCGCAACGGAGATGGAGCCGTTCAGTCTGCCGCTCCATCGCCGGGAAGAGGATGAGGAAGCACTCAGGTTTCACCCCGAAGAATGGGGGCTGGAAAGCCATGGAGAGGATACGGAATTCATGTTTCTCAACATGGGTCCTCAGCATCCCGCAGCACACGGGGTCTTTCGCATCCTGCTTCAACTGGACGGGGAGGAGATCGTCCACGCCGTGCCCGAAATCGGCTTTCACCATCGAGGCGCGGAGAAGATGGCGGAGCGCCAGACCTGGCATACTTTCCTTCCCTACACAGATCGCATCGACTACCTGGGCGGCGTAATGAATAACCTGCCGTACGTTCTGGCCGTAGAGAAGCTGGCCGGAATCGAGGTGCCCGACCGGGTCAAGGTCATTCGTGTCATGATGGTGGAATTTTTCCGCCTCGCCAGTCACCTGGTCTTCTACGGAACGATCGCTCAAGATGTCGGGATGCTCTCACCGGTTTTCTTCACCTTCAACGACCGCGAGCGCATATTTGAAATCGTAGAGGCTGTTATGGGTGGCCGCATGCACCCCATGTGGTTTCGTATAGGCGGTGTGGCCCAGGATCTTCCCGAGGGCTGGGAGGTCCTCGTTCGGGAGTTCCTGCACTACATGCCCCGCCGCCTCAAAGAATACGACAGGACGGTTATGGGCAACCGGATATTCAAAGCCCGTACGCAAGGGGTAGGCAGCTACACCCTGGAGGAAGCCATCGAGTGGGGGGTGACCGGGGCAGGGCTGCGGGCATGCGGTTTCGAGTGGGATTTTCGCAAGAAGCGCCCCTATTCAGGCTACGATCAGTTCGAGTTCGATATCCCGACCGCTCAGGGCGGGGACTGCTACGCCCGGACCAGGGTGCGGGCCGAGGAGATGCGCCAGAGCCTGCGCATTATCGAGCAGTGCATGAAAAACATGCCGGCCGGCCCCTACAAGGCCGATCATCATTTGGCCACACCTCCTCGCAAAGAGCGCACAATGCACGATATCGAGACGCTCATCACTCATTTTCTGGGGGTTAGCCAGGGACCGGTTATTCCTCCCGGGGAAGCTTTTGTGAGCATCGAGGCCACCAAGGGAAACAACGGTTACTACCTGATCAGTGACGGCGGCGTTCATCCCTACCGGGCCAGGATCCGCACCCCCTCATTTGCGCACGTGCAGATGATTCCTTTGATCAGCCGTGGGTTCATGATCGCCGACATGTTGCCGATTCTGGGCAGTATCGATTACGTCATGGCGGACGTAGACCGCTGAGCCTTTTAAAATCCCCCGGCCCCCCTTTAGAAAAGGGGGGGGGTGACACAACTCGGAAACGGGGGATTTTGAATGCAAATCGATATTGCTCAATAGGATGAGAAAGGCTTATCCCTAAAATGCTTACCCCGGAAGAATTGGCCGAGATCGAAGCCGAAATTACGCATTACGAGCAAAAACGGGCAGCCTGTGTGGAAGCCCTCAAAGCGGTTCAGCGCAGCCGTGGGTGGGTGTCCGATGAGGGGCTCTCGGATCTTGCCGATTTTATGGAAATGACGACAGACGAACTGGATAGCATTGCGACATTTTATAACCTTATTTTTCGAAAACCCGTGGGCCGGCACACGATCCTGGTCTGCACCAGTGTAAGCTGCTGGGTCATGGGCCACGAGCAGATCCTCGATCATATCCGGGAACGGTTGGGGATCGGTTTGGGCGAAACGACAGCCGACGGCCGCTTCACACTGCTGCCAAACGTCTGCCTGGGGGCCTGCGACCTAGCCCCGGTTCTCATGATCGATGACGACCTGCACGGAAACCTGGATACGCAGAAAATAGACGAGATCCTGGGAAAATATGAATAGAAGGCCATCATAATGGACTGTCCGCTCACAGAGAACATCCGATCCGGGGAGGGCCCCCTCGATATCGAGACCTACGAAAAGGGAGGCGGATACGGCGCCTTGCGCAAGGCCCTGCAAAGCATGGCTCCCGGCGAGGTCGTTCAGACAGTCCTTAAGTCTCACTTGCGTGGACGGGGCGGTGCAGGATTTCAGACCGGCCGCAAGTGGACGTTTGTCCCTCAGGGCGAGCAAGCCGTCCATCCCACGTACCTGGTGATCAACGCCGACGAGATGGAGCCCGGCACTTTCAAAGACAGGGTGCTGCTCGAAGGCAATCCTCATCAACTGATCGAGGGCATAATACTCGGCGCCTATGCCATTCAGGCCGATGTGGCTTACATTTTCCTGCGTCAGGAGTATGTGGCGGCGGCACGCCGCTGCTCACGCGCTATCTCCGAGGCGTACACTCGCGGTTACCTGGGCCGCAACATACTGGGTACTTCTTTCGGCCTGGAATTATATCTTCATAGCAGCGCGGGGCGATACATATGCGGGGAGGAAACTGCCCTGCTCAATGCCCTGGAAGGGCGCAGGGCCACACCCCGGGCCAAACCGCCTTTCCCGCCGGTGGCCGGCCTCTGGGGCAAACCCACTATTGTCAATAATGTGGAAACCATCTCCAACGTTCCCCACATCATAGACCACGGGGCCGACTGGTTCCGGCAATTGAGCCGCTCCGAAGACGGCGGCACGAAGCTCTACGGTGTAAGCGGCCGGGTCAGGAAGCCGGGGACCTGGGAGTTGCCGATGGGCACGACGATCCGCGAAGTCCTGGAAGGGCATGCGGGCGGCATGCGCGATGGTTTTAAGCTTCGCGCCCTGATTCCGGGTGGCGCCTCGACGGAGTTTATGTCGGCCGATCAACTGGATGTAAAGATGGACTTCGGCTCGATGGAGGCCGCTGGAAGCCGGCTTGGCACCGGGACGATGATCATTTTAGACGATCTGACCTGCCCGGTTGGAATGGTGCTCAATCTGATGCGCTTCTTTGCCCGGGAGTCCTGTGGCTGGTGTACTCCCTGCCGCGAGGGACTGCCCTGGTTGGTGAGGATTCTCGAAGCTATTGAAAACGGCCGCGGAGAAAAGAAGGATATGGAGGTACTGGAGCGCCACACGGGGCTCCTGGGACTTGGCCATACCTTCTGCGCCCTGGCGCCGGGGGCGATGGAACCGCTACAGAGCGCTCTCAAATTATTTAGAAGATGACTTTCTTCGCCACATTCGTGAAAAACGCTGCCCGTGGAGATAGCCGATGGCCACGATCTACATCGACGGAAAACCCTGCGAGGTCAAAGACGGACAGAACCTGCTCCAGGCGTGCCTCACCCTTGGATTCGATCTGCCCTATTTTTGCTGGCATCCGGCGCTTGGGTCCGTTGGGGCATGCCGTCAGTGCGCGGTCAAGCAGTTCAGGAACGAGAAAGACACCCGGGGCGAGATCGTCATGGCATGCATGACCCCGGCTGATGACGGCGTCCGGATTTCCCTCAACGACCCGGAGGCGGTCGAGTTTCGGGCGAGCGTTATCGAGTGGCTGATGGTCAACCATCCCCATGATTGCCCGGTTTGCGATGAGGGCGGAGAGTGCCACCTCCAGGACATGACCGTAATGACCGGGCATAACTACCGCGAATCCCGGTTCAGGAAACGAACCCACCGCAACCAGGACCTTGGGCCGTTCGTCACCCATGAAATGAACCGTTGCATCCAGTGTTACCGCTGCGTGCGCTACTATCGGGATTATGCCGGCGGCCGCGATTTCAACGTTTTTGCCGCTCACGACCATGTCTATTTCGGGCGCAGTCGGGAAGGGGTGCTGGAAAGCGAATTCAGCGGCAACCTCGTGGAGATTTGCCCAACGGGAGTCTTTACCGACAAGACTTTCAAAAAACACTACTCGCGCAATTGGGATTTGCAGACGGCGCCCTCTGTTTGTGTACACTGCGGCCTTGGATGCAATACCATACCCGGGTCGCGCTATGGGGAACTGCGGCGGATCAGAAACAGATACAACCATCGGGTCAACGGCTATTTCCTGTGTGACCGCGGCCGCTACGGGTATGAGTTCGCAAACAGCAGGCGGCGTATTCTGGGGTCGCTGGTCAGGGGGGCGAAAGATACCGAACCGGTTGCCGTCTCCGTGGACGAAGCGCTCAGGGATGCGGCAGCGTTTGTGGCGGGCAGCCGGAAGGTGATCGGTATCGGTTCGCCACGGACCTCACTGGAAGCCAATTTCGCCCTGTTGACCATGGTTGGACCTGATAATTTCTATGCGGGAGTTTCCGATAAGGACTTCGATCTGCTCAAACTGGAATTGGCCGTATTGCAGGATGGAGCGGTCCGCACGCCTTCGCTGAGTGAGACGATGGAGGCCGACGCAGTCTTCGTGCTGGGCGAGGATGTGACCAACACGGCCCCCGTACTGGCCCTGAACCTGCGCCAACTGGCCACTCGCAAGGCAGCCCGCATTATGGATCGCGTGAAGATTCACCACTGGAACGCTGCCCCTATCCAGCAGTTGGCGGAGTATGAAAAAGCGATGCTCTACATCGCCACTCCTTGCGGAACCAGGTTGGACGATGTGGCCATGAAAACCTTTCGCGCTCCTCCCGACGAGTTGGCCCGCCTTGGCTTCGCAGTGGCATCCATGCTCGATCCCGCAGCCCCGGCGGTGGCGGACCTGTCGGAAGAGGAACGGGCGCTGGCCGATGAAATCGCCCTGGCCTTGAAGGCGGCTGCCCGACCGCTTGTCGTCTCGGGTGCGGGCTGCCGAAGCAGGGCCGTTATCGAGGCCGCAGCCAACGTCTGCCGGGCGCTGAGCAAAGGGGAGGCTACGGCGGAGATCTTTCTGACGGTTCCGGAGGTCAACAGCCTTGGCCTGGCAATACTGGGGCCTGCGGGCGGTCTCGAGGCCGCCGCCGGCGCTGTGCAAAGCGGCGGCGCAGACACTCTCATTATTCTTGAAAACAATCTCTTTCGTCGAACCCAATCGAAGCTGGCGACAGATCTTCTCAGCTCGGCAAAGCATGTGATCGCAATCGATCATCTCGTCCATGCCACGACTCTGAAAGCAGATATTGTCTTTCCCGCCGCAGCCTTTGCCGAGTCTTCCGGCAGCCTGGTAAACAATGAGGGGCGAGCGCAGCGTTTCTACCAGGTCTTTCTGCCCAAAGGCCAGGTGCGGGAAAGCTGGCGCTGGATTTGCGACATGATGAAGGCGCTGGGACGTCCCGAGGCCGGCAAGTGGCAAATTCTGGACGACCTGGTGACTGCGATAGCCGCGGCAGTTCCTGCCCTGGGCGCTCTTCCGTCGGTTGCCCCGGGTGCGGGCTTTCGGCTCACGGGCGGCAAGGTTCCAAGGCAGAGCCACCGCTACAGCGGCCGAACGGCGATACGGGCGCAGATCGACGTGAACGAGCCCAAACAGCCCGATGACCCGGATACGCCTCTGGCTTTTTCCATGGAGGGCGATCACGGTCAGCCCCCGTCAGCGCTTATCCCCAGATTCTGGGCGCCGGGCTGGAATTCGGTGCAGTCTCTCAATAAATTCCAGGAAGAGGTCGGTGGGCGGTTGCGCGGCGGCGATCCCGGCATACGCCTTATAGAGCCTCACCCGCAGATAAAGTCGCCGTATTTCAAAGACATCCCGGCACGCCGGCAACCGGAGGATTCGCGGTGGCTGTTCGTTCCCCTTCACCACATCTTTGGCTCCGAAGAATTGAGCGTTCTGTCGCCCGGTATCGCCGAGCTATGTCCGAAGCCGTATGTGGCCCTGCACCCGGAAGATGCCTCGGCTCTCGGAATGGCTGAAGGCGATACGGCAAGAGTGGACCTGGGCGATTTGGTAGTCGAACTCTGCGTCAAGATACTGCCTTCTCTACCGCGCAAAGTCGCCGGCCTGCCGGTTGGACTTCCCGGAGCGCCCGTCCTGGACCTGCCCGCTTCAGGAATGGTTTTGAAGGGAAAAAGCGATGAGTGAGATCCTGCGCCCCCTTGTGATCTTAGTGGTCGTTCTGGCAGGGGCCATGACCATGGCTGCTGCGCTGATCTACGTGGAAAGACGTCTGCTCGGCTTGTGGCAGGACCGGTACGGGCCTAACCGGGTGGGACCCTTCGGCCTTCTCCAGGTAATGGCGGATATGATCAAGATTTTTTTCAAGGAAGACTGGATTCCCCCTTTTGCCGACCGGCCGGTGTTTGTCCTGGCGCCTGCAATGGTCGTCGTTGCAACCCTTTTTTCCTTTGCCGTGATTCCCTTTGCTCCTGGAATTGGCGTATCGGACCTGAACATCGGCCTGCTTTTCTTTCTGGCAATGACCTCGCTCGGTGTTTACGGAATCGTTTTAGGCGGCTGGTCGTCTCAGAGCAAATACCCTCTTTTGGGGAGTCTGCGCGCCACGGCCCAGTTGCTGAGCTATGAGGTTTTCATGGGGCTTTCGCTTATGGGAGTAGTCATGATGGCAGGCTCCTTCAATCTGCGCATCATCGTCGAGGCCCAACGAGGGCTGTGGTTTTGTATTCCACAATTGCTCGGACTGGTAATTTTTTTTATCGCCGGCCTTGGTGAAACACACCGAATTCCTTTCGACCTTCCGGAAGGGGAAAGCGAACTGGTGGACGGGTATCATACGGAGTATTCCGGCTTGAAGTTCGGCTTGTTTTTCGTTGGAGAATACCTTGGCATCACGTTGATTTCGCTCATTGTCGCCGTCCTCTTCTTTGGCGGATGGCTGGGGCCCTTTTTGCCGCCCATTGTCTGGCTTCTGCTGAAAACCTTTGTATTCATTTGCCTTTTTATTTTGGTGCGGGCTGCCCTGCCGCGGCCTCGCTACGATCAGCTCATGTCCTATGCATGGAAGGTGCTTCTACCGCTTTCTTTGCTGAACCTGCTGGTAACGGCGGGGATTCTCCTGGCCCTTGGTAAGTAAAGGAGCGCGTTAGTGCTTAGCATTCTAAGGACCCTTCGGGAAGTTTTGCTGCACATGTTCCAGCGGCGGGTAACCATACAGTATCCCGATGAAAAAATAGTGCATCCTCCGCGCTTCAGGGGGCGGATCATCCTCTCGCTCGACCCCGAGGGACAGGAGCGCTGCGTAGCCTGTTATTTGTGCGCGGCAGCCTGTCCCGTGGACTGCATTGCGCTCCAGGCCACGGAGGACGAGCACGGCAGGCGTTATCCGGCATTTTTTCGCATCAACTTCTCGCGCTGCATTCTATGCGGGTTTTGTGAAGATGCCTGCCCGACCTACGCCATCCAACTGACAAATGATTTCGAATATTGTGAGTACGATCGCCGGAATATGGTCTACGAAAAGGAAGACCTGTTGATCAGCGGTCCGGGGAAGCATCCGGACTACAACTTCTACCGGGTGGCTGGAGTGGCCGTCGGAGTCAAGGACAAGGGAGAATCGGAAAATGAAAACCCTCCGGTGGATATTCACAGCCTTTTGCCCTGAGCTTGACCGGTAGGGGCTGTTACGAAAAGTCCTCGCAGAGGTGAAAATCCCCCCGGCCCCCCTTTCGAAAAGGGGGGAGGTGGGTGCCGCGTCGTTTCATGGTTTCAGGGTGTCCCGAAGGGACGTGAGAAAGCTGATTACGAAAAGATTTGATGGGTTGCGCTCCGCTCCACCCATCCTACGGATCTGAGCTTGACCGGTGAGGCTATCTCAAAAGTCTGTCGTAAACGGAGAAAGAGCATGAATGTGCTGTTCTACATAGCGGCCTCCATTGCGGTGATTTCCACGCTCATGGTGATCATACAGCTCAACCCGGTTCACGCCCTTCTTTACCTGGTCGTTTCGCTGCTGTCGATTGCGTTGATTTTCCTGCTGCTGGGGGCGCAATTTGCTGCCGCCCTTGAGGTTATCATCTACGCCGGCGCCATCATGGTGCTGTTTGTATTCGTGGTCATGATGCTAAATCTCGGACCTCAGAGCGTGGGAGACGAACGGCGATGGCTGCCTGCTCGCTTGTGGCCGGGACCGTTGCTGCTCTCGGCGGCGCTGCTGGCCGAGTTGGTCTATGTCCTGGCCGGGGGCGGGCATCCGGTGGGCATGCGGGAGGTTGGCCCCAAAGAGGTTGGGCTGGCGTTATACGGTCCCTACCTGCTGGGGGTTGAACTGGCTTCACTGCTTCTTTTGAGCGGCCTGATAGGGGCCTATCACCTGGGCAGGAGGGGCCAGGCCGGGCGGGCAAAAGGGGAGGAATCGCCATGACGACGCCTCTTGCCAACGTGCTGATACTGGCAGCGGTGCTGTTCGTGCTGGGGTTGGTTGGCGTTCTCGCGCGGCGCAGCATCATCTTTATGCTTCTATCCATTGAAATCATGCTCAATGCGGCCGGTCTTGCTTTCGTGGCTGCCGGCTCGCGCTGGGGGCAACCGGACGGCCAGGTCATGTTCATATTCATCATTTCAATGGCTGCGGCGGAAGTATCGGTGGGGTTGGCCCTTGTGCTTCAGATGCACCACCGCTTTAAAACCCTGAACACGGACGAAGCTCGAACCATGCGAGGTTGATATGCTGAGATGTCTCTGGACGATCCCCGCACTGCCCTTTGCAGGTTTCCTGCTGCTTGCCCTGGTTGGCGCCCGGCTTTCGCGCCGGGTGGTAGCCTTCATCGCTACCGGTGCCGTGGGTT
>CAWGZP010000153.1:0-43865 GCA_963826655.1 uncultured delta proteobacterium
CGCAGGTCACCCAGGATCTGCGCCAGGGCGGTTAAATCCTGTATACAGGGCGGTTCCTGGATATCATTCAGGATACGGGAGAGGTCCCGGTTAGCCGAGAAAGCCACCTCCTGCCGGTGGATGGTCCGGATGCGGCCTTCGAGGTCCGCGACGGGCTGGAGGGCCACCGGCCCTTCAAGATCGACCAGGACGGCTCGCTCTTCTTTACGCTGCTCGATAAGCCTGTCCGCGTTTGCAAGTTGGCTGACCAGGTTAGCCAGAGCGGCCGTAGCCAAAGGGACAGGAGGGTCAGTCAGAGGGGCCAGGCATAAGGACACGGCCGCCGCCCGGCCCGCCCACTCTTCTTTTTCCCGCAATTGGTCGAGCAGGGCCTCCAAATCGGTAACCTCCTGGAGCCGAGGAGGCGGCTTAACGGTTTCAAGTACTGTAGCGCTAAGGTGACACCAAAGAAAATGGCGTTCTTTGTCCGAAAGAATTCGAATGACCCGGGCGAATTCAGGAATCGATTTTTGGTTCCGGCAGATTAGTTCATACGACTTTTCGGCCTCTTTCACCTCCGGCTCAAGGAGGTCCAGAGGTTGGTAATGAAGGAGGTTACTTTCCGCGACTTTACAGTCGATAGCGAGAGCCTTGCTGTTGGACCTGGCAAAATCGACCCGGCTTTTGAGGGCTTGACGCATGCGGAGCAAATGTTCGGCTTCGGTGGAGGCCGCAAAAAAACTGGCGGCATAGGAGCCGGGGCTGTTCAGAAGGAATATGGGTTCGCGCTGATTGCCGATATGGATGTCGATCTCACCGCTTTCCGTTTCCACCCGGCCCAGGCGCAAAAGGGCCATGATGTCTTCAGGAACGCTTTGGCCGATCTTGTGATACTCTTCCGTATCGTAAGCTTCAGCCTGCCCGTCGGCAGCGGGTCTCGAGAGGCGATAAAAAGCCGTTTTGTCCGAGCGCACCCATTCGATGATTTCCCCGGAATCAAGCTCCAACCTGATTACCGCCTGCTTTGCACCGTGGCGAATGGAGTTTTTGGGGCTGGGGTTATGGACCAGGGACCGGACGCCTTCCACCACCGCGCTTTTCCCCACGTTGTTGGGACCGGTTATGACGGTTACTCCGGGGGCCAGCTCGATTCGCGTTGCCTTGTGCGACATGAAGTTTTCGATGGTGATGCTTTTAATCATGAGCTTACGGAAGTCCCTCGAATTCGGCAAATTTTTAAGTGCGGCTCTTTTGAACATGACACGATAAGAGTCGGCGGGCAACGATTTTCAAAAGCCCCCCCCGATCCACTTTACCGCAATCCTGCTCCGGGCGCCCCGGA
This sequence comes from uncultured delta proteobacterium, assembly GCA_963826655.1. Taxonomy (GTDB): domain Bacteria; phylum Desulfobacterota; class Syntrophobacteria; order Syntrophobacterales; family Syntrophobacteraceae; genus SbD1. The sequence goes on from CAWGZP010000153.1 coordinate 1,322, forward strand.
ACTGCTAGAATTTCATCCTGTCGTACCTGCTGTTGTCGCCGGGTTTGGTTTCGTAGCATTGAGGAGTGGCAACCGGCGTTCCTGCTGCTAAAAGCTCGCTGACGGTTACGAACTGGAACCCCCTGGCCCTGAGTTTCGGGACAAAAACCTGTAGCGATTCCGCTGTCCCGTGTCCCCGGCCGTTTGCATGAAAAATGATGATGGACCCGGGTTGGGCTTTATTGAGAACGAGTTCGGTGATGGCTTTGGCGGTTTGACTCTTCGCCGCGTCACCAGAGACGACGTCCCATTGAATGGCGGGCAGTCCAAGTTCCTGAAGCATCCCGAGGGCTTCGGCATTGCATCTGCCAAAAGGAAAGCGAAATACCCGGGGAACTCCCGGGATCTCTTTTTGCCGAAAACAGGGGTCTCGTTGCAGCATCTTTTCCCAAAGCAGTTCATATTGGGCCTGGGTCCAGAGTATCTGATCCATGGCCTGGCCTTTATCCAGCAAGCTAAAATTCTTGTGGTTCCAGCCGTGATTTCCGATTTCAAAAAGTGGGTCGGACATCAACTGTATTGTTTTTTCGGGGTGCGAACGCATCCATTTGCCACAGGCAAAGAAAGTGGCCTTTACGTTGTTCGCCCGAAGAAAATTGACGATTTCAAAATCGTAGCCGCTTATTTGCCTTTCCACTTCGCAAAGATCGAAGGTCAATGCAAGGAGCCGTGTTCCATCGGGCAATGTGACGCTGCGAATCGAATTGGTCATCCGGGGCGGTAAGGGGGAATTCGTGCGGGTAGGCCGGGTGCGTCCGGGAGGAACATTCCTGGAACCAGGGGGAGAGGCAACTATCGACTTATCGGTGCTTTCGCCCTTTAGTTCCGCATCGGACCAGCAGCCACAGTTCTCATCACTGTCCGCCATCTCCCCGCAGGAGACCCTAAACCATGAAAAGCCCACTACCGAGACGCACAGGATGCAGAGAAAAACTTTAAGAGCCGATTTCATTTCAGAATTTTCCGGTCGTTATGCGGGTCACTCTGCCCGATTTCTCAAAAGGGAAATGGAAGCGGCAAGGCAGCCGAATCCGAGCATCAAAAGGGTTTTGGGAATTCCCAGTACGGGCAGGAAAAAAAGCGACCCCGCCACGGCCCCGGCTGAGGCCCCGATAAGGTCGGCCGCATAAAGGGCCGCCCCCGTGGTATTGCCGCCGGCCGAAACCGCTGCGTAAAACTGTGCGCCGCCAAATGTCCCGGCCAGGAAGGCGAGGGCTGAAAACAGGAGCAACAGGGACCAATGACCAAGGTTATCGAGCAGAGGGGTTCGTAAAATGGAAAATAAAAAATAGAGCCCAGCCAGATATCGCGGCGAGACAAACCTGCATCGCAAAGAGGCGCCCTGTCCCCTTTTGAAAAAGAGTCGCTCCAGCGCGGCCCCGCGCGGCAAGATGTGTCCCCATCCGGCCCAGAGCGCTCCCCGCAGCCAGTCCCGCCATAAAAAAAGAAATAATAAGAGCCATCTGCTTGTAAACGGAACCTTCCATTATCTGATAGACAAGCAACAGCGCTACTTCGACAATTATCAGCACCGCCCCGCCGGCCCCCACATTGAAAAGAATCGCCGAGTTGAGGCTGCCCCTTGTCCTCAACACCATCACGAGCAGGAAGAAGGCTCCCCCCACGACGGCGAGGATCGGAAAAACAGTGCCCTGTGAAACAAAGCGCAGAAGGCGGTCAGCCGCCGGATGGAGTTGAGCGCCCCACAAACCGAGTGCATAAAGGTAACAGACCGGTTCGTAGTCCCTGTTTATCCTGGCCTGAGGGCCCTCGCGGATAACCGACTCCATATACGCCAGGCGGAGAGGGTTGAAAAGGTCCGTGAGGTAAAAGTCCCGCACATACTTGAGATCGAGCTTGCGCGCTCGCATTCGCTCGATCAACTCTTTCGAGTTGCGGGTAAGCCCCGTGCCGTCCTGTGAGGCGAGGAAACGGGCATTTTCACCTGAGAGCACGAGGACGCAGCTGAAGACCTCCTTAAGGGTCGCGTGAAGCGATTTTAGCAGAAGGGCTTCCCTCGGTCCGACTATGTCCGGGGATGAAGGGACCCCGAAGGAAAACAGGCCGCCGCGACTTAGCGTCGATTTTATCCGGGAAAAGAACTCCACCGTGTAAAATCGATTCATCGCGGCATTTACCGGCTCTCCCGCGCAAAGAAGAACTACGTCATAGGCGCTCTGCCCAATTGCCATAAAATGCACGGGATCCATGTGCCGAATGTGAACGCGCGGATCGCTTCCGATTTCCGCAGGCGAGGGGGAAAGGACCGCCTCCGTAAATGCCGTAGCCTCCGCATCGGGCTGCACGCAGTCAACAGCCGTTATGTCGGGATGTTTCAGGATTTCACCCGGCAACTCCGGTGAACAGTCCCCGAGCAACAGGACCCTTTCCGGATGGAGGTGTTCAAGAAGAGGAACATGAACGGCCGGCTCGGTGGTTTGCGGGTCAGGGGTGGAAAAAAGCCACAATCCGTTGGAAAACAGCGAAAATTGGCCAGAATCGAATAGAAATGTAAGATTGTTGTAAGGGGTGTCCCTCGATTGATAGAAGCTCTTTCCCCATTGCAGATGGCGCGTCAGGAGGTCCACCCTGTCCGAGCAGGCAAAGAGGAGAGACGATCCCGCGAGGATTACCCCCAAAACAGCCAGGTAGAACTTGTGTTGCAAGGGGTGCTTTATGGGGTTTTGCAGCAGTCCGGTTCCGGCGGCTATGGCGGCGAAGAGCAGGACAATAGACAGGGCAAGGCTTCCGGCAAAGGATGGGAAAAGAGGAAGAAGGACGAAATAGAATATCAGCCCGCCTGCCCCGGCCCCGAGAGATTCAGCCAGGTAGACGGGAATCAACCTTTCGTCGCCTTTTGTGCCGATGCGGTAAAGCTCCCAGGCGGCGGCAAACAGGCCGCCCGATAAAAAACAGAAAGGGGCCGTCGCACAGAAGGCAACCACAAGCATCATGCCCGGTGAAAGAAGCTCTCCTGATGGAATCGACCATAACGGCCTCGCCGCGCGTATCCAGACTATTGTTGCCGGAAGAGCGGCGCAGAAGAAAGCGAAGCCCATCAGCATACCTTCGAAGCTGGGGGGCCTTGTTCGATAGATGCGCCCGGTAAGGCCGCTGCCCGCCGCCGTGCACAAAAGCCAGCAGGCAAGGATAAGCCCGGTTGAAAGCTCATTGCCGTAAAAAATCACCAGCAATTCGCGAATAACCAGTATCTGCCCGATTGAAGCGGCAAAACCAGCCATAAAGATCAGTACGGCTATTCGGACTGGCATACCGATCGCGCTTTTGGGAACCGGCCGCATTGTAAGTACAGGCTTGATATAATGGGCATAGACAAAACATCCTATAAATCCGGAACCGGAAAGAAAACCGCCTCAATCCCCCAGTTTCCTATAATACACAAACGGATTTGACTCTGCCAAGCGGCAACCGGAAGCGGCAAAAAGCAAAAAACAGTGAAGGAAGAGTTGCGCCGATTAAAACCGGCGGGGAGTTGTGGATGAAAGAGCCATACGGTGAATGCCTGGCGGGCCGCACCGGCCCCGAGTCATACGCAGGAGAGGCGTTGAAAGAGGCCAGGTATCGAGCTGCGAGATCAGCCTTTGTTTGCTCTTATGCGCAGGACTGCCATCAGTGCCACTTATTGAGATCAAGTCCTGAAATTTGCTCTAGCTTTTGTATTTCCAAACTAAAAACATTTTTCAAATATTCTCTTTCTTCACCTGTCATAGTTTGAACATATGAGGTCGCAAATACGTTTCGTGGTTCGACGCTTTCGAAACAGCTTATGCCCAGAAAATTACACACCTTATCAAGTGTACCTTTCGGATTTCTTCTGAGATCGTCATTTAAAAGAACCAACGTTTGGTGCTTTGGAAAATAAGTCCATATTCTCTGTAACTGTTCTGAATAAAAACCTCTATCTATATATGAGTAGATTCTGTGCTGGAAAGGTTTGGCTTCATTAAGTCTTTGCGATTCGGTTTCAATAGCTTCCCTAAAAGAAAGAGTATCATCGCCTCTTCCATGCTCCATGTACCAGTGTGAATATGCTCGATCTGTTGGATTTCGAAGAATTACGATAATCTTCATGTGTGGATTATAGTGCCAAATACGGCCAGGAGCAGGCTTCCAGTACATATAGATTGGAGTAGCTTCTCCGAGTATTTTATTAGACCTGTTTGGTTTGAAAAGAGAGTGATACTTATGATAATCGGGTTTTTCGTGCTGAAAACATTCCTCATTATCAAAGAAGTGCGCCTCTTTCTGAACCGCCATGCATATCTCGGGATGGTCTCTTAAATAGGCGTCCAACGCTGTGGTGCCGCCCTTTTGAGTGCCGACAATGAGGAAATCGATCTTCCTGCGGTCGCGCAAACGGAAACACTTTCTCAGACGCTCGAAGTTCCAACTCAATTTCAAGAGCAAGATTTCAATCTCCCCATAAAGTCATCATCACAGTCAGCGACTTAAGGGGTAGAATATCAAATTGCCCGGTTCCGGCAAAGAAAGAATTATCCAGCGTGTCATTTGCGTACCTCCTTCCATGGATTTAACCTGAGAGCTTTGTCTCACTTGGATATTTTCCTTTTCTGAACTAGAATCCCGGCTCCATCTTTCAATTCAAAAGATGTGGTGGCCGCTGTCCTTGAGCGGTGGTATGTCAATATGCCACTTTCTATAGTTATGTAATCACAGAGGATTGACGGATTCGAAACCTTCGTGTTCCATGACCGCCTCCATGAGCGCAAACAGGGAAAACGTCTGCATGAGGCCCGGAATATTTTGGAAGAACGATTTGCCGAGTTGACAGAGGTAAACTTATGAGGAGGTGCTTGTTGAGTCTTAGAAACGAACTGGTTGACGTGGTCCTGCGCTGGGAGGGGCAGTTTGGCTGCTTCCCTGGCCAAGCAGGTGTAACGGCAGCTGTGTCCGAATACGATGCCGCATTGCTACTTGGCTGTTCTGAATCCGAATATGCAGACTGTCTGCGGGAGCGGACTGCGGTATCCAAAGGCTATGATTTCCTGTCCCCTGATGGGAAGCGCGTCCAAGTCAAAGCTAACCGGCCGAGTGGGAAACCGGGGAGTAAAGTATGGATGCCGGTCCGAAGGTAAATTCAACCGGGTGGGACTTACTCGTCTATATCCTGTATGACCGGAATTATGAAAGATTGGAGGCGCGTAGGTTTACTCCCGAGCTTTATCAGAGACTCTTTGAGAACAAATCCAAGTTAACGCTTGAAGATATGCTGAAAGGGGAACTCCTCCTCCCGAAGCCTGTGGAGAGAGCCGAACTTCGGCCAAGCCGCCATGAGCCAATCCTGATCTTTACCGATGGCGCCTGCCAGGGGAATCCGGGTCCGGGCGGCTGGGGTGCTATCATTATGCCTGCCGGGGGGCAAGTCCGGGAACTATCCGGCGGCGCAAGGAATACCACGAACAACCAGATGGAACTTACAGCTGCAATCGAAGCTCTGAAGTCCGTCCCTGTGCCTTCCAGGGTAACCCTCACCACAGATTCACAGTACATGCAAAAGGGGATCACTTTATGGATTCACAGTTGGAAGCGCAACGGCTGGCGCACTTCCGATAAGAAGCCAGTGAAGAACGCGGACCTGTGGCGCGCCCTGGATGCCCTCAATCAACAGCATGAAGTGGAATGGCAGTGGGTCAAGGGTCACGCAGGACACCCCGAGAATGAACGCTGTGACGAACTGGCAAGGCTGGCCATTAAGGAAGGAACAGCATGACCAATTTTACAAGCCCGAAAGACATGAAGACGCGCGCGGCAATAAAGTGGTCCAGTGGGAAAAGCAATGGTCCGGTGTAGGGGATTTAGGGCAATAGTGGCCATGCACTAATGGAGGAATACCGATGGTGGGTGATTTCGTCTTACACACTAAGTTCACACTCCGCTCACCAACCAGGAAAAAACCTTTTAGCGGGATGGACAAAAGAGAGGGAAACGACAGAGTTCACACTATGTTCACACCCAAAAAAGAAAAAGGGGTCAACCAAAACGGCCAACCCCTTGACTCTTCAAGCTCCCCGGTTCGGACCAAGCCGGGCACTGGGAAGAACGGGTCAGCCTCTAATAGTGGTACCGGCAAGCGAGGATTCGAACCTTCTCGTTATTCACTTCATAGACAAGACGGTGTTCAGAGTCGATTCTTCGGGACCAGCATCCGGCGAGTTCATATTTCAAAGGCTCGGCTTTGCCGGTCCCAACGAAAGGGTCCCGCTGGATTTCTCTGATAAGCTTAATGATTCGAAGGGCCTTTTTTCGATCTTTTTCAACCCACCAGGCAAGGTCTTCGAAGGCAGCCGTATCAAATTCCAAGCTCTTTGCGGGCTTCGTCAAACGGGATTCCTTCTTTTCGGTTCTTAGCCTCGATCAGCCGTTTTTTCATTATCACGCTTTTGAGCAGATAAGCGGTCTCCTTCTCGGATTGAATCTCCCGCCACAACTCGATGGGGACGATAACCCCGGTGATCTTGTCGTTTTCATCTGAAATATATTGGATCTGACCCATAAGGGATACTCCTTGTTTCGATTTCGCTCCTATATTGATTATGCACACTAAAAGTTTTGTTGGCAATTTAGAAATAGCGGGCCGAACCCATTTAGCAGAGTTCAGTTTCACCATGGCCAGCAGGGCTGTTCCATTTAACAAAAGGACGGGCCAGGCATTTCTGCCTGGCCCTATATGTAAAAGCTCCCCGGGACGGACTCGAACCGCCAACCTAGTGGTTAACAGCCACCCGCTCTGCCAATTGAGCTACCGGGGAAGAAGAGGTGTTCTGTTTAACAGAGCATCCGGGTTTTGTCAATGCGGTCTTTTACGTTCTTGCCTGACTCGATTGGAAATCGGCAGCCATTATTTAGAATAGAGGGGTCAATCACTCTTCGGCCTGCCCGCTGGTTTGTGGCCCCCTGATTACTTCCGGGATGAGGTCGATCGCTTTTTTCATCATTTCTATCCCCTCTTTTTCGCGTCCGATTTTGTGTAAATAATTGGCGCATTCGATGTAGGTCAGTTCATATTCCGGAAAAAGATCGGCCGCGGCTTTGAAACTCTGGATTGCTTCGGCTGTCCTGCCCCTTGCCGCATAGGCCTTGCCCAGGTGGATTCGCGAAACAATGGAAAGAGGGTTCATCTCAATTGCGCTTTTCAGCGTCCGAACCGGATCGCCGGAAGCGAAAGCCCCGAACAGGCAGGGCAAATATAGAGAGGGCTCAATCCGGAGGGCTTCCCGGAAGATGTTCCAGACTTCAGAGGGGCGGGACGAGTTGAACGTAATAAGACCTTTTTGCAGGAGCAACTCGTAGCGTGTTGAAGCAAGGAAAAGGTGGCGACCCCTTCTGCGTGCCCCGGCGCAGCCGAAGAGGCGCTTGAAAGTTTCCGACTCAAAAATGTCCTCAGCCCCGTTGCCGGGCGGTTCCCGGCCGTTGTCTCGCGCCGCGATAAGGCCGCGGTAAAACTCCACCCGATCCCGCGCACGAACCATATGATGCCGCTTTTGGAGCACGTATTCCCTGGCGGAGGCCGACACCCTGGTTCTCGTGGAGACGTCCGAGACCAGGAGATCGAGTGTGGCAATGAGTTTGTCCGTCGAATTAAAAAAAAATCCCGTCCTGCCATGCTCCACGGAAACAAGGTAGGGGCCGGTGGCCTGAACTACGGGAACTACGCCATGGGCCGCATATTCGAGGAACTTGACGTCCGACCTGGACCGGTTAAACGGTGTATCTTCAAGAGGGGCCAGGCCGATATCCAGGTGTGAGAGGAAACTGTAATAGTCGGTGAGGGAACCCGTGGCAAAAAGTTTTTTCCTGTCCTCGGGCAGGGCCTCGAAAAGTTTCCAAACCGGGTCGGCGCACATGAGGTAGAGATGCACATTTTCCCTGGACATGACCCAAGTGATAAGCCGATCCGAAATTTTCTCGATATCGGGCATGTGCCCTATGGAGCCTCCCCATCCGACAATTACACTTTCAGAGGTTTTTTTTGTCCGCTCCGGCGGCACTTCCAGGATCTGGTTGGGGAAGACAGCGGTGTGGGAATTCAGGTAGCCGAATTTTCTCTCAAGTTCGGGCGAGCTGAATTGGAGAGCATCGCAATAGTGGGCAAGCCTCTTTATTAACAGCTTATTGTTGGACCGATCGTAGAAGGCCCGCATGGGGTTGGTTGGACCAAGTGCCCACAGATCGTCGCAAAGTTCGTAAACGGTGAGCTTCCCCCTGGCTTTCCTGTCCCTTATGAGCGGCAGGAGGTCCGCATCGCAGATGTTATTCACAACCAGGATGTCGGCGTCGAGCATTATTCGGTGCCGAAAACGGTTGAAATACATAAAGTTGACGACGCCGATACCCTGACAATCAGCCATGCCCACGCCGGGAGCAAAGGTCCTGTGATAGAAATCGCCCGTCGTCTCATCCTGGGCGCTATCCACCTGAGCGATCAGCAGCGGGGAAATACCCTGGTTTTGCCCATGAGCGTTCATTTCGTGCCTCCGGTCAGACCCCGTTTGAAACCCGCATTTCGAGCGCAACTATTGAGCTTGTGAGCAGGTCTGCGGTCCCCTTATAGCCTTTGGAATACGATCGATAGCCTGTTTGAGCCGTGCTGTGGTCTTGTCCAACTGAATCAATGACCGGGGACCTCTATCGATTTTCGTCCGGAAAAGGCGCGAACCGACTTTAACAGGTTCGGAACAATTATGCATCACTCCAGTGGATGGGGCAGATAACCCGGCATAATTTTTCCGAAAAGCTCAAAGCCGCGGCGGTATGTCCGAGGCAAAATCTTCCTTCCAGGCAAAAAAATTTTAAAGTTCCCCGGCGGGATTGTCGATTGATTAGTCAAAGCGAATCTAAACTGTGAAATTGATTTTAAGATGAATCAGACAAGGAAGTAAAAACACAAATCAAGGAGGATTAATCATGGCTGGTTTAGTAGTAAACACAAACATGAACGCCCTTACGATCCAGAACATTCTGTCGAACACCAATTCATCGGTATCGTCCTCGATGACAAAGCTCTCGTCAGGTCTGGACATCAACTCGGCCGCAGATGACCCGGCGGGCTATGCAATCGCCAACTCGTTCAAGGCAAGCATCTCGGCGATGCAGGTCGCCACTCAGAATGCAAATGAGGCGCAGTCGATGCTTCAAACGGCTGACGGCGCATACACTCAAATCAATAACATCCTTGTTCAGATGAAATCTCTGGCCACCGAGGCGGCCTCCGGTCAGAATACCGGGACCCCCGATACCGCTTTGCAGGGTGAATTCGCGAATCTCCAGAATGAAATCGACCAGATCGCCAATTCCACACAGTATGGGTCAATCAACCTTATCGGCACCACCTCGGCGGGCACGATCACTTTCCAGGTCGGCGCAAGCAACGTAGGCAATAACCAGTTCGCCGTAAGTTTCCAAAGCGCCACCTCCAGCGCCCTGGGATTGGGCTCGGCCTCGATTGCCCTCACCTCAAGCGCCGCGGCCGCTATGACCGCCATCGACACCGCCCTTACCTCGATCAACAGCTTCATGGGCAGTGTAGGCGGCCTCCAGAACCAGCTCCAGTACACGATTAACAACTTGTCCACAAGCATTCAGAACTACACGTCTTCAGAATCCACCATCGAGGACGTCAACATGGCGTCCGAAGTCAGCAACCTGACCAAGAACCAGATCTTGCAGCAGTCCGCAATATCAATGCTGGCACAAGCCAACGCTCAACCGCAGCAGATTCTCAAGCTGCTCCAATAATTAAACGGAATTCATTCTCCAGCTTGAAAGGCGGTCCTCACGGACCGCCTTTTTTGTGAGGCAAGAATCGTGCGCGCCTTCGCCCGCCGCCCCAATCCGGTACCACGCCGAGTACGCCTATTCTCCAGAAGGGTTTCCGAGCAGGCGGGAAAAATCCATCTTGTGGCCGTTCACGACCAACCTGCCGTGCTTAAAGGCCGCGCTCGAACTGAATGCGCCATTTTCCCGAATCATGATCTTTTCCCCCAGAAGCCCCTTCACCATTTCACCGGCGCTATCGGCCGCCGCCTGCCCAGGGTCCGGCGCCGAGCCGTCACGGAGCGCATTTTCGGCGGCAAAGAAAAACAGGGCCTCCGAGACCGAAAGTTCAGCGCTCGCATCGATGCCGGCGAGAAGGGTCAAAACATTTCCCAGGTTCCCTCCGGGGCCGGAAAAGGCCAGCTTGGCCCTGCCGCTGAGATCCCCCTTGTCCGTTCTGATTTTTAACTGCTTTATTTCAAATTCCGGGGACTTCACAAGTAGATCGAACAGGATGTCTTTTAAAAAAGAATCCATCTTACCGTTGACATCCCCGGTACGCCCGGCGGCCTTATCACGCAGCTCCGGCAGCGCATGCTCAAAGCGGGAAAGGACTTCTGCGTCGAGCTTTCGCGCCTCGAACTCGAAGGCAAAAGGTCCGACTCCCAGCCCGCCTGCATCGAGTTTGTCAAAGCTCAACCCGATGGAGCAGTTAACGGTCTCGCCGGACACCCCCGAATCAGCCCGCATCCCGAAAGAAAGCAGGTTGCAGGAAGGCTCATCGTTTTCTAAAACATCGAGAGTCTCGATCGAAAGGGCCATCGAGCCGACGGATATCCCTTTTACGCCTGGATGGGAATTGAAATCACCTTTGATGTTTTTTGCCCGCAGCAGGTCGTTTTTTTCCATAATCTGTAAGGACGGAGCGGTGTACGATCCGGAAATTTCTTTAAGGCGCGAGTCGAATTTGGACTTGGCGCTGGAGCCGCCCCATTGCACCTGGAATTCTTCGCTCTTGTTGCTGGTGAATTTTCTTTGAAAAGCGGGGACATCGCAATAGGACTCCACGTTGCCGTCAAAAGAAATGACTGTCAGTGCCTCGGAGGCCTGAAGCTCGGGTATTTTCTCCAGCAGCTTTTTTAAATCGCCGGAGCAATCGCCCGGGGCCAGCTGTGAATGGATGATCGCCAAAACGGGCTGCAGGCTCCCCTTGAGATGTGGACTTTTCAGAAAGACAAAAGGTCCATGATGGATGGTATTGATTATGTTGAATTTAATCGAATCCCCGCCCCCGGGCCGCGTCAAGGTGACGCTGGACAGTGCCGTGGAGCTGAAAAGGCCGCGATGGCTGCTTTGGGTCGAGACCTCAGTCCAGTTGGAGTTGTTGATTTGGGCGGCCAGTTGATCGTTTAGTTTAAGGGCCTGCCCTCCTACCCAATAGCTGAGGCCCCCATAGGCTAAAACAATTGCCAAACAGATAAAAAAAAGCGCTGTGAAGATTTTCTTCATGATTTTCCTTTCCGATTGGAGGTAGTAATCAATAGCGCAAATTATATGTGAAAGGAATTAAAATGAAGAGGATAGGGTAGCGGAAGCAGGGAATGGCCTGCGGAAAATGCGTTCACCACAGAGACACAGAGAGCACAGGGAAAGAACGGCAGCCATGCGGGAAAAGCAGAAGCTATGGTAGTTAATTTTTGGTTTTATCTTGTTAATTCGTTTTGCCTTTCTCGTGCCTCCGTGGTGAGTTTGTGTCAAAGGAAAGGACAAAGAATAATGCTCGAAAAGGTAGATCGGATCAATCGGCAGCAGCAGGAGAAAACCTACAGGGAGAAGGCGCTCAAGCTGTTTCCCAAGATCTGCGCACGGTGCGGGCGCGAGTTCTCCGGAAAACGGCTGCGCGAACTCACAGTACATCATAAAGACCACAACCACGACAATAATCCTCCGGACGGCAGCAACTGGGAATTGTTGTGCCTCTTCTGCCATGACAACGAACACTCGCGGGGGTTAAACTCCGAGCACTACGAGGAACTATTGCCGGGTGAGAGTTCCGGTCCCACAACGACCTTCAAGCCGTTCGAGGGTCTGGAAGCCCTGCTGAAGAAGGAGAAATAGCGGGAAGCGGGAGCCGATTCATGCGGAGGCCATTGATTTTAAAGCAAAATCATCACCTCGGCGAACGCCGGGGTGATGATTGGGGCGTAACACTAAAAACTAATAACCAGAAACAAAAGACTGGTCTATCCGTCATGTCTCCAGTTCGTGCGGCGTCGTTTCTATATACCCCTCGTTGGAGAGTGCGGTCGCGGAGGGCTCTATTATAATATTGGCCTTATACATAGTCTCCAGGCTGAGGATCTCTTCCCTCTTGCGGTTCAAAATGTAGCTTGCAGCATCCGAAGGCAGCACGGCCTTCAGGATCGCCGGCCTTTTCTGCATGAGGGTTGTCCAAATTTTGCGGTAATAGTCGAGCGCAGTTGTTTCCGTCGAGCGCACAAGGCCGCTGCCCTGGCAGATCGGGCATTCCTTGTAGGAGCCGCGCAGGATATTTAGTCCAAGGTGCTGGCGCGATAACTCCAGCAGGCCGAACTTTGAGATTCGCCCGACGGATATCTTCGCCTTATCCTTTTTTATCTCTTCCTTCAGGCGACGTTCGACCTCGCGCGCGTGCCTCTGGTCCCGCATGTCTATAAAATCGATCACCACTAGGCCGCCAAGGTCGCGTAACCTCAACTGGCGGGGGATCTCGGCGGCTGCTTCAAAGTTGACCTTGTAGGCCATTTCCTCAATGGCCCCTTCGGCGCTCGTGCGGCCGGAGTTGACGTCGATAGACACGAGGGCCTCGGTGGGGTCGAAAAGCAGGTAGCCGCCGGACTTAAGGGGCACCTTTTTACGGAATATCTGCGCGACTTGCTCTTCCAGGTTGTACTTGGAGAAAATCGGCCCTTCTTCCTTGAAAAGCCTAACCGTCTTTTGGTTTCTCGGGCTGATGATACCGAGGAATTCTTTTACCCTACGGTAAACCTCCCTGTCGTCGACGAGGATGTTTTTAACCCCGACGGCAAAATAGTCGCGGATGATCCTGATCGCGAGGTCCTGCTCCTTGTATATCAGCGAAGGCGAAGGCGATTCCTGGACGCGCTTTTTTATCTCTTCCCAGATCTTCACCAGGTGGTCCAGGTCCTTTACGACTTCACGCTTTGTGCGGTCTTCGGCAGCGGTCCTCAGAATGACCCCGAATCCCTCCGGGACCTTGAGGCTCCTGGCAAGCTCTTTCATCCGCTCCCGCCTGTCCCCGTTGTCGATCTTGCGGGAAACCCCGCGCTGGTCCTGCCCCGGCATGAGGACAATGTCGCGCCCGGCCAGCGATACGTAGGTTGTGAGGAGCGCCCCCTTCGTGCCAAGCTCCTCTTTTACCACCTGCACCAGGACTTCCTGGCCGGGGTGGATTACATCCTGAATCCTGGCATCGTTTTCCTCGACGTCCGAGTCGTAATATTCGGGGTGAATCTCAGAGAAGGGAAGGAACCCGTTGCGCTCGACCCCGTAATTGACGAAAGCAGCCTGAAGGCTGGATTGAATATGGGTGATCGCAGCCTTATAGAGGTTTCCAGCAACCTTGCCGCGTGTTGCTGTTTCTATGAAAAAATGTTCTAGAGCATGGCCTTCGACTACCGCGATCCGAAATTCTTCCGGATGGATAGCGTTAATAATCATGGTTTGATATGACATTTCACCGCCTTGCCGTTTCTGTTGTTGCCCGATGTCTGGGATTGGAGATGCTGTTTTGCCTGATAGACAAATGTCCGCAACGCTATTTCCCGATTGGGCTGAATTGCCCCATCATAAGGCGCATCGATGTAGGGCATATGCAATTTGTTTAGAAGCGGCTTGAGAACGGACGTACAGACCGCGCTGGGCATGCATGTAAAAGGAAAGACATTTACAACGCCGTTGTATCCTTCGTGCAGTTGCTCCAGCGCCGCTCCAATGCTCAGGGCCGATTCGGTCCCAATATCAAAGCTGTACAGAGTATCTCGATCCAACCGCTTTTCGAGTGTTCCTATTCTATGGTCTTTATGAATGTCGACGTGCTTGAGCACCCGGTTATAAACCTGGGTTTGCCGTATTATTTGATAATACCTTTCAGTCTGCGTGGGAATAAAATCTTTCAGGATGCCCCTGAACGATGCAAAATCCCGCTTCCACAAGGCCAGCCTCAAAAGGCGCATTTGATCCCTGGCCCTGTCGTATGTGACATAGTTTATCCACTCGGCAACCGAGGCCACCACGACTTCGGCCCCAAAGCGCTCGAGAACCTTTACTATGTCCTGGTTCGAATCTGGATGCGTACGGACATAAATCTCCCCGATTATTCCTACCAGCGGACGGCTCGGCTGCCGGTCGTCGATAAAAGTTTTGACCGTGGAGGCTATGTCCTCGACGATATCAAAAAGCCTTTTAAACTTGAGTGAGGCCCCGTTTCGTTCGACCTCGGCCGCTAACGCCTCAAGTCCTTTTGCCATAAAGGAATCGACCAGGCCAGGACGAAGTTCGTATGGCCGCAGGCGCCATACCAATCGGTCCATGGTATCGGCTATAATAACGGTCACATAACTCAATTTTCTGAAAATGGAAGACATCTCGGCGGGCATAATTGCGTTTGTCGAATAGCCGTTTCGGGTCGAAAGATAGGTAATCGGCACATCCCGAAAGTCCTCGAACCTGTCCAGAACCAGCCGCTGCATCTTGTTGTACATGCCGAAGCGGCACGGGCCATCAGCTTCGGGCAAAAAATAGACGTAATCCTCGGGCACAAAAGACGGCCCGAGCCTGGCCTTTTCCTTCTTGAGGAAATAGAGGATGTCGCCCAGGGTTACCTGGCAGGGAAAGCACTCCTTGCCGGACGTAAACTCTTTTCCGAGGGCCAGCCCTTTGTAGGTCTCCATTACGAGGGCGTTCACCCCCACCGCCCGGAAGGCGGACGCAAGCAACCGGGACGCAAAGGGAGCCATGCTGGGGATAAGCAGGGTCTTGCCGGTTACGTCAAACTGCTTCACGTTGTCCCCGAAGCGTCCAAAATGCTTTGTGGAATCTGTCATCTTATTTATTGTTCCTGCAATGACCGGCTTTACTGCTCACTCAGCCCGCCTCCTCCAGGGTTTCCGGTTCTTCCGGGTCGAGTTTTCTGGCCAGCCGCTTTTCCTGAAGGTTTTTCACCACGTTGCGGTAGGCCTCGACACGGGTAAGCAGGCCGGCCACGGCGCTGTGTTCGTCCAGTTCAAGGATAAGGGAGGGTTTCTTCCTGAGCAGGTGACGGTAAAAATGTTCTATGAACGAATCCGCACCGCAACTGAAATTCGTAAGGTGCGCGCCATACCAGTTTGGAGTGCGAATAATTCTCTTTGCCGTCCTGATTATCCTGGCTCCGAGTCCCCAGAACATGCCCTTGAAATCACTCATGTCTTCGGAATCGGAACTCACCAGGTCCATCGGCAGGGCTTTTATCCCAAGCTTGGCAAGTTGCTTGCCAAGCTGTAAGTTCAACCGATCGTCATAGAGATTATATGGGCGTCCGGTAACGATCCAGACCGGCTCCGCGGGATCGATTTTCTCGATTATCTCATTGCCCGTCTCTATGAGCTTGTGGCGAAATTCCATCTGCCTGGCCAACGCCTTGTAGATTGCCCTTCGCAGTTCAATCCTTCGGGGCCTCAGATTGGCTGGAAGCGCCTTTTCAAAGGCATAGACGAGGTTTTCCGGATCCTCCTTCAAAAAAAGCGTTGGACGAATGATCCGCCTGTCCGGGATGTTGAGGGCCGACCTGCTCATGTACTGGGAGGCCTGAACCAACGGGCAGAAATATCCGATCTCATCGGGTTGTGGAACCGGCGTGTTGACGATATTGGGCAAAAAAAGGTATTCGGCGCGGTCCATAAGGTATCGGACATGGCCGTGAAATACTTTGATCGGAAAGCAGACCTCTGCGATGACGTTCTCGACGCCAAGAAATGCCAGTTTGGAGGTGGTTCTCGGGCTGAGCAGCACCGGAAATCCAAGTTCGGAGAAAAGGTGCGCCCAGAAAACGCCCCACTCGAGCGAGTGCAACGCGCGAGGTATTCCGATAACGGGCAACTGTTGGCGGCCCGCTTCCGCTTCGGTCAGCAAATTGCCTGCCTCCTCCAGGGCCTGCTCGAAAATAACCTGCCTGACCTGGAAGTAGTCTGTCTCACGGCCCCCTTCGGCGCGGGTTTCATAGCGGCCGCAGTCGCCTCCCCAGACGCTCTTTCGCTCACCGAAGCCGTAGACCTTCAACTTGCATTCATTATGGCACTTCTTGTCCGCATGGCAGACGTTTTCGGTAAAATTCACCTCCATCGACGCAAGCTGGTCGAGATCGCGCCTCCGGTACACCATCCCCTGTTTTTTGAAAAGCTCCATTACAGACAAGGCGGCCCCAAACGCCCCCAGCACCTCGCGATGCCTGGGCACAATCATCTCGCGGTTGAGGACCTTCTCGAAGGCCGCAACGATTCCCTTGTTCAGCGAAGGGCCGCCGAGGAACATAATGCGCTTTCCAATGTAGCGCTTTTCCACCACCCGGTTGAGATAATTATAAACGATTGCGTAGCAAAGACCCGCAATGAGATCCCGGCGTTGTCCGCCTTTCTGGAGATAACTCTCCAGGTCGGATTGCATGAAAACCGTGCACCGCTCGGCAAGATGGATCGGATTTTTTGAGGAAAGGGCTATTTCCTGGAATTCCCCCACGATATTGATCTTCATCTTGTTGGCCAATTCGTGGAGAAAGCTGCCCGTCCCGGCCGCGCACACCTTGTTCATATCGAAATCGAGAGGGTGGGTGTCCTCTATCATGACATATTTTGAGTCCTGCCCGCCGATTTCGAATATGGTGTCCACTTCCGGATCGATTTTAACCGCACCGCACGCGTGAGCCGTGATTTCGTCGATGATCAGGTCGGCTTTCAAAAAATCCCCGACCACGTTTCGTCCCGACCCGGTTGTGGCGATCGCCATCAGCTTGATTTTTTGCCCGGCCTCGTCCTGGAGTGTGCGCAGAAGCCGCTGGGTAACCTCGATCGGTTTGCCCTGGGTCGGTACGTAGCACTTGTGCAGAATTCTCGAATCCTCGCTCACGAGCGCATACTTGGTTGTAGTCGAGCCAATATCGACCCCCAGGTAGGCTTCGACCGGTTTGCCCTTTTTCCTTGCCCATGGCGCAAGGCTGTTATCGGGATCAAAATGGGTCAAAGAGAGTTCGAGCCGTTCGGCCCTGGGGAAGTTGTATCCCGATTTAGAATCGGTTCGCACAAGGATCGAAAGGTCCAACTCATTTCGCCAGCCTTGCTTGCGGGCCTGGAGCGCTGCGCCAAGCGCGCCTATCGAAGTATGATAGTCCGGGACCGTGAGTGAGGGATAGTAGTGTTTGAAGGCCTTCACCTGGAGCCGGTTTGACGCCATCGCCCCTATGAGAATGATCGGATCGTACAGTTCCCGGTTGGCAATAATAGTGCTGATGTAGTTGGCCGCGTTTCCGAAGTGCAGGCCGGCTATGATATTTGCCAGGCTCTCCCCCTTGTTCTGGAGGTGGATCATGTCCGACTTTGTAAAAACCGTACAGCGACAGGCGACCGGAGCGGGGTAGGTGCTTTTCAGACCCAGTTCGATAAAGTCGTCCAGGGTCTTCTGGAGCCCTTCCTGGCCCATCGAAAAATCCGGCCCGTAAATCGACTGAGCGAGCCGTTCGGCCTGCTGGTCGATGAAGGAACCCGTGCCGGATGCGCACGGGCCGTTCATGTTAAAAGACTCCAGGCGCCATTGGTCCCCGGTGTGCGCCAACTGGAAGACCGACGCGTCCTGGCCTCCCACTTTAATGATCGATTTTACGCCGGGAACGACATAAATAGCGCCCAGCACCTGTGCGATGGTCTCAACTTCGAACGGGGCGCGGAGCTTTTCAGCCAGTAACTCTCCGTGGACCCCGGTGAAGGTTACCGATCTGAGCGTGCCTGAATTTTCGCCCTGGATGTACGCAATGACCCTTTGGAGGAGCTTGTAAGTTTCTTCGTAGATCAGGCCGAAGTGTCTCAAATAGGGAGTTTCGAGAACGATTTTGCCGTTTTCGTCCAGGATGACGCAGTTGATGCTGACAGATCCGGCGTCAACCCCAACATCATAATTCATAAATTTGATCCTTCGATTAATCGGCTATTTTTGCGCCAAATCAGGACGAGCGCGCAAGACTGCGGGTAATATAATTTCTTCGTTCGTATTGTTCAATCAGTAAGATATCATAGAGATATTTTGTAACAAGCAAGCAGCGATCAGGGAAGTTTTATTTTGGTTTCAGGGCGGGGGATGCGCGTCGAAAAACTCGCGGCCAGGGAGCAAGAGGACACAAGTCCATCCGGTAGCACGACTCATAGCATTTCTACGAAATGTGTAAAAATGACAAAGGAGGTGAATTACAGGCCATAAGTAGATCGATATTCATGATTTGTTCCAATTTTTAGTACATCAAACCTGTTTCTCTCTTAAAACGCTGTTTTTAACTGATCCATCTCGGCGAGTTGTTTCCTGAGAAGCCGGACAAATTCATGAAGGCCCTCCCTTCTCAGTGAAGACACCAGGATGACGGGAAGTCCCAGCTCAAGATATTTTCTTTCAATTTGTTCCAGGTGCTCCAGGTTTTGCACTAAATCGGTTTTGTTAAGAACGATTATTCGTGGTTTTTTCGCCATGTCTTCCGAATAGCTTGCAAGCTCATGTTCAATTTGCCGAAACGGCTCCAGGGGATCTTCCGGAGTTACCCGTGAAAGGTCGATTACATGCACCAGCAGCCGGGTCCTCTCGATGTGTTTAAGGAATCGAACGCCCAGGCCCGCGCCGGTGTGCGCCCCCTCGATAAGCCCCGGCACGTCCGCAATTACAAACGGCGGTTCGTCGCCGTACTGTACGACCCCGAGATTTGGCGTAAGAGTGGTAAAAGGGTAGTCTGCTATTTTGGGGCGTGCCGCTGAGACCACTGAGACGAGAGTGGATTTGCCAACGTTTGGAAGCCCTACGAGGCCGACGTCGGCGATGAGTTTCAACTCGAGCCTCAGTTCGCGCTCCTCCCCTGGTTCGCCGTCCTGCGCGAAGTGGGGGGACCGGAAAGTCGAACTGACGAAATGGGCGTTTCCCTTCCCGCCCCTGCCGCCTTTTGCCGCTATCCACTTTTGGGCCGGTTCTGTCAGGTCGGCAATGATTTCGCCTGTCGCCGGATCCTTGGCCACGGTGCCGACGGGCACCTCTATGGACAGATCCAATCCGCTTCGGCCATGCCTGTTGCGGCCGGCGCCATTTCTTCCCGATTCGGCCCTGAAAAGGTTTCGATACCTGAAGTCGAGCAGGCTGTGTTTACGTTCGGAAGCTTCGAGCACGACACTGCCACCCAGGCCGCCGTCCCCCCCATCCGGGCCGCCTCGCGGCACATACTTTTCCCGCCGGAAACTGACGCAGCCCTTCCCGCCTTTGCCGGCAACAATCGAGATGGTCACTTCATCTATGAATTTCATTTTACTAAACGGGGGGCAGACATGTGCGCGTCAAAAAACGGAGGGAAAGGGAGACTGTCCCGATATCCCGGAGCCACCGGCCCCCGCCATTTTTCCTGTGCCCATATCCGGAGCTTAAACGTGGGCTTCGACTGGATAAACGCTGATTTTCTGGCGCGTTTTATCCTTATATTCGAACGTGACCAAACCGTCCAATAGCGCGAAAAGGGTATAGTCCCTTCCCATCCCGACGTTATTTCCCGGATGAAACTGCGTGCCCAGTTGGCGAACTATGATATTGCCCGCGCGCACGAATTCACCGCCAAATTTTTTAACGCCCCGGCGCTGGCCTGCGCTGTCGCGGCCGTTGCGGGAACTTCCGCCCGCTTTCTTGTGAGCCATGATATTCCTCCAAAATCGCTGAAAACAGCAGCAAGGAGCGCAAAAGCAACCTCTTTCCGCTCCCTGTTCCCAGTTTTAAACTGAAACGTTGAATGGGGCTATTCGATATTTTCCACGCGCATGGCCGTGTAAGCCTGCCTGTGCCCCTGCCGTTTCCGGTAGTCTTTACGGCGCTTGTGTTTGAAAATGATGATTTTTGGCGACCGTTCCTGGCCGACTATCGTGGCCCGGACCGTGACGCCTTCCACAAGAGGCCGTCCGACCTGGAGCTGTTCGCCGTCAGAGAAAAGAAGCACCTCGTTAATGGTAACGTTTTCTCCGACTTTGCCGGATATTTTTTCCACTTTGACTATCTGCCCGGGCCGAGCTTCGTATTGCCTCCCGCCGGACTTGAAGATGGCGTACATGATAGAAATCCTCCAAACTGGCTTGCAAGCAGAACTGCTTCCAGGTATTGAATATAAGGAGTCGCGACAAAAAAAGCGGCCCCCCTCCGGCCGCTGATAAAAGGCTGAGCGCCCATAGCTACATGGTAGCGTAGATTCCCTGTTTCAAAATCATTTCCTGATATTCTTTGAGCCTTTCGCATTTATCCAAGCACTTATTCTTGTCTTCGTTGGCTCGATCGCAGTTGATGCAAGGGCTTTTTACCATCTCGATGCCTCCTGTAATCAAAAATATTTGCAATTGCTCTCTATATTTTAAATGGAGGCACTGTGTCAAGTTAATTCTGAAAAAATAACGCCTGGAGCGGTCAGGACAGCACTAAAAGGACGAAAATGATTATGGACGCCCCAGAGAAATTTCAACCCGCCAGAACGGGCTCGCGCAACAGCAGGCGAACAGCTTTGCCGGCAGTTGCCGCAAGCTGCGGGTGTGTCTGGAAAAGAGCTTCGATCTGTCGCAGGTGGTCGGCAGTGCGGAGCATAATCATTGCGAGGTCCCCTTCGTCCATACCGGAAATCTCGCGCACCTGGTCCCACGACTGGCCCTGTGCCCAGTGGAAAACGGCTACAACGGCCCAGAAGGGAAACGGCGGGATTTCGAAGCCCTCGGCCTGCAGGCGTTCTCTGAGCCGTTGGAGCTGTTTCAACATCTGGAAAAAAGGTTTGGCCAAGTCGGGATACTTCCAGATAAAAGAAGCCAGTTGCACTTCGCCCTGCTTGTCGCGGTCCGTGACAAAAGGAGCGATCAAGGCTGCCAGCAACTCGGGGTCCTCCTGCGGGAATACACCTTTACGAATCCCCTCGGATATGAGCAGCGGCTGATCGAGCCGAAGTTTGGATGCCCACATGCCGTCTTGGGTCAGCTTTCCGTCTTTATCGACGTATCCTTCGGCCTGAAGCAGGCTGAAGTGCCTGATAAATGAACGCCAGAATTGCTCCTGGGCCGAGTCCACCTTTGCGAATAGATGAAAATAACTGCCCAGGGCCGAAGAGAAGGGGTGGCCCGTTTCTTTACGACAGGGAGCGAACAGGGAGCATTTTTCGCACGGATAGGCGTTCAGTCTTTCGGTCATGGCCGCCAGGTCCCTGGAGGCAAGGTCGTCGGATTCCGAAACGTTCCCATCGGATTCGATCGGCCTGAACTCATCGTTTGCGGCGCGCGCGAGCAGGTCCGTCCACTCTTGCCGCTTTTCCATGCCGGGAAAAGAATCGAGCAGGATGCTCAACTCCCGGACACGCTGGAACGCCACCCGGTGGGTCCTGATGCGGCGTCCCCGAAACCGCATCGGGTTTGCCAGGCGGACGGCTTCCACGTTTTTAAAATCGAAGTCAGGCCAGGCGACGCAAATATAGGGGGTTCCTCTCTGGCTGAGGAAGACTCGGCCGGGGGCGAGCCGGTCGACCATTTGTTTTTGTCTGGGCCGTCGCTTGAAGGATTTGCTCATTTTCCGGACCTGCTCGACGGAATTTGAGTAACCATCCCGGATTCGGGCGATCTCATCGAGGGACCCGCAAGCCATCTGCTCACGCCACTGATCGAGTTGAGCCCGGACAGTATCGAGCTTTTGCATCGACCGTGTGTCGCTGCTCATGTTCTGGAAAGTGGCAAGAGACGCCATGAAAAGGCCACGAACCTCCTCGGGTGTGTGGGATAACAAGAGGTTCAAGACCATCGAAAAATTCACGCGGATCTGGCTTTGGATGGGATCGGGAGAAGATTTCAGCAGATCGTTTATAAGCCGCGGGTCCTGGTGCTGCCCCGGGACGACGAGCACGAAACCTATTTCGTCCATCCCACGGCGCCCCGCTCTGCCGGTCATCTGCAGCAGGTCGGTTGCCCTTAGCTCGGCAAATCCCTTACCGTTGAACCGGTCACTTTGAAAAATAACCACGGTACGCGCAGGGAAATTAACCCCCGCGGCGATCGTAGAGGTCGCAAAGATGGCGTCGATATGTCCAGCCTGCATCATCTTTTCCAGCATAACCTTCCAGTGCGGAAGCTGGCCCCCGTGATGAGAGCCCACCCGGCATTTCTTAAGGATCGAAAGGTGCTGGTGTGCCCTGAGAAAAGGATACTCTTCGAGCAGTTCGTCGAGCCGGCTCCAAAATTTTTCAGGTTCTTCCCGCTTGTCGGAATCAAGGGCCGGCCGGCACAACGCGACGGCCCTGTCGCAGTCAGCCCTGGATTTCAGGAAAAATATGGCGGGGAGCAGGTTGGCGTTTCGAAGCGCATCGAGAACTTTCGGGACTTCCGCCAGTTCACTCCTGGGAAGCGACTTGGGATCGATTTTCTCGATCCTCGGGAGCAGGCCCCGGCGGGTTCCGAGCGGTGCAAGCTCGCCGTTCGGGAAAAGAAAGAGCGGAAAAAGCGGTACCGGGCGCTCGTATGCGGCCACCCATTTGCATTCGGAGCCACGCATCCAGGTGAGCCATTGACAGATTTCACTCGCATTGAGTATCGTTGCGGAAAGCAGGAGAAGCTGCACACGCGGAGGAAGATAGATAAGCACCTCTTCCCACACGACGCCCCTGTCGGGATCGCCAAGGTAGTGGGCCTCGTCCAGGACCACCAGGTCCATGTCGATGTTTTCTCCCCGGTGCATTATGTCATACAACTGATTGCGGAGGATTTCGGTGGTCCCGACGATTATCGGCGCCTGGGAATTTTCTTTCCGGTCTCCCGTGAGTATTCCGACGTTTTCCTGGCCGAAGATGTCTCGAAATTCCTGATACTTTGCGTTTGACAGCGCTTTGAGGGGCGACGCGTACCAGCTTTTCCCCCCTTCTTAAAAATCTTGCCAATGGCCTCAACTGCGATATAAGTTTTTCCGGCGCCTGTAGGGGCGGTAACGAGGACGTCCAACGTCTCGATTTCTCTCAAGGCTTCAAGCTGGAACGGGTCCGGCACGAAGGGGGCCGGTTCGGGCGTCCGTATGCGGTCGAGAACAGGGCGAAGGCTTTTATAGATCTTCAGGGAGTAAGGGCCGCCGGCGGATTGTGTCGAAGAGGGACGTCCACTATGCTTGGAACCATCCCGTTTCCGGCCGGAATTATTCATTTGCGGGAAAATGCCCAAAGAACCTCCTTTCAAGATAGACTATAAATAACACAATATTATCCTATATACTGTTCGCGGCCGCAATTCCGGCCATTGTCGACAGGAGCTTCCCATGAAAGACCCCTTACAGAAAAAAACAATTGCGCGGATTCAGGCGCAAAACTCCTCTGTTTACTACCACATAACGAGCCTCCGTGTCCCACTTTTTGAGGTGGATATGGGGCAGGCTGTCTATCACGGCAATTATTATCACCTATTCGAGCTGGCCCGTGAAGACCTGCTAAAGAAAATAGGCTTTCCTTACCGTGAGTTCATAAACCGGCAGCTTCACCTCTCGATCGTCGAAGCGCGTTGTAAATACCGAAAAGCGTTGAGATACGACGATGAAATCGAGATACATTCCGGGATAAGTGCGATGGGCAGCCGCAGCCTCGCTTTCTCTCAGCTGATCTTCAGGCGTTCAGATGCTTCCCTGGCCGTCCAACCGGGAGGCGAGCCGGAGCTTTGTACAGAGGCACAACTGGACACGGTTTGCGTGAGCTTCGCAGGGCGGGCGACCCTTTTGCCCGAAGATTTTTTAAGAGCAGTGAGCAGTGAAGAGTGAAGAGTGATTTTCACTGTTACGAAAAGATTTATGGGTTGCGCTCTGCTCCACCCATCCTACGAATTACGGATTTTTATGGTTTCAGGGTGTCCCGGGGGACGTGAAGAGCTGTCTCAAAGTTCCTCGCGAGGTGCAAAATCCCCCGGGGTGATTGCCACGTCTTTTCATGGTTTCAGGGTGTCCCGAAGGGACATGAATAACTGTCTTAGGAGGAGCAGTCATGGAAATAGTTCTCAAGCCGATCGGCGTGATCCGAAGTCCGATTTCCGACCCGGCCGAAGCGCCCCGGCAGGGGAGCGAGTCGACAGTCAGGGGGAAGCTGGTTGTCGAAGAGCGGTACAAAGAGGCCCTGTTCGGTCTTGATAAGGGCCGAACGATCGAAATTCTTTACTGGATGCACCTTGCCGAACGCGACGTGTTTCAAGTCCACCCCAGGCATGACCTTACCCGGCCTAAACGAGGCGTTTTTTCTACCCGGAGCCCCGAGCGGCCAAATCCTATTTCTGTCGGCGCCGTCGAGATAATCGGGATCGAGGGAACGGTTATAGAAGTAGAGGGCCTTGACGCGGTCGACGGCACCCCTTTGCTCGACATCAAATGCGTGGCGTGAAAGGTGAGCGCACCACAATGAAAAAGGGGCACAATGCGCCTCGGGTGACGGGGACTTTGCGAATGGTTATGCTTAAATACTGAAATCTGATTATCTTTCACTTAGTTGAAATCAATTATTTATCAAAGGGATGCCCCATTGGCGTCCCTTTTCCCGTCCCGGCTCGATTGTTCTTTGGCCGAGATTAGCGCTAAGCCTTGACAGGTTATTTTTATGCGTGGTATCGGTTACTTTGTCGAAAGACAAAATACGTTTTCTCCCTATTCCAACGGGTGTGTGCACCCGGACGAGAGGCGCTGATGAAGAAACCGACGAAACCGTCCCCTTATGAAGTCCCTCACGATCCCATGCGGGACCTCGATGTCGAATTAGAGAGCCAGGACGATGAAATAATCGATCTGGAGGATATTATTGAAATGCCGGGCAGGCCCATAGACGAAGATGAGGATCTGGACCTGGACGTGGAGATCCTGGATGTGGACGCGGATCTTGAACCCGAACCGGTGAAGCCCGTAAGAAAGACCCCGCAGCCGGCGAAAGAACGGGGGCCTCAAAGGTCCGTCTTCGAAGACGAAGAGCTAATCGAGTCGTTCGGCGAGGAATCTGATGAGGATGAATCGCTGTTCGGTCCTGTCGGGGCGGAGGCCTCCAAGAAAGACAGTGGACAGGGGCGAACTGGAGGTTTTAGACGAAGAAGACGAAAAAGCGATCCTGGATGAGCTTTTGGATGAACCCGAAATGCCCGAATCCGGCGCAGCCGGGGGAACAAGTGCAAACTTGCGGGATAGGGCCGTTTCGGCAATGAAGGCGCCCGAGGAAGCGCGGTCCGCCGGGATCGAGTCCGAACCGGCGGTTTCCGGGTCTCAGGGGCCGGAGAATACGCCGATACAACCTTCCGCGGACCTTTCAAAAACGGTTGAAGAACTTATCGACCAGATCGAATCGCGTTTGCAGGAACACATAAGGGTCATGGTGGAATCAAAGCTTCCGGATCTGGTCAGGTCGATAATCGACGAGGAACTGCAAAAACTCAGGAAAGAGCTTCAGTAGGGGGAATCAACTCAATGAGCAACGGCGCTCTGCCTAAAGCATATGAATTTGCCGAAGTCGAATCGCATTGGTACGGTTTTTGGGAAGAAAACGGGTATTTCATTGCAGACGCAAGTAGTTCCAAAGCGCCTTTCTCAATAGTAATCCCTCCTCCGAACGTAACCGGCCAGCTCCACATGGGCCACGCTTTGAACAGCACCCTGCAGGACATACTTTGCCGGTACAAACGGCTCCGGGGCTTTGAGGTCCTATGGGTGCCGGGGACCGATCACGCGGGGATCGCCACCCAGAACGTGGTGGAACGGCAACTCGGGGCTGAAGGCCTGACGAGGCACGGGCTGGGCCGGGAAACTTTCTTGCAGCGCGTATGGGAATGGAAGTCCAGGTATGGCGGGATCATCATAAACCAGTTGAAGCGGCTCGGCGCGTCATGCGACTGGTCTCGAGAGCGGTTTACGATGGACGAGGGGCTCTCCAAGGCGGTGCGCGAGGTTTTCGTTGCGTTATATAAAGAGGGCCTGATCTATCGAGGCAAGCGCATGATCAACTGGTGCCCGCGCTGCATGACCGCGCTGGCCAATATCGAGGTCGAGGGCGAAGAACTGGACAGCTTTTTGTACCACGTCCGGTATCCCCTGGTGGGCGGAAAAGGAGCGTTGGTCGTCGCCACCACGCGGCCCGAGACGATGCCGGGCGATACGGCTGTGGCCGTGAATCCGGAAGACCAAAGATACAAAGCCTATATCGGCCAAAAAGTCATTTTGCCCCTGGTCGGGCGCCACATACCCGTGATCGCCGATTCGTATGTGGAACGCGCGTTCGGCACCGGGGCGCTAAAAGTCACACCCGCCCACGACTTCAATGATTTCACTCTCCGCGCAAAGCACAACCTCGAAATGGTCCAGGTGATAGACGAGCGCGGGATCATGGCCGAACAGGCGGGACCCTACGCGGGAATGGACCGGTTTGACTGCCGCAAACAGATTCTCAAGGACCTCGACAAGGGCGGCTATCTCGTTAAAACCGAGCCGTACAAGCACCGGGTCGGACACTGCTATCGCTGCCATAATGTAGTCGAGCCGATGCTTTCGATGCAGTGGTTCGTTTCGACAAAACCTCTTGCCGAAGCGGCCATCGACGCGGTGAAGCAAGGTAAGACCAGGATTATCCCGAGCAAATGGGAAAAGGATTACTTCAGTTGGCTGGAAAACCTCGAAGACTGGTGCATAAGCCGTCAGATATGGTGGGGGCACCGCATCCCCGCATGGTATTGCCTCAAGTGCAACGATGTGATCGTAGCGACTGAAGCTCCCGGCGAATGCCCGAACTGCCCCGGTTCTCCGCTCGAACAGGATTCGGACGTTCTGGACACCTGGTTCAGTTCCAGCTTGTGGCCCTTTTCGACCCTCGGGTGGCCCGACAAGACAGCGGAGCTGGAAAAATTTTATCCCACCTCCGTCCTGGTTACGGCGTTCGACATCCTGTTTTTCTGGATCGCGAGGATGATGATGATGGGGCTTCATTCCATGCAGGAAGTCCCCTTCCACGAAGTTTATGTTCATGCCCTCGTTCGGGATGCCGAAGGGCAGAAAATGAGCAAATCGAAGGGAAACGTCATCGATCCCCTTCTCATGATGGACAGGTACGGGACCGACGCTTTCCGGTTCGCCCTTACGGCCTTTGCGGCCCAGGGGCGGGACATAAAGCTCTCCGAGGAGCGCATCGAGGGCTACAAGCATTTTGTGAACAAGATATGGAACGCCGCCCGGTTTTTGCTGATGAATCTCGAAGATTTCAAGGGGCCCGTGCGGATTCCTGAAAAAATAGACGGGCTTGCCCACCGCTGGATTTTAAGCCGTCTGCAAAGAGTTTCCGCCGAAACCGTCGAGGCTTTAGACAACTATCTTTTCAACCAGTACGCCCAGGTGCTTTACCAGTTCCTGTGGCATGAGTTCTGCGACTGGTACCTGGAAATGATCAAGCCGGACTTTTACGGTGAAAATCCGGAGTCGGGCGCCCTGGCCAGGTCCATTGCCGCCACTGTCCTGGGGAAAGTCCTTATCCTTCTGCATCCGGTGATGCCGTTTATCACCGAGGAGCTTTGGCACAAACTGCCTCATACCTCCGGGAGCATAATGAAGGCGTCGTTCCCGGAACCCGAGACCCAAAGGATCGATCCCGAGGCCGAAGAGCAAATGGAAACGGTTATGGGGATCATAGACGCAATCCGCAACATACGCGGTGAAATGAACGTCTCTCCGGGGCTCAAAGTGGAGGTGGTGTGCCTGTGCGAGCCAGGATCGGATCCCGGACTCCTCAGGGAGAACGAGCGCACCATCGGTGACCTTGCCAAGGTATCCAGGTTAACCGTCGCCCTGAGCGGCGAGGCCGATAAACCGAGGTATGCGGCAGGGACGGTCGTAAGGAAAATAGAAGTTTTTGTCGTCCTCAAGGACATTATCGACTTCGAGAGCGAAGCCACTCGGCTGAAAAAAGAACTCTCCAAACTCGAGAAGGAGTTCGGATTGACCAGCAGGAAGCTCTCCAACGATGATTTTCTGCACAGGGCCCCGCATGAAATAATCGACAAGGAACGCGAGAAAAACGCCCGGCTTGGCGAGAAGATCGAGAAACTAAACCGCAGGCTGGAAATCGTGAACGGGTTGTCGGAAACCCGGACGGAGTGACGCTGATGATTGAAATGGACGAGTTGCTCCGGCTGGCCCTTCTCGAAGATATCGGCAGCGGGGACGCAACGACGCTGTCTGTCATACCTGCCGAGCGGGAAGGCGGAGCGGTTGTTTTCGGCCGGGAACCGTTCGTTCTGTCGGGATCGAAACCATTCGGAAGAATCTTCGAGCTGTTCGACCCGGAAATCAAGGTGGAATGCCTGTTCCCCGACGGAGAACGGATCGCGCCAAACGTTACGGTATTCAAGATGGAAGGGCGGGTGCGGACGTTATTGACCTGCGAACGTACAGCCCTCAATTTCGTTCAAAGATTATGCGGGGTTGCCACCCTGACACGAAAAATGGCGGACGCGATTGCCGGGACGGGATGCCGCCTGCTCGACACGCGAAAGACGACTCCGTTGTGGCGCGGCTTCGAAAAGGAAGCAGTGAGGCACGGAGGCGGCAGGAATCACAGGTTCGGGCTGGCCGACGGCATCCTGATCAAGGACAACCATATTGCGTTCGCGGGAGGCGTGAAAGAAGCGGTGCGCCGTGCGCGCGAAGGCGCTATCCATACTTTTCGCATCGAAGTCGAAGTGGAGAATCTCGAGCAGTTAAACGAAGCGATCTCAGCTGGGGCCGATATAGTGCTTTTGGACAATTTTTCGGTGGATATACTCAAGCAGGCCGTCGAGATTGGAAAAGGCCGCGTCATCATGGAGGCTTCCGGGGGGGTAACCCTTGAGACCGTGCGCTCCATAGCTCAAACCGGCGTCGATTTCGTAAGCTGCGGCGCCCTCACCCATTCAGCCAGGGCCATTGATTTGACGATGGAGTTTTCGGTTTGAGGCGGTGGTAAAAGCAATCCTCGGAATTATCGATTTATCGGCTGGGGGTATCCACGAGAGATCGACCGAACGAATCTTGAAGTATCACTTTTACTGCAATCCAACAGTGCCCTGAACCAAATCTCTCTCCTCGCCCTTATAGATAACATTAAGGTTTGCGATCCTATCGGCTTCATTAAGGAGGTCTTCTCATGATGACCGACACAGAGATCAGGTTGAAAGGGCTTGAAATCCTTGCCAGGCACCTCGGCGATGTCGAAGCGGAACGGTTTATCGCCCTTATTCAGCGGGAACCGTTTGATTACACGAAGTGGCGTCAAGGTCTGGACGAGGATTTGTCCATAGAAGAAATCAGCAAGAAAGCCATGGCTCTGAGGATGAAACCTGGCGAACATGGCGCTTAAATGGTTGAAGTTCATCCAGGACTTCTTCGGGTCCGATTAGGAAGCTCGGAAGCGGTACCGGGATTTCGTGGCGGGAGTGGGTCTCCAAGCGCATTCGAGGAAGTGACTGCATCGACAATCCTTGGGTGTGAGTATTTTGTGGAGTCGGTGTGGAATATTTCCTCACCAGATGGTCGCCGTTAAAGGGGCTATTCCCAGGCTAAAAACACCATTTTAAGAATGTAGAATGGCCGATTATGGCCACTCGGTCTTTGACCTGCAGGGTTTTAGCGTGGTACGACTCCGAAATGCTGATCCGCCGGTAGCGATGACAAACTATGATTTAATCATTAAAAGTTAGTTGATCTTTTGTACTAAGAATTGGGGTAGATACTGTGAAAAAGCAACTTACAGCGATTATCGAACGTGAGGGAGACGGGTATGTGTCGCTCTGCCCAGAGCTGGATATTGCCAGTCAGGGCGACACGATCGAGAAGGCTCGAAATAATCTTCAGGAAGCGGTTGAACTGTTTTTCGAGACTGCCTCTCCGAATGAAATTCAGACACGCTTTCATGAGGAAGTGTATGTGACCCAAATGGAGGTATCTGTTGGGTAAGCTCCGGGTCCTCTCCGGGAAGCATGTCTGCAGCATCCTCGCACGCCACGGGTTTTTGGAAGTACATCAGCGAGGCAGCCATATAGTTATGCAAAAGCGGCTTTCAGACACAACAATAACCGTCCCGGTCCCGAACCATGATGAACTCCGTGTCGGAACACTCCAATCGATCATTCGCCAGTCAGGTGTGCCCAAGAGTGAGTTCGAGTCATGAGAGGCGCCACGACACATGAGTGCCGGGAAGAAGCGGCGCACAGGACGGGCGTCTTCAAAAGGGCCATTTCCAGGTCGGAAACAGCCTTGCCAAATCATTTGGACAAGATCACAACGGTTCGAAAGGATGAGTTGCGGCAGGTAATTGGGCGACTGGATGAGGACACGATGATTCGAGTTAACCGATCTCTGGCGCTTTGGCTCGGGTTAGGTTAGAGCCCGGGCAACATTCCATACCCGATGACACGTGGAAATCAACATGCCTGATGCCTGTGGAAATAAAGCACGATCTGCTTGTGCATATACAACGCTACTTGGGGGTTACGAAAAACTAAAAGAGCAACCCATTGCTCTTACTTCCTCCGTACCCTTTATTTGTCTCACCGACGACCCCGATTTGCGTAGCCAAACCTGGCAGGTGCAGCATGTGCCCACGCTCTTCGGTATGGACCCGATTCGCAGTCAGAGGGCCTTGAAGCTCCGTCCACACGAGTGCTTACCAAACTTTGATTGCTCCCTCTACATCGATAATTCCGTTCTACTCACCAAGCCTCCGGAAGAGTTGATCGAGAAGCATTTATCCGGTTCGGGATTTTGCCTTCCCCAACACAGCTTCAGGGATACCGTGCTCGACGAATTCCTTGAGGTGGCGAGATGCGGTCTTGATGACCGAAACCGGATCTTCGAGCAACTGAACCATTATTCAATGGAAGTCCCTGAAATGTTGCAGGAAAAGCCCTACTGGACTGCCATTCTGCTGCGCGACCACCGCAACCCCTTAGTCCGCGCCATGCTCGACGTCTGGCTGGCCCATGTGCTGCGTTATTCAAGCCGCGACCAATTATCGGTCAACATGGCTTTTCGATGTGCCGGTCTCAAGCCCGATGTGCTGTGCATCGACAACTACGCCTCATATTTCCACTCTTGGCCGCATTGCGAGTGGGGAGACCGTCAGAAAGGTGCGAGACGGACAATGACTTCCCTTAGCCAATGCGGCGCCGGTGTCGGGGACTTCAATCAGCAGACCGTTGCCCTTCGCTCCTACCAAAAAGCCTTAGCGGTACAGATCGACGCGCTTAGGGCCGAGCTTATCAGGTCTAAGAACACCTTTGGCGTAAGGCTGAGAAGGTCCTTGAGGCTAAGCTGGAATAAATATGATGTTGCATATCAAATATGGAAAGGATACAAGAAAAAACGTATTTCTAGGCATGCTGCACTCAACGCAATTAGAGATAATTATGGCATAACTTTATTCTTTCTATTTTATGCTCTCTATAAGACCGTGAAACCTTTCGTCAAAATGTCACAAAAAATACTGGTTTAGGCTGCACAGTGCCTTCCCGTATCGGGTGCGCTATTCCGGCTAAATACAAAGGAATTGCGCCGGGGACGCCGCTATAGTCAACTTGGTATCGGCGCGGGACTTTTTCATTGCTCTAATTTTATTCGAAAAATACAAGGAGTTGAAGGGATGAAGGCCCTATCGTTTGCAGGACGAGGCTTGGCGGATGCCAATGGACCCGGCTCTGAAGCTGAATATGACCGCAACGGCCAATGGCCGGACATTGCGGTGCAGTGGCGCCGGATAGGACCTCCCCTGCGCCCATCGGCCCAAGATATCAATTTTTGCCTTGACGCCGTTCTAGATTGGTTCCGTAATCAAGGAGCACCACCGCGTGTCCTGCTGCTTGGGGTAACCCCGGAGCTTTATCATTTGCCCTGGCCGGAGGGGACGGACTTTCTCGCCGTTGACCGTACGCCGGAAATGATCGACTACGTCTGGCCCGGACCCGAAGACGGTGTTTCGTGCATCGATTGGCGACGCATGATGCTGCCAGGGTGTTCCCGCGATATTGTGCTCTGCGATGGAGGTTTGCACCTGCTGGCCTACCCTGAAGAGCAACGGCGGCTGGCACGTCTACTGAAAGAGATCGTTTCAGATCGGGGGCTTTGCATTTTCCGTCTCTATGTGCCGCCGCCATGCCGGGAGAATCCGGAGTCTGTTCTCAGGGACCTGATGGATGGCAGGATATCCAGCCTGAATATTTTCAAGCTCCGCCTTGGCATGTCTTTGTCGAACAGCACCGCTGAGGGAGTGGAGTTGGACGCGGTCTGGCGCGCGCTTCACGATGCAACTCCAGATTTGGGAAGATTGGCTTCCAGGCTCGATTGGCCTCTTGAGCATATCATGGCCATAAACACATACCGAGGTTCGAAGGCAAGATACTACTTCTCGACGCTCGACCAGGTTTCCGATCTGTTCTGCGACGGACAGGGCGGCTTCGAAATCTACCGCGTTCGGTTGCCAACCTACGATCTGGGCGACCGTTGTCCGACATTGATTCTAAAACGCCTTCCAAGGATTGCGAGGGCTCGGCTGTGAAGCGGATAGTCATTCTTCTACATGAACGCCAACGACTCCATGATGAGTATCTGCTGAACGCCCTCAGCATGGAATGGCGGAAGCGTGGGCTCACAGTCGAATGTGTCAACGGCATCCGAAGGCGCCCCGATGCCGGCCTTGTGATTCCACATATTGACCTCACGCGCACGCCTGCCCGATTTGCCAGACATATACAACTCTTGCCCGCCTCGATAAACCGCCGGGTTTTCGACATTTCAAAACGTGGATTCAGCACGAACCTGCTTAGGGGTAAAGAGAATTACCGCGGACCGGTCATCGTGAAGACAGACAAAAACGCCGGGGGCTGGCCGGAGTACCTTCTGCTCAAGCTCCGTTACCGCATCATTGCCCGGCTTTGGAGGAAAATGCTCCTGATGGCGGAGAAAGCGCTGGGACAGTTTTCCTGTAGGGGACAGCTGGAGAGATACCCTGTTTACGAGAGCCTGGAGGACGTTCCGGCCGGGGTGTTCCGCAACCGGGCGCTCGTCGTTGAAAAATTCCTGCCGGAAAGAGAAGGCGAGACATATTTCATTCGCCACTACCTGTTTCTCGGGGAACGCATACGCAGCGTTCGGGTGGCCGGCCTGGATCCTTTTCTCAAGAGGGCGGCGTGCACTCCCGTTGACGAGGGATGTCCGGTTCCGGAAGAGGTGATCGGCCTTCGCCGCAAGCTGGGCCTGGACTACGGCAAGATTGATTATACCGTTCATGAGGGCCGGACCGCCATCCTGGACGTAAACCGAACACCGTATGGGCCGGGCACGCCCGAAGCCACGGCGCGGACTGTAGGTGATCTGGTGGATGGGATTTGGTCCCTTTTGCCGAAATAATAGAAAATGGGGCACGATTTCCAGAAGTTCGTTCGGAAACAACAGCGGCGGCTTCAGATCGATTGGCTCATTCAGCGGAATTTCTAGAACACATGGGAACTTTCCTGCAGGTAGTCGGAGTTCTTCTTGTACTCGCATCATCCGCCTGGCTCGCCGCTTCGCTGATCGCACCGGGAAACGTAGCGATACCTGAAGCGGCCGGCCTCTTCCTGCCAACCGCCGTAATCGGATTGACGCTGGTCTGGTTGGGGGGAAGGCAGACCGGGAGGCGAGCCGGTGCTGACAATCCTCGAAACATCCATGATCTTCTGGATGGCTACCGCAGCACAGCCTTACTATATCTGGGAGCAAAGCTCGGCATCGCCGATCTGCTGGCTGACGGGCCCCGGAGCAGCGTCGAACTGGCCGGATTAACAGGAGCGCATGGGCGTTCTCTCCATCGGGTCCTGCGAGGCCTCGTGGCGGTTGGGGTGTGCACGGAGGGTCCAGAGGGGCTTTTTGGACTGACAAGGCTGGGGGAATCTTTGCAGTCCGGCAGACCGGATTCCCTTCGCGGCTTTGCAATCCTTTGCGGCGAAGAGTTCATGAGCGCCTGGTTGGGTCTCGCTAATAGCGTGATGTCCGGCGACGCCGCATTCAATCATGTCTTTGGCATAAGTCAATGGGAACATCGGAGGCGGCATCAGGAGCTGAATTGCTATTTCAACGACTGGCTCAGATGGGCGACAAAAGGAGTGGCCCGGGACCTGCTCGATGCTTACGATTTTTCGTCTTTTCGCACCATTGCGGACGTGGGAGGGGGCCAGGGAGCCCTACTCTCCGCTATCCTCGTCGCCTATCCTGCGGCTAACGGTATTTTGTTCGATCAGGCGCATGTAATTGACGGTGTTCTGCCTATGATGGAGGCAGCGGGAGTCGCCTCGAGGTGCCGGATTGTCGGGGGGAGCTTTTTTGACGGCGTTCCCGGCGGAATCGATGCATGCATCCTCAAGAGCGTTATCCATGACTGGGACGATGAACGAAGCCTTGCTATCCTGAAGAATTGCCGCAAGGCCTTGAAGGAAAATGGCAAACTGCTCCTTATCGAACGCCTTCTGCCGGACAGGGTGGAGCACCATCCGAATGTGATCCTCATAGATTTGCATATGCTGGCGCTGACAGGCGGACGTGAACGTTCCGAAGAGGAATACCGGAAGCTCTGCGCAACTGCCGGTTTCAAAATCGAAAGGGTTATCCGGACACAATCCGGGTACAGCATTTTGGAGGGGCAAGTCGAGGACATTGGGCCAGGTCAGGACAAGTATCCGAATTGCGACACAGTCTCCGCCGGTTAGCCCACGGAGCTTTTCGTTGTTTCGGGGTGTCCCAGAGGGGCACGAGGTACTGTTCGAAAGAGTCCGGTTTGCAACGAGCCGGTAAATAAACGATTCGACTTCCTTGGAGCCATATTCCTGATAGCTCCCGCCAATTAATTCCGATTATATCATAGATTTTATCAATTGGACATATAGGCAAAATCATGATCTGCGTTGTGATCCGAAGGCGCGGAGAGGCGCCCGCAGGCCAAAGTCCGGTACGGACAGGCATGAAGAATCCAACCTTTGGCGATTTGGAGGGAAAAGTTGCGTAACCGAGATGAAATTTTGCAAAATCTGACGACGGCCGTGATCGCTATGGACGAGGAAGCGGTACGGAGTGCGGCACAGGAAGCTATCCGCTCCGGGATCAGCGCGGCCGACGCCATAAACGAGGGACTGGTAAAGGGAATGCAGGTAGTCGGAGAAAAATACGAGCAGCAGGAATACTTCATTCCCGAGGTGCTCCTGTGTTCGGACGCGATGATTGCGGGTATCGAGATTCTGCGGCGGCATCTTTCCAAAGACGATGCCGCGGAGGCGGCAAAGGTAGTCATAGGCGTTGTCCAGGGCGATACGCACGACATCGGTAAAAACCTGGTGAAAATCATGCTCGAAACATCGGGTTTTGAAGTCTTTGATCTGGGACGCGACGTTGCGCCACTGGTCTTTGTGGATAAAGCAAGGGCGGTGGGCGCCAATATAATTGCTCTCTCGACCCTGATGACCACCACCATGGATGGAATGGCGGAGGTTATGAGGCTGCTCGATAAGGAAAATGTTCGAGAACAGTTCAAGGTCATGATAGGCGGTGAGCCGATCTCACAGGCATTTGCGGACAAGATCGGAGCAGACGGCTATGCGGCGACCGCGTCGGGCGCCGTCAAGGTTGCGAAATCGCTGACGGGAGGTCTGAGACAATGCTTCTAGATGTGATGAAACCCATCGAAAGACTGGCTGCATATGGGCGAGGCGAACCGGTGGACCGCCTGCCGTGCGTTCCCATTGTCGGCAACGGGGCCGCTCGCGTGACCGGCTGCAAGATCTCGGAATTTAGGGGCAACGGAAAAGCCATTGCCCGGGCGCAGGTGGACGCCTACCGGCTCTTCGGCTACGACATGGTGAGAATCTTCACCGATCTGTATGTCCAGGCCGAAGCGATGGGCGCAAAGGTCTATTATCCGGAAGACGAAACCGCCCACCTGGACGCGCCGGCAATAGACGACATCTCGAAAATCGACACGCTGCAACCGGCGGACCCGTACAAAGACGGCAATTTGCCTCATCACCTGGAAGCCCTGAAGATAGCGCTCGATGAAATAGGCACGGAGGTCCCGGTGGCCGGTGCGGTGGTCGGTCCGTTCACCAACGCCGCGTTTCTAATCGGAGCGGACACCCTGGTAAGGCTCGTCCTGAAGAATCCCTCCGCTGTCCACAAGCTGTGCGAGGTATCCCTCGAGACCAGCCTGAACTGCTCAAAAGCCATTATTGACCTGGGTGGGACGCCCAGCTTGACCGAACCGGTATCCACTTCCACCCTGATAAGCCCTAAACAGTTCGCCGAGTTTTCTTTTCCTTATTTGAAAAGGCTCATCGACTATATCCATTCCAGGGGTAAGCCGGCCACTCTTCACATATGCGGGCTCACGAGCAAGATCTGGGACCTTATGGTGGATGCGGGTTCGGACTGCATAAGCATCGACAACGTCGAGGACCTCTCGGCGGCAAAGGAGAAAGTAGGCCACAGGACGAGACTTATGGGCAATGTGAGTCCTTCGCGGATCATGTTTCAGGGTACGGTCCAGGATGTCAGGCGGGCCACAGTGGATTGCATCATGAAAGCACATGATTCCCCAAAGGGCTATGTCGTGGCCTCGGGGTGCAGCCTCCCTACGGAGACGCCCTTCGCCAATATCCACGCGATGCTCGATACGGTGAGAGAAGTCGGCTATCCGGTCAAGGAGGACAAACTGGAAGCAATGCAAAAAAAATTGGCCTGAGAAGAAAGGTTCGAAGGCGAACGAGCCGGGGTCTTCTTATCCGGAGAGAAAGGCATGCATCACCGATGCAAAGGACTGAAAAAGAACGTCTGGCCGCCGTACTCGATGGCGAAATTGTAGATCGTCCCCCGGTCATTTGCCCCGGAGGCATGATGAATGCGGCCACGACTGAAATCCTGCGGCAAATGCGAGAACGCTTTCACACCGATTCGGCCGTTATGGCGCAAACTGCCGTTAAAGTCAGGAAGTCCACGGGCTTCGAAAACTTTGGGGCGCCGTTTTGTATGACGGTCGAAGCCGAAGCCCTTGGGAGCCGCGTTGACATTGGAAGCTCGTCGGTGGAACCGCGCGTACTGGAATACGGAGTTCGCAGCTTGACGGAAGCCGCCGCGCTTTCAACCCCGGATCCTCGAAAAGACGGGCGGCTTCCAGTGGTTCTCGATGCCATCTCGTATCTCGCCCGCCTGGGTGGCGGAGTGCCTGTTATCGTCATGAATAACAAATCGGGCGACGGTATCGATGA
This sequence comes from uncultured delta proteobacterium, assembly GCA_963826655.1. Taxonomy (GTDB): domain Bacteria; phylum Desulfobacterota; class Syntrophobacteria; order Syntrophobacterales; family Syntrophobacteraceae; genus SbD1. The sequence goes on from CAWGZP010000153.1 coordinate 38,731, forward strand.
ATCGTCAGGGAACCATTGCAGTGTAAGCTTTGGCTCCGGAGCGCGGACGCTTGCGCCGGAAGGCTCGACCCTTCTTGGCGCCGCCCGGGACGCCGGATTAGGCTTGGAGGCGCCCTGCGGCGGCAAGGGAATCTGCGGCAAGTGCAGAGTCAGAGCCTGCGGAAATATAAGCCCTCCCCGAAGTGAGGAGTTGGAGCACCTCGGGGACCTGGTAAGTAAGGGAGTGAGGCTTGCCTGCCAGGCAAGAGTTTTCGGCCCGGCCACGGTTGATTTTCTCGAGAATGGAACGGGGACGATCCGGATTGTGGAAGGGGGTGAAAAGCTTCGACCCGACCTAAAGCCCTTCACAAGGAGAGTTATACTACTGGGTGGCGCTTTGATGGAAGCGGGTGGCGATATTTCTCTATGGGGCCGGCTTAAGGCCGAGGGCCTCGAAGCCGCTTTCCCCGAAACCACCCGGGAGATACTTTGCGGGTTGGCCCGGGAGTCACTGGCCGCGATTCCGTCTTATGTGGAGGCCATTGTACGAGAGAATCGCCTGCTGGCCCTGCGGTACACGCCCGGCAAAAGATGTCTTGGAATCGCCCTGGACATCGGGACTACAACCGTTGTGGCCGAACTCGTGGACCTGGAGACGGGGGAAACACTCGGCGTGCGGTCCTGCCTCAATCCGCAGACGGTTTTCGGCGGTGATGTTCTCACCCGGATCTCCTATGGAATCAACAATGCAGACGGCTCCGGCATCTTGCAAGCCGAACTTGTGAGGGGAATCAATGAACTGATCGGCGCTCTTTGCCGCACTGGGGGTGTTGGCGATGAGGAGATCTTCGAAATGGCCGTTGCCGGCAATACGACCATGCTCCACCTCCTCCTGGGCGTTGACGCCCGCTCTCTCGCCCGTTCTCCCTACCACCCCGTTTTTACGCACCAACTGCATGTGAGTCCCGGATCGATTGGAATTCGCATGGCTTCCAGCGGTGTGGTGACAACTCTTCCCGCGGCATCCGCCTTTGTCGGAGCAGACATCCTCGCCGGCCTCCTGGCCTGCGGGTTTCAAAACTACAGCGAACCTTCCCTTTTTATCGATATAGGAACCAACGGGGAGATAGTAGCTCTTAAGAATGGACTTCTCCTCGGCGCTTCCTCAGCCGCCGGTCCCGCCCTGGAGGGGATGAACATTTCCCGGGGGTGCAGAGCCGAAGATGGCGCTGTCCAGGGTGTCACGATCTCGCAGGGTGGAACGCTCCATCTCGATGTTATCGGAAACACTTCGCCGAGGGGACTTTGCGGCAGCGGTCTGATCGATCTCATCGCCGAATTGCTGCGCGCTGGGGCAATCGAGCCCAATGGCCAACTGGCCGCGAAGGGCCGCCTGCAAAATCCGTTAGACGAACGGTTTGTTGAAATCGCGGGCCGGAGGGCGTTTGTCATCGCGAGAAAAGAGGACCTGTTTCTGACCCAGAAAGATATCAGACAGGTTCAACTGGCCAAAGGAGCGATAGCAACCGGCATCGCCCTGCTGCTCAACGATTTGGGTCTCGAATACACCGACCTGGAGCGGGTGCTGGTGGCGGGGGCTTTCGGCGCACACCTCCGGCCTTCTTCGCTGGCCGCGATAGGGCTGTTCCCACGGGATCTGGCGGGGAAGGTAACTTTTGTCGGCAACACTGCTAAGGAGGGGGCAAGAATGGTACTGGTCAACAGCGACTGCAACCTGGAGATTCACTCGATTGGTGGGAAGCTGACGATAAAAGAACTGTCCAACCTGCCGGACTTCCAGGACTGCTTCGTAAAAAACCTGGGCTTCCCAGTACAAGCACCAATCGGTAAATGATGAGAAGTAGCCGTGGCGATTGTGGCCCTGGCTTTGACCTTCTGCAGTCACATACCTCCGGCCAAGCCGGAGGCCTGGAAAACCAGTGGCCGCTCAAAGCGGCTGGAGCGTTGGCATGCTCCATATATATCCACGTGGATAGTGCACGGCATACGTCCCCCCGGCAGGTTTTAAGCCGGGGTCCGTGTGTCCTTAAGTCAAGATATTCAAGGACACTGGGTTCCGGCCAAAAGCATGCCGGAATGACGACATCGGAGCCTGACCTTTCGTGGAGCTTTAAGCTGCCCTTAAGGTAAACCTCCGTACATTCCCGGAAATGTCGAACTCTATGAGTCCGCTGGCAGAGCCGGAGGTTTACCCTGTCAATTAGGAGGAGTTTTAAGCATTGTCAAATCGCGAGAAGCTGTACACGCCGGTCCAAGGAAAAACCTACTCTCTGTTTGCCGAGGGCAACGACTCTGAACGTTATTATGCCGAAATAAAACGCTTGGCCGGTTTGTTCCTCGATATTTGCCCTGACGAACGGAAACTCCTGGGTCTGATACAGAGGGCGGGGAAAACCTCCCTCCTTGGTTCTTTGAAAACCACAGGACCTGATCGGAAGACTGTCCGATTCGTTAAGGAGACCCTAAAGCAGTCGTTGTCCGTCTATACGCAGAATGTTTCGCATCACTTGAAAAGCTTGCCGATTGCGAAGAGGTTTGATAGTACGCTTACCACGACGGAGGAAAAGTACCACCTGTACATGCTTGAGATCGAATTGGTGAACAGAATCTACAGAGAAGAGTTCAAACGCTCCAGGTACAAGTTTGCTCTCATTGCCCATTGCCTTCGAGACTTTAGACCGGGATGCCGGTCGGTAAAAGGTGATATTGAGGCTCAGTGCAAGGGTTGCACCGATGACTGCTTCGTTCGCCAGGGGAGCGTTCTCCTCGAAAGATACGGCATCAAGCACTATATTTCAGTGGAACTGGACCAAAAGGGGCTCTTCCGAAGACTGAAACAGGAGCACCCCAGCATAGGCGCTCTGGGAATCGCATGTATCCCAGAGCTTGCCATGGGCATGAGGCTCTGCATCCGTACAGGCATCACACCGGTTGGTATTCCTTTGAATGCGAATCGATGTGCAAGGTGGATGTCGCAGGCTCATGAAACTTCTTTCAACCTGGAGCAACTTGAAGAGTTGCTCTTGTAAGCTCTCCTTGTCCAAGAATTCCTGACGTCCCGAAACTTTACCATGTGCAGATCATACATGCGCTAAACCGGGGCAGGCCGAGGTACAACCTTCCGGCAAGGAAGGTTGAATTCATGTCGTTGAATCTATTGAATTGAGTTAGGCAGGGATATACTATCGGGGTGGCCCGGATACTTGCTATCCGGGCGCGAAGCGCAAGAGGCGGTGTGTAAAAGTTCAAAAGGGAATGACGATGCCAACGAGTGTTGAGTTTGCCACACTCCATTTTCGGTTTTTTGCTGCTTGGACCAGCAACAACGCCATAGCCCCATGTTATGATAACAATGCACAGGATTAGCTGCCCTCTTCGTCCATGCGAAAGCGAGACCACCGCTTCGGTGTGGACGAGAATGCGCGACGTGGACCTCAGTTGTGATGTCTCAGAGCATGGAATGTTAAGCGAATCGGGACGTAGGTAGCAGCGCCTGCGGAACCTTACGGCTCACAACGGCAGCCAGCGAACGGCGTTTCCCGCCGTCGCTGATGCCGGCCTCTTTCAACCTTTTGCGGACAAATAAGTGATGGAAGACGTAACATTCAAACAGCGCTTTGGAATCGAGATCAGCAAGGTACTTGAGCGAGAATTTCCTGAAAATACCCTTATAGGCTTGGCGCACATTCTCGTAGACCTAGATTCAAGATCGTACCTTTGTGGCCGAGAGGCGGTTCTGAGAGAGCTATACCGGAGAGCACGTTTTGCGAAGCAACCCGTCGTGGACTATCAACAAAGCATGTTTTACGTTGTGCACGAATCTCTAAAGGCAATGCCTTGGGATGCGGTCTATGATTTCTGTGAAAGAGTGTACGAAATACTGCTCAGACCCGCGTGGCAACAAAGTGATGAAAATGAACCAGCAGAAGAAATTTCACTCACTGACGTCAGGAGCTACTTCTCAAAGGAACTCAACCTGCTCCTTGCAGAGGAGAACATAGGATATCAGTTTGTCGGAGGGCGGTTTCAGCGGAGAGGTCGCGCCCAGACACAAAAGAATATCCAACGAATGGGGAGCGTGCTTATTAACCCTGAGCTGGCCGATGTGCGGCGGCATTTTAATAAAGCACGCTACTTCTTTGATCAGAAGCCTGAACCGGACTCGCCGAATTGCATAAAAGAAGCGCTTTGCGCGATAGAAGCTTGCCTGTCCCATTACTACAGAGAAGATTTCTCTGGAGACTTCAACAGGGCGCTCAAACGTCATCAAGGAAGCGATCCGACCCAAATCCCAGGGCCTATTGCTGAAGGCATCTTAAAGCTGTACGCCTATCGCGGCAGCGGTCAAGGTGTGGCGCATCAGGCCTCGCAAGGGAGCAGAACAACAGAACTTGAGGCTGAACTCGTTTTAAATCTGGTTGCGTCGTTCATCACATATATTGTCGATATTTTCTTCGTCGAGGGGCAAGATATTCCCTTCTAGTCGTTTTGAGGTAGGGGAGGAATGACATTACGCCGATCCGCATAAAACATCGTGAAAAGCTGCGAGATAGGGTGCAATAGCGAAATATAAAGAGATTAGGTGCCACCTTTGACGGCCAATTCGATGGTGTATTATGATGATTAGCCTAATTATGACCTAAGAGGAAGAGAAAGGAGGTTGTTATGAATGCTCCAAAATACTATTTATCAGTTTTTGGAGACCCGAAGCCTACCATTGGGAGCAGACTTTGATGAACCTGCTTGTATCCAAATACAGGCAAATCCCAATTGTTGTCGAATTATGTGCGATTATGAGATCGTAATCCAAGAACTGATGCCTGCCACAGCCCATCTTGCCCCGCTGGATGCTGAGTCGGCCTAAAGATAGACCAAAGTTGCCATCCGCACAACCTAAACTGCAAGCCTTTCCGTGCGTTGCAAATCATTGACCCCATCGCGAGGCGAGAGAGCCTTAATGTTCCTCATCCTCATCCTCATCCTGGTCCGAAGGAGATTGAGCGCTGCAATCCTTATTGCATTCGGATCCTACACATTTGGACAGATAATTCGCTGGACCCAGTTTTGCCGAACGATGGATCGACGCCTTGGCGTACCCTATTCGTAAATCCACGTATCCTTGCCGTGTCTTAGCG
>CAWGZP010000154.1:0-6834 GCA_963826655.1 uncultured delta proteobacterium
AGGCGTTTCCAAAGAGTATTGCGCGTATTCGTCGCCGAATTTTTGCTGCAGATGACGCTCTTCCGGCAGCACGCTCATGTAATGCAGGGCGACGGCCACGAGCGGCGCGAGCAAGGTCACGGTCCAGGAGCCGAGGACGAGCCCGAGGCCGAAAACCAGCGCGACATAGGAGGCGTAGATCGGGTTGCGCGTGTAGAAGTAGGGACCGTCGGTCACGAGCGCGGTCGCCGGACGATTGGCCTGGATGGGCGTGTCGTGCTCTCGCAGGACACGCGCGCACCATAAAATCGTGAGCACCGCGGCGGCGACGAACGGGCCGCCGACGAGCGTGAACAGCGCGTGGGGACGGTCGAGGCCGAGGATCAGATCGACGGCGAGGCCCAGGATGACCGCGCCCAGGACGAGAAGCTGCGGCCAGGCCCGCAGGGCGGGGGCGACATCCGACGTCAGCGGTCCCTTCACGCATTCCTCCTTGCTAAACGTCATAATTGGCCTTTGACCGTCGCGCTTGCAAGCCAAAGGCCGGCCGCGCGCCGGACGGCTGCGCCCCGCTCAGGACGGGCCTAGCCAGGACGGCGAATATGGTGTAAGCGCCCCTCTTCCCGAAATTCTTAAAGCCAGGGCCCTTTGGTCCGAGGTCCCAGAGGAGAGAGTAAATGGCTGTTCCGAAGCGAAAAACCTCGCCGATGAAGCGTGGTTTCCGCCGCTCCGCCGACGCGCTGAAAGCCCCGTCTTATGTCGAGGACAAGGATTCCGGCGAGTTGCGCCGTCCCCATCACATCGACCTCAAGACCGGCATGTATCGCGGCCGGCAGGTGCTGAACCTGAAGACGGAAGAAGCCTGAGCGCCAAAGCGGCGCGCCGCGAGAGGCGCGCCCTTTTCTCCCGAAGAAACTTTCGCGCAAGACAGTTTCCGCTTCCTTTAGCTTTGGGCAGGCGATAGATCGGTCCTGCTTTTCCCGCCCGTCCATCGACGTCGCCAGGAGCGGCAGCAGCCAGGCGCGCGGGAAGAGCCTCGCCAAGACGACAATCGCCTGGTTCATGAGCCCCGGCACGATGACGCGCCGATTGGCCATGAGACCCTCGTAGCCTTGCCGCGCCACCTCGGCGGGCGAGACGAGCGCGAGGCGCGCGACGCCCATCTTCCCCTCCAGCGCGAAGCCCGAGCGCGCCTGGAAGCCCGTTTCGACGGGTCCGGGGCAGAGGCACGAAACCTTGACGCCGCTCGCGCGCAGCTCCTGTGTCAGCGCCTCGCTGAAGGACAGAACATAGGCCTTTGTCGCATAATAGATCGCGAAATTCGGTCCCGGCATGAAGGCGGCGATCGACGCCACATTCAGAATGCCGCCGCGGCGGGCGACAATATCCGGGCAGAAAGCGCAGCGTGAGCGCGGTCAGCGCGCGCACGTTCAGATCGATCATGCCGAGCTGCTCGGCGGCGTCGAGCGTCTCCACCGGACCGAGCAGACCGAAGCCCGCATTGTTGACGAGAATCTCGGCCTGCGCTCCCGCCGCGTCGAGCGCCCTGGCGAGCGCGTCGACGGCGCCCGGCTCGCCGAGATCGAGCGGCGACGACGAGCGGCCTCCGTTGAGCGCCCTTCGCGACGATTTCGTCGGCCAGCGCCTCGAGCCGGTCGGCGCGGCGCGCGACGAGCGCGAGATCATGTCCCCGCGCCGCGAAAACGCGCGCAAGCTCCGCGCCGATCCCGTCCGAGGCGCCGGTGACGATCGTCAGCCCGCGCCGCTCTCTATCCGCAGTCGTCATGAAAACTCCAAAGGTCGGAGGACTGGCTCAAGGCGCGCCAGTCAGGATGGGGACCAGGGTCCGGGCGGCGGCGGCTCTTCGCTCTCCGCCTCCTCGCGCGCAAACTGCCGCAGCGTCACGCGATCGCGCGTGGACACGCCGAGCAGCTCGGCGACGCGCCACACCACAGCAATACGTTCTTTATGTACGTCTGCTTCGTCGTTGCGTATTGCCTGTCTTTCAGGCCGGTGCTGTAGCACAACGCATCCCTCAACTCTCCCTTGGACCGGATACGAACCGTGCGAAAACCACCGGCAAAATGTTTGCCGATAATTTCTCCGATCAAGGCTTCGAGTGTTTCGCCCAGCACATATCCGTCGCAGATAAATATCCGCGTCAGCTGCATGGCGTCGGAAGGCGCCACTTTTCCACACAGCCAGCGTTCGGCAATTCGAAACAGTTCCTCGCAGTGAATCAATGAAGTCAAATACATATAGGGCCTTCCTCTCCTGTTTCCGAATCTGAAAGGATTAAGCGCTTGTCGGTAGATCATAGCACGTTTCAAATAAAATAGGACACGCACGGGCCGCGGGAGTACCGTTGGTTTCCGGTTCGAACCTTTGTTTGCCCCTGTATCGTCCAGTAAGCCTTGTGGATTCTCCCCGCATTCACTATATTCCCGGTGAAAGCAGTTGTTCGATGACCTCGAAGAAATTCCAAGGAACAGACGGCCATGACTGCTCTGTTTTTGCTGATTTTACTGATCGGTCTCCCGGTTCTCGTCTCAGCTTGGGCCGCACTGGTAACCTATTCATTTTTCTGGTACGAGAACGCATGGCGTGTTCGATCCGAGTTGGATGGAGGCTCAAAACTGAAAGGGATGGTCCTTTCAGGATTGCTTTCCTCCATAACGAGCGTGATTTTGATAATGGTTTGGTATCCTCTTGGGCTGATCCGGCGCCTTTGGCTGCCACAGGAGATCTGTGCCGGGCGGCCCGTAATTATACTTACTCACGGACTCTACCACAATCCGAGCGCCTGGCTGCTTTTTAGAAGACGTCTGCGCAGGGCCGGCTTCAAAAATATTTTCATCATGAATTACGGGAGTTTTTTCACCTCGTTTGAACAGACTTTGAAGAAATTCGAGAAATTCGTCGCCGATGCGCAAAAGAAGGTTCCAAACCAGCCTGTATATCTAATAGGCCACAGTCTTGGAGGTCTTTTATCCAGGGTTTATGCTGAAAAATCCGGTGGCGCCACAGTCCCCGCTGCTGTTATAACTCTTGGAAGCCCGCATCAGGGCAGTAAGATTGCGGTTTTTGCCTTGAGCAATCTGGCTGCGAGCCTGATATACCGGGGACCCCTTTTTGCCAAAATCGAATCCGGGGCGGAGAGGCTTCCGTGTACCGGGATTGCCCTTATTTCACCGGTTGACAACATGGTGCTTCCGTCTGAAGCCATGAGGGTGCCGTACACGGGGTGGTCATACTGTGAAACGGACCCGGTGAGCCACACCGCGATGCTCTACTCAAAATCGACGGCAAATAGAGTGATCGAACTCTTGCACGCCGAGATGGTCCCTCTGCCTCAATTGAGCAGGCCCAAAGCGTGAGCGGGGATGTAGACTGACACGGAGATGGTTTTGTCCCACTTCTCCGTGTTACCGTGTTATAGTGTTTGAACAGCGTGTCCTGTCTCACTGCGTTATCGGGACAGACCGCGCTTTGGACGAAAACCGGCCTGTTCCCTGTCTTTTGGATTTTGTGATTAAACTTGGTTAAGGGAATTAGACCCATTCTCCGATATTTATGTTTGAAACTTTACGAACTGTTGACTTATCAGGCATTCATATGCTAATAGACCCCCGAAATTTTTCGTATCGAAGGGATGTTGATTTGGAGCAACAGGCAGAAGAAGTTCCAGTCCTTGTGCAGGAATTCATAGTTGCCAACAGACTGGGAATCCACGCGCGGGTTGCGGCCCAGATAGTCAGGGTCACCGACCGGTTCGACTCGGAAATACTCATCACCAAATGCAATACTACCGTTAGCGGTAAAAGCATTCTCGACCTTATGACACTGGTCTGTCCTCACGGAAGCAAAATCCTTATCTCTGCAAAAGGCCCTGATGCAGCCGAAGCCCTCAACGCCCTGGCCGCACTTTTCCAGACCAAGTTCGGCGAACCCTGAAGGCCATTCCTTTCGCTGCAAAAATGGACTAAAAAGAAGAAGATAACTTGGGTCCCATACCTTTTGGCAGAAAGACCAGATCATCGATGAACCACTCCTCACTGACCATCAACGGCATCGGGGCAGCGCCGGGGATCGCCATCGGGAAGGCGTATCTGCTGGAACGGGGCCGGATTCCCGTTCCCCACTACAGGCTTGCGGGCGAAGAGGCCGTGGCTCAGGAACGCGAGCGGTTTAGGGATGCGATCAGCAAGGCTGAAGCCGATCTTGAGTCAATAAAGAAGAGCATTCCGCCGGCCTTCAGAGAACACGCTCGACTGCTCGATGTGCAACAGATGATATTAAAGGACCCGTCGATCTATGACCAATCGTTGCGTTACATTGAAGAGGAACATGCGAACGCACAATTTGCCGTAATGAAATCGCTCAGGCGTGCCAGGGAGCTTTTCGGCGCTCTCGACGATGAATCCGCGAAGAACAGAATAGCCGATGTGGATGCGGCCGGGGACAGGGTGATCCGGGTCCTTGCCGGGCAAAACCCTACCAAACTGGAAAATGTCGGTGAACGTGTCATAATAATCGCCCGCGACTTTTCGCCGGCCGACGCCATCCAGTTGCAGGTCGGACGAACGCTCGGCGTGGTTACCGAAATCGGGGGCAGCACTTCTCACACCTCAATCGTTGCGCGCGCGTTGAACATCCCGGCGATCGTGGCGGCAGAAAATGCCTCCCGCCTCATTTCCACGGGTGAAATGCTCATCATCGACGGCACGACCGGAAAAATCATACTCAATCCTGACGAGAACACCTTACGCCACTACTACGAACGTCAGTTGGAGTTAGAGACTTATGTCAGGCAAATCAGCCGGCATGCTCATCTGCCGGCCGAAACCCGTGACGGCCACACGGTGAGCGCTGAAGCCAATATCGAGGTCCTCGAAGAGGTCGTGTCGGCCAAAGACAGTGGCGCAGAAGCCATCGGTCTATACCGGACGGAATTTTTCTTCATGAATCGGGTGGAACTCCCCAGTGAAGACGCCCTCTTTAGAGATTACCGGGATTTGTCTCAACTGATGGCGCCTTGTCCTGTAACCATTCGAACTCTCGATGTGGGCGCCGAGAAGCTCACATCCTGGTTCCCCAAGCTCGAGGAAATAAACCCCGCGCTTGGTCTGCGCTCGATACGTCTTTGCCTGCACTATGAGGAATTGTTCAGGTCGCAGCTCAGGGCTATATTGAGAGCAAGCGCAATCGAGCGCAACCTCAAGCTGATGTTGCCGCTGGTCTCCGGAATGGGAGAGCTGCTCCAGGCAAAAAAAATTCTTAGAGAGACTCAGGCGGAGCTGTCTCGTCAAAGAATTCCTTTCGATGAGAATATGCTCTTCGGAGTAATGATAGAACTGCCGTCCGCAGTCGCCATAGCGGACCTGCTGGCAACCGAGGTCGACTTTTTCAGCATCGGCACAAATGACCTCATCCAATATACAATCGGAATTGACCGATCAAACGAGCACGTCGCATATCTTTACGAACCGCTCCATCCCGGCGTCCTCAGGTTAATACGGCAGACGGTGGAGGCAGGCCATAAAGCTGGAATCCCTGTCGCGGTCTGTGGCGAGATGGCAGGGGAGCCGATGTACGTGCCGATTCTGCTCGGCCTGAAAATCGATTCTCTCAGCATGAATCCGCAGTCCCTCCCACGCGTCAAGAACCTTGTCAGGCGCTCTTCAATGAAGGAATGTTCCCGGTTCGCCAGTAGAGCGCTTCGGATGAGGACTGCAAACGAGATTAGCCAATCGCTGAGAAAAATGGTTATGAAGAAGTTCCCGGAAGAATTCCGGGTATTCGAGCCTAACTGGCTTGTTAACGCCGATGTTCCCGCACCGCGGCATTGAGAACAGATCGAAACAAGATGGAAGGAAATCCTCTCAGTAATGTCCAAGGCCAGTCCTGAAGAAAATATCAAACTTATAGCCCAGAACAAAAAAGCTTTTCACGACTTCGAAATCAGTGAAAGGTTCGAGGCGGGTATAGTTTTGCTTGGAACCGAAGTTAAGTCACTCCGGGAGGGACGCGCCAATCTCAAAGACAGCTATGCCAGGGTCAAGCGAAGCGAAGTGTTCCTCGTCGGGTTGCACATCAGTCCCTACACTCACGCCTCCTTCGATAATCACGAGCCCGAAAGGGTTAGAAAGCTCCTGCTGCACAAGGCCGAAATAAAAAAGCTGCTTGGCAAAACTCAGGAACGCGGCTTTTCAATTGTTCCTCTGAGAGTCTATTTCAAAAACGGAAAGGCGAAGGTGGAAATCGCTCTTGCCAGAGGTAAAAAAGAATACGACAAGCGCGAAAGCCTGAAGAGAAAAGAAGAGAACAGGGAAATGGACCGCCTGCGAAAACAGCACAAGACACACTGAACGTCCTGGCTTCCCTTGTGCCAAGCCTGCCGCAATCGCCGGGCCGGTCCTCCAAAGCGGGGAAACCTTCATTCGCGGATGATGTCGAAAATCGTGACCTCAGGTGGGGCCAGGACACGGATGGGGGGGCCCCAGGTGCCGGAACCTCTGCTCGTGTAGAGGATCGAACCTTTGGGAAGGTAATAAGGCCCGTTTTGAAGGGGATAGAAAAAGCCGGCGATAAACCGGAACGGAAACAATTGCCCGTAATGTGTATGCCCCGAGAGCTGCAAGTCGTAGAGGCCGAGGCTCTCGTTTAGCGGATCGGGCCGGTGTTTTAAAAAAAGAGTAAAGAGGCCGTTCTGGGCCTTTTCAAGGATTTTCTTTTCATCCTCGATTAAACCGGTGGCCGGATCATCGACCCCGGCAATGTTCAAAACATTGTCCACCGTTTTCACCTCGCCCGACAACAAGGTGAAGCCGAAGGATCTCTCAGCGCTAAGCGATT
>CAWGZP010000155.1:0-31398 GCA_963826655.1 uncultured delta proteobacterium
GGGAATTCGATTGGCATCCTTCGTGCAAGACGAGATATGCTTAAGGCGTCTCTCCGCTCCGGACAGCCTATGGATGGAGGTTTGCCTTGAATAAACGGTATGCTGTTTTCGCACTGATCGCCCTGGCCCTGGTGTCCGCGGGAGCCGCGCGCGCTCAAACTCTCCTGATCTCGCCAAACCCAATCAGCCTCTATGCCCAGTTGGGGACTACGTCTTCGGCTCCGCAGGTCGTCACCTTCACGAGCAGCGACAACACTACGGCGATCCCGTTCAACGTGTCTCCGGGGAATTCCTGGATCATGGTGGTGTTGGCCGCTCCGGCGGGGGAGGTGGGCCACGCCCGCCACGGTGACCATCACCGTCAACCCGAGCCTGCTCCCGCTCGGCCAGATCCCGAAGCGGTCGAGGTTATTGCCAAAACCGGGTATTCGGGTGTGGAAATCCTTGCCGATATCCCACATCTATACCCCTTCTCGACAACCGCCCCCGAGCTTGTCCAAGTTGCCGCTTCGCTGGAAAAAAACAGGGTCAGGCCAGCCAACATTAACGCCAACACGGCTGTAGGCTACTACAGAGCCAAGTTTTGGGAGCCTCTTTTCGAACCCTCGCTCGCCAACCCCGATCCGGAGGCTCGAAGGTGGCGGATCGCGTTCACCAAGAAGTGTATCGACATGGCCACTTTTCTTTCCTGCGAGAACGTTAGTGTTACCTCCGGCAAAATGGTCCCGGGCATCAGGCCCGAGGCATCTATGGCATTGCTGAAGCAATCGCTTTCTGAAATAATCAGATATGCGGCCGCCAGGCATGTCCGGGTGGGTATGGAATATGAGCCGGGGCTTCTTGTCGAACGGGCGGAAGAACTTGACCGATTGATTCGGGAAATCGGCTCGGAAAACTTCGGAGCAAACCTGGACCTCGGCCACAGCTATCTTGCCGGGGAGTCTCCGGTTGAAGTGGCCGGCATCCTTGGTTCGAGGATCTTTCATATTCACCTGGAGGATATTGCACGCCGGAAGCATTACCATCTCGTCCCCGGGGAAGGGGATATCGACTTCGAGGAGATTTTCCGGGCGCTGGCCGGTATCGGCTATGACGGGTTCGTAACGGTCGAACTCTATACCTGTTCAGAGGACCCGGAGCGGGCGGCGGGACGGGCTTTCGATTATCTCAGGAGATACATGAACGGCGGGAAGGAATAGGGACAGGGAAGCCATTTCAGAGAAGATCATCAAAAACTTCAAATATCTTGGCCAGTACGGGAGAACTAAATGCCAAGTCTTTGTGTGTTCCCGGTGTTTCCTGTATGCCGGTTTTCTTTTCTCTGTGCCCTCTGTGCCTCTTTGGTGAATCGCTTTTAGCCTTTTTTCGAACGGGATTGTAAAATGAAATTTGCTTTCAGCTCAAACGCGTTTCTTCACTGCACCCTGTTGGAAACCATCGAGGTGCTTGCCGATATAGGGTACCAGGGAATCGAGATTATGGCCGATGTTCCCCATGCCTATCCGCCCCATTTGACCGGGGAGGACATTCGGCAGATCATAAAGCTTCTCGACCGAAGGCACATCGAGATCTCGAACGTTAATGCCTTCATGCACAACGCCGACGGAGACACTTACCATCCTTCGTGGATAGAAAAAGACCCGGCCGAAAGGGCCAGGAGGGTTGAGTACACACTGAGGTGCATAGACCTTGCTGAAAAATTGGGCGCACCGCACATTTCCACAGAACCCGGCGGCCCGCTGGATGGTATTTCCCGAGAAGAAGGGTTTTCGTATTTTCTCGATGGCCTGAGGGCGGTGGAAGGCAGCGCGCGCGCGAAGGGAATAAAGATACTGATCGAACCGGAACCGGGGCTTCTTGTCGAAAACAGCTCTGAATTTCTCGAGATTTACGGCAAGCTTGACCCGGAGGTCTTCGGCCTGAATTTCGACATCGGCCATTTTTTCTGCGTCGGGGAAGACCCGGCCGCTCTTGTCCTACAGCTGAAGGACTGCGCGCCGCACTTCCATCTCGAAGATATCGCCTCTTCGCGAAAGCATCACCATCTCATGCTTGGCGAGGGGGCCATAGATATATCGGGCATACTCGAAGCCCTGGATAAGAGCGGGTTTCCGGGTCACGTAACGGTAGAACTCTACACCTACTCGGAAAACGCTGAGAAGGCCGCGAGGGGCGCCTTTAAATATTTGAGCGACTGGCGGGCAAGAAGGGGAAAGGATGGGATTTAGGAATTTAGGGATTTAAGAATTTAGGGATTGTATTTAGGCCTGGGAATCTAGGGATGTTGGGTTTAATTCCTCAATTCCTAAATTTCCCTAAATTTCCCTTCATTTGTGGAGGTGAGGATGGCTGAAGAAAAAAAAGAACCCTGGCTCAATTATCTTGCCCTTGCAACTGTTGTCCTGGCGGTATGCGCTACTCTTTCCACGTTCAAAGGGGGTTCTTATTCCACCCGCTCGGTTTTGAGCCAGTCTCAGGCTGCCGACCAATGGGCATTCTACCAGGCCAAGAGCATAAAGGGGTATCTCTACGACATCCAGAAGGAGAAGCTTGAATTCGACCTCCAGGAAAACGAGGCGAGCTTGTCCCCATCGGGCTTGGAGGACCTCAAAGCCAGGATAGCCTCATACGGGCAAAAAATCGCCAAATACGAAGCGGACAAGGCCGAAATTCAGAAAGAGGCAAGAAAGTTCGAACAAATCCGGGATGATGCTCAAAGGCATGCCCGGATATTCGGGATAGCGGTCATTTTTCTCCAGATAGCGGTTCTGCTCTCTTCGGTCGCCGCCCTGATGAAAAAGAAGCTGGTCTGGTACCTGGGATTGCTGATCGGAGCAGCGGGGCTGTTTTATTTCATGGACGGATTTCTATTGTTTTTTGAAATAGTTTAGCGAGGAAGTTCCATTCTTTTATCTGCGCTAATCTAGAGATCGGCCGTAGCCCCTCGGAATAGGTCACAGGATCCTTTGAATTGTCGAACGTCATCTGCGGATTATGAAGTGCTCCCATCCACCCCATAGGCAAATGGGGTCGATTATCGGCTGAAATAGGGTGATGACCCGATAGCAATTTATATGGCTTATGGTATTCAATAAATGGCAGGAGTTCAGCTCCCGTTCTACCTGGTTCTCTTCCACGAAATCAATCCTTTCCCGTTTCCGTTCAAGCTCAAAGCGCAAGATTCCAAAAGGCGCCACCGTTTCGGTCTTTTAAACCCACAGGCGCCTGGTAGCTATAGTGCCGTCAGGCCCTGGATCGTGCCGCCTCGGGGTGACCGATCTCTCTCGGACTTTCGAAAGCACGCCTCGAGCGGTGGAAAGGAGGGTACTCCAATGAAAGCGGCAGTGATCTTTACCGGGAGTGGCCCGATATTGATTCTCACATCCTTCGATTCGCTTGATCATCCTACCCTTTCGGAGAAGCTCGGGGCCAGGGGCATCACAAAATACATCGCTTACGAAGTGCCGGTGGATAAGGTGAAGAAGAAGTACGGGACGCGTTTTTCGATAATCCTCGGCGACCTGTCCCAAACGGACGACATGCGGGTAATGGACATTGATGGCCACCACGTTTTCAACAGCTTCTCTTTTGATGAATTGGGCACACCAGTTTATTCTGCGTCCCCGAAGAAAAGCAGATCGGAGGAGGGCGCACCGGAGAAAACCGAAGGTGAATGGCTTTACGTGAAGATCGATGAGTATGGGAAGCTGGTCGAGTCAACTTATATGCCCATGTTGGGTTCGCTCTTTGAGCCACCAATTTTAGTCGAACCATCCTTTGCGTCAAAGCAGGTCCGTTTCCAGATCGATCCGCAAGGCGTCATCATCAATGGAGCCCCTGAAGCCGTCAATGGCCGCAAGCTAATCCATCACGGCCGCTCTTCTCCATCCCTGGGCAGATCCGATACCGTTATACCCGCCTGTGCATGGAAGCCGGACGGTAAGGGAGGCTGGGTCTGCTCCTAGATGTCTTTTAGCTGAAAGGAAGTGCTTTGACTGCAAACAGTAAGTGTCAGAGAGGCCGGCAGCGATCTTGAAACAGCGCTTCGAGGCGAAGGTTTTCCAGTCTCGATTCATTAGGCTGCAAGGTCATGCCGGCCGGTCAATTTCCTCCCTGACGGCCAGTCCCAGTTTCTCCAGTATGTAGGGTTTTCTCACGTAGGCCCCCGCGCCCAATGCCTGGGCTCTACTCACTCGTTCGGTCTCAGAAAAACCACTGACGATGATCGCCCTCTGATGAGGATAAATTTCCAGTATTTTGGCATAGGTGTCGAGACCATCAATCCCCGGGTCCATGATCATATCCAAAACGAGCAAATCAACCGCGTTTTGCTTTAGATACTCCACTGCTTCCTCACCGCCTGCAACACTTACGACATTGTAATTGAGCTTCTCGAGCATTGCGCCGGCGAGTTCGCGCTGCTCTTTGACATCATCCACAATCAGGATGGATTCAGCGTTCCCCATGTATCGAGCAGCGGATACGGGAACCTGTTCACGGGTTATTCCCTCTCTCGTCACAGGGAAATAAAGGGTGAAAATTGTTCCTTTGCCTTCTTGACTCTCCACGTTGATATATCCGAGGTGATCCTTGACCGTACCCCAAATCACAGCCAATCCCAAACCAGTGCCGCTTCGACCCATGACTTTTTTCGTATAGAAAGGCTCGAATATGCGCTGCAGGTCGCCGGTTGGTATCCCTTCGCCCGTATCCGATACGGACAGAACGACATAGTCGCCCTCCCGGACCTCATCGTATCCGGAAACAGGCTTATCCAGATACCGGTTCCCGGTTTTAATGGTGATCACGCCACTCCCTCGGGGCATGGCTTCAGCGGCATTACCCACCAGGTTCATAATCGATTTGCCGAGATGAACGTCGGAACCCGATATGTTAAGAAGGTGTTCTTCCAAATCGGTTTCGACCCGGATGCCGGGATGATGGGACGAGATACCTGCGAACTCGGGGGAGTGCTGACATTCCATGACAATGTTATTCAAATTCAACACTTTTCTGTTGGAGACCCCCCTTCGCGCCAGGGTCAGAAGATCCTGAACGATCGCGGCTGCCCTCTGCCCGCCGTTCAGAATCTTTAAGGCTTTTGATCTGGCCGAACTGGACTCTCTCGAATCACTTACAAGCAGTTCGGAATAGCCCACGACAATACCTAGAACATTATTGAGATCATGAGCCACTCCACCAGCCAAAGTGCCCAGGGCCTCCATCTTTTCCGCACGCTGCAAACGATCCTCGAGTCTCCTGCGCTCATCCTCGGCCTGCTTGCGGTCGGTAATAAATCGCGCCTGCTGGACGTTATGGTAGGCCAGGGAGGAGAGTTGCCCGGCCAAGGTGAATAGTGCATGGGCAACTTTTTCGAATTGTTCTTTCGACATGGATGGGACTTCGTTAAAAGCCTCGATAAAAGCTTCTTCATCAGCGCCGATCTCCCGGGCGTAAGTCCGCATCCCGGCTTCCTTCTGTGTTTCATCTCGAACCTGCCCGACGAGCCAGTTCGCAATATGTCGACCGCCAACGGTAATGTTGGCTCCGGCGTCCCATAGTCCACTGCTCAGGCACGGCTGGAAAACGGGGCCTTCCGGGTGATGGACGCCGATGACCGTGTCTGAATAACGGCAATTTCTGAGCCCCTTCTCGGTTCCGCGAATAATAGTGTCGCACAGCCGGCAGAAGTTGCTGGGGTTCGTGATCGGCGTGCCGTCCAAATGGGTAATAAGGGACCCGACACCGCAGGCCGTCGCAAACTGGTCCTGCAGCTTCTGGATTTCTTCGATGTTGAAAAGATCCTCGAATTCGATGCCTTCAGTGGCATCCAGAGGACGAGTCAGGGCGATGAGTCGTTTCTCGATCGCCTCGCGCATCCTTTTGTTCTCTGTGATGTCGCGGCCCACCCCGATGAGGCCCAGCAGTTCGCCATCGGGACCGTAATAAGGGGTCTTGAGCATGTCGAAGTGCCCACCCCCGCCCTTTTTAAAAGGAATCCATTCTTCGTTGCGCCATGCCTTCCCCGAGGCAAGCATTTCCCGGTCCATCCGGCGGTGGGACTCGGCGGCCTCGCGAGGAGCTATCTCGACATCCGTTTTGCCGATCAACACGCCCTCCGGCATGCCTGAATAGACCTCGAAAGCCTTGTTGCAACCGAGGTACACCGAGTCCTTGTCTTTGAAGAATATCAAATCCTGCATCGAGTCGATAATCGTGCGCAGCAGGGCGCGTTCACGGCGTAACTCCTCTCCGCTCTCGTGCAACTTCTTCTCCGCCCGCTTGCGTTTGGCGATTTCCCATGCCACATCAGCCAGGTAGGAGACGACCTCGGCGTCCCTGTCATCGTAATCGGTGAGTTTATTCCCGACGCCAAGGATGGCTACTATCAGCCCAGATCTCATAATGGGCACAACAAGCTCCCGAATAACGGGAGTATGTCCCATGGGCAAGCCTTTTCGATGTGATAATTTCGACAGGTCATTATGGATCACGGGCCTTTTTTCAGATACGCAGTCCACCCAGACTCCCGCCTGGTCTACATTGTAGTGTAGCCCCACGCCTTCAGCCTTACAGAATTCCTTCGTCGTCCGTGTGGACCATGCCTGAAGAGAAAGGGTTTTCTGGTCGCTCTCCAAAAAGTGATAAAATCCGATGGGGCTGTTGGTCAAAGCGCCGACGTCGTCCACTGTTTTTTGGAGCAACTCTTCGAGAGAATGTGAAGTGGCGAATTCCAATAGACTTAAACGTATTCGGATCAGGTCCTCCGCCCGTTTCCGATCTGTGATATCAGTGAAGACACCAATCACCCCTCGCACTTCACCATTGTCGTCAAGAAGAGGCACTTTCCTGGTCAGAACAGTGCGTGAATTTCCATCCTCTACGTAATCCTCTTCAACTTCGATCTCCCGGCCCGTCTCTATCACCAGGCGGTCGTCCGCACGGTATTTCTCAGCCAGTTCGCGCGGGAAAAAATCAAAGTCGGTTTTGCCTGCCACATCGGCCGCCGGGATTCCTAAATCACGGGCAAAGAGATCGTTACAGGAGATGTAGGTAGATTCTCGATCCTTATGCAAAAATTTCTGAGGAATATGCTCAAACAGGGTCCGATACTCAAGTCTACTCCCCCGTAGCAACTGTTCCGCCCGTTTGCATCCGGCGAGTTCCACCTGAAGCCGCTCATTGGCGCTTCGCAATTCAGCCGTTCGCTCGTTGACCGCAATTTCGAGGGAAGTGTGCGTTGCACGCAGGTGTTCGACGACCCTGTTGAAGCCGGCCCCCACGGCGCCGATCTCGTCGCTACCCCAGGCTTTGATCGCGCCCGGGGAGGGGCCTTCCGGGTGGGTGGCGATATCGTTGAAATGCCTTGCCATGGCATGGAGACGCCCGGTTACGACGAATCTGAAAACGACGAGGCTTGACGCGAAAAGGAGTGCGAACGCACCGGCCAGGATCACCGTTCGACCGGCCTCGCAGGTTTCATAAGAGACAAGTGTCGCAATCAGGACCGTCAGCAGTCCGAAAGGGATGAGAAACCGGGTTCCCAGACTTTTCACATTCTTACTCCAGCCTCAGCGAATTTTACAATCGCCCGCCAAACAATCCGATTGCCACCCTGGAGAAGCTCCGCCCGTCGGCGGCTGAGAACTCATTTTTCGCGCCAATTTCGTTTTGCCGCCTCCAGGGCACTTTACACCTCCGGAGCATACCGGTCCGGATCGAGTTTCTTCCATGGAAGGAACTGCGCGCATGCTATCTGTCACCAGTAGTAATGGCCTTTAGAGTATAACTTTATGTCGGCATATTTTACCGATGACTTAAGCCGTGTGTTTGGCGCCGAAAGGGTACGCGCGAGTTTGACTGATTCTTAGGCGAGAATTGTACACGAAGAAGAACGACTTGTGAAACATTATGAGCCCATGGAACGATACGTGTCTTGGCATCCGCCCGGCTCAATGCCCTGCCGCTTATGATCAATGGCTCCTGCCCTGATCTTCCTGCACGCCGCATTTGGCTTGCCATTGAATGTTCCTTGATCCAAGGCGCTAAAATGCTGAAGGGGCACGCGGAATATTTCCGGTACCCCTTTTTGTATCACGTAGCCTACTGATGGTTCCACTATGCGTCACATCGGTTCTATAACCTCGAAACCCATTTTTGATTTGGTAAGCTCCTTCTTCCTGGATTACTCGAACTCTTCACGATTTTTATGAAAAACCGGGACGGCGCCGGCCAAAGGAACCGTGAAGGTCAGGCTCAAGAACAGCACAAGGTCAGCACAGGCGTCAGGGAACTGGTCTCGGCCCCCGAGTCGATCCCGACCTCCGCCGCAATGGTTGCTGGTTCACTCTCCAGCAGATAGCCTAAGGTCCTGATTTTTTCTTTAATCGGCAGCTCCGAATCCACCGCGATCCAGTCGGTTCCGTCCTTGGAGAAGCGCACGCCCTTCCTGTTATCGAGTCCTCGAGCCTCCACAAATTTAATGTTGCGGGATCGCGCCAACTCACAGAGCGCCGTATAGTCAAGCGTACTTGCTTTTTGCCTTTTCTTTTCCATCACAAATACCACCTCTTTCAATTTCACGTAGAGAACGTTTTTTTTACCCTCAGCATACCAATAATCATTTGATTGAGACTGTGCCATATTGGTCGCCTCACAGGAATCCACGGCTATATAATTGCCCTCGGCAAATAGAAGTCCTGCAAAAAAATGTGGTTTCGGACCGTGGGATCTTTGATTGTTGCGTCTACGATACGTACAATTGGGGTGTATCGATCTGGAGTAATAAAGCGGAGTAACATATGGGAAGACCATCCAGGAAAATGAATTTCCTCATTGAGGAGTCGATCTGCAGGGAGCTGGAGCGTCTGGCGCCTCCCGGAAAGAGGAGCCAGGTCGTAAACGAGGCCACGCGCAAGGAGTTGGAGCGTATTAGCAGAAGGAACGCTGTGGAGATGCTGATCGAGTCATCTTCTGAATGCTCGCGTGTCGGTAGTTGGTGAAAATGAGCGGCCGCCGGTATTGATTTCCAAATTATCTCTCATGTAAAACAAATGGGCGCCTGTGAAAATTCCTCTCACGTGCACGCGGGCACTGGATAGTGTGTTCTTTCGAGAAGAAACCGAGTCTGGAGGAAAAGTATGTCACGCAGATTAACCCGCACAGAAATGCTGTTTGGTGGCTACAAATTCTTCAAATACCTTGCCGTGGGCGGTCTCCTTTCCGTCAATCTGGAAGTTACCAAAAGATGCAACGCCCACTGCAATTTCTGCGACTACTGGAAGGAAAAGCCGCCCCGGGAACTAAAAGATTATGTCCCGGTTGTTAAGAAGCTGAAACCGCTCGCGGTCGGCCTGACCGGAGGAGAACCGCTCCTCAGAGAAGATCTTCCGGATTTGATCGCCTCACTGCGCCGAAATTTTGGTTTTCTGCACATTTCCTTAGTGACCAACGGATCTCTACTGACCAAAGAAAAAGGTCTCGAACTCTGGGAGTCCGGGCTCGACGATCTGTTCATTTCCATGGATTATCTTGACGGCAGGCATGACGCGGACCGTGGCATGCCCGGCCTTACGGGACACAACGTCGCCGTCGCAGCCGAGCTTGCGGCTGCCGGCGTTGACATGTGTTTCAACCTGGTCATGAAAAGAGGTAACTACAGGGAAGTGCCTCAGATAGTACGCGAGTGCGCGGGGATGGGGATCAAGGTCTCGGTAAGCACCTACAACTGTTGGCGCATAAATAACCGCATCCATATGATCGAAAAGAATGAGCTTCAGGATCTGGCAAACGTTATTGAGGAGCTACAAGAGCTAAAGACGACGCTTGGCAGCCCCACAAACAGTCCTTTATACCTTCAAGGGATCCCGGATTTTTTTGAAAAGGAGAACATCCCGGGATGCACCGCGGGCCTGAATTGGATCCAGGTCACCCCCGATGGAATGATAAAACGTTGTTCGGACCACCCCGTGGCCATGCATTTTAGCGAGTGGGGGAAGCGGTTTTTCGAGCCAACCGATTGTGGGCACTGCTGGTATGGCTGCCGCGGTGGCGCCCAGGAGCCGTGGTCATTAAAACGTTTCATCGAAAAGTCCAAAGAAGCCCTCACCACCTAGTGTTGCGTCTAATGACCCGGTTTGTACAAAGCGGCAAGCGGTTTTCCGGTATATGTCCACTTGAGCGGGGGAGCATAGAGTTGCATAAAGACTGTCGTCTCGAAAAAACCGTTTGCGTTTTTGGTTCGGGATTGTGCTATGAAAGGGATATTCACCACAAAGCCTATTTCTTCGTACAATGATCTCCCGGAAATGCGCTACCACTTCCCGAAAACCTACCTCAATCAGGTTGAGCGGATAGTGGGTGACTGGATCATCTATTATGAACCTCGGCGCAGTTCTGCGGAACCATCTTCGAGAGGTGGCCGTCGGGGTTATTTCGCCACCGCCAGGGTGGTCCGGGTTGAGCCGGATACTCGGGAGTCGGGGTTGTACTATGCTTCAGCATACAGCTTTACCTGCGCCATGACCGGCCTGAAGTTGATCAACGGGGGAGGGCCGGCCCGAAATCGAAGCGGCCCACATTCGCCCGGTGGGAGGAGAGCATCACGGCCCCGATTCCACACGCAACGGGCTTGCTCTCTCCCGTACCTTTCACTGGTTGTTCGATCGCGGCGTCATTTCCATTGCGGACGATTACAAGATCATCATGGTGGGAAAATTGATTCCCGATCAACTGAAGCATCTGATTCTTCCGGAAGGCAAGATCAGAGTTCCGGATGACCCCCTATCGCGACCCCATCAACAGTTCCTGCGCTACCATAGAGAACACATCTATCAAGGGACCGGTTAGCCGATGATCCGAACAATTGCATGTATAACAGGGCGGGATGCGTGCGATCCGGATAGTCGACCCATGAAGGTTCACAAATGTAGCGGACATCGAAGGTTGATTGGCTCCCTTTCAAAGTCGATGTTGAGGAGAGTCCATTGACTTTCTGATACGCCATTTAGACTGTGAACGGCTTGTCGCACGAGGCGAGCGCGGGGAAAGGCTGGCAGTTGGCAAGAGCAGAAGCATTCTCAGCCCAGCTTATTCGTTTTGACAGGGTCTTCATTATTGTGGGGTATGGGCGTGGACACAATTTCCCGGTCCGCTCCCCCCTTATAGAGACTGATCAGACGCGCTACAACCACGACCAGGTACATGTGACTGACTATGGCTTCGGTCACCGACAGGGCGCGGGCGGGACCGCTGACGGGGATGATGTCACCATAGCCCGGCGTTCCAAGCGTTACGAAGCTGAAGTAGATCGTATGCGCCAGTACGTTCTATTTACTTCCAACGAAGGAGGAACCCTGAAAGGAAAATGAACCCGGCAACTGTTCCAGGAAGATGCGAAAGAAACTGTAACCACAATCGGCTCGGCTTCGGTCTGGCCTTTCCATTTTTGTGGTCGCATAATGCAGCAGGGAGTCATACGAAGTCCATAGGCATGGACAAATTAGAAAACTGCAATATCTTTATTAACCGAAGACCCAACAAGGCCCCGGTCGCGGCGGATCATTCAGAAGCAGTCTTTCTTAAACTGATTTGGAGGAGGAAACAACATGAAGGCTAAATCAACTTTGGTTATAGCTTGTTTGGCCCTTGCTTTTCTCATGACCGTCGGGACAACCGCGGCACAGGCCCAAGACTGCTGCAACTGCTATGTCGGATGGGTTGTTGGCGCGCCTGTCTATGCAACCCTGGGAGCGATGGCATTAATGGGAGCTATCGTGACGGCCCCTTTTAGTTATCTTGGTTGCAGCAGCGGCAATTGCGGCTTTTCCATGTTCTGCAATCTCCCCAAAATGTTTCCCAAGTGCCATAATTGAAGGCACTTTATTTTTTGATTTCGACTTAAAATTAGGATTCCGCCGGCCCTGGTTTTCCGGGGCCTTTCTTTTATCCTGGATGAAATATAATCATGGAAAACCTTAACTTCATTTCACAGGCATGGATGGTCGTCTTCAGGTATGCGCCGATCTGCCTGCTTGGCCGGCTCGAAGAATGGCGCAGGTGGGCTATGTTGTCGGGCTTATCGGGTTCTTGATAGATTTAAGGAGATTGGCCCACAATACTGAAGTAATTCCGTGCACTTACACCTCCAAGTTTCATGACGGCCACATAGGTGGGCCAATGATCTATCATCGTGCACATCCCGCTACTGTCTTAATTTTCTTAGGAAAAACGATAAACTTGGAATGGAGGGACTGTCAATCCTCCTCTTTCCCGGCTGGACAGTCCTTGTCACGGGTGGCATGGTCATCGCTGTCCTGTGAACACCGATGATGGGCATCCCTTCATGTCGCCTTTGGCTCTCTTCCGGCTTCTAGATCATTAGGTACCTCCATGAATGTCTGTGACGAATCCCCCCCTGCCGCTTCGTCTTCTGCAAGCACCTCTTCCTCCGATTGGTTCTCATAATGAGAGAGAACTCTTTTTTACCCGCTCTGCGTCCCAGTCGCTGGGAAATCTGGTCTATTTTACGTTCTTCGCCTTCTTCCACGTCGGCGCCGATATGCTTTAGGCGGTTTGGCTACTCAAGACGAATGCGGTGATTACCTTGTTCGGTTCTTTAGGGCCGGGCGGAATCAAAATGTCATAACTCGCAAACGTCAATTTTCAGCAGCTTCCCGTGGACGGACTGATCTCTAATTCGCGGTTATCGACATGAAAGACGACCTTGTCTTCACAGTTTTCCTTGAGCCTGCCCTCCAGGACTCTCTCTGCAGCCAAAGCAGAAATAGGTTATCAGGTACGCTGGCGCATTTTCTTCGCCGGCAGAGGTCTGCTCCTGCTCCACCAATGGGGTCATAGACAGCTTCTGGCAAAACTCCTGCTTCTCAAGCCCGCCCTGGCGAATAACAACCTTGTAGCTGCCGGCAAACTTCAAAGGCATCTTGATGCTCATAAGTTCCACTCCCTTCGGAATCTGCGTCTCGATTCTCTTACAGTATACGCCGTTTCGGCTATTACGCGGACAGGATACAATCTGCCATGTTTCAAGCAAAGACCAAGCGGTCGCTGCCGGCGAACAATCGGTTTCGCACTCCTTTGCCGAGACCGAACACGGGCTAGGGCGCGCAACAGGCCACGCGTTGCTTGCTATCGCAGGTATCCTGTACGACGGTCGAAGTCCCGGATGTAAAAAAGACCGACAAGCCAGTGTCGGAACTGATTGAAGACCCCCACGAATTACATTCGAAGTTCGTCACGGACTGGACCGGTTCGAACCACCCCTGCGAAATTCCCAACTGGCATACGATTCCCGGGATCGCAGGGTCGTACACACAATTGTGGTAAGATGGCATAATCCACATGGTCGGGAGTACCTCGGTAGGTTTGGCCGCCGCAGTCCAATAAAATTGATCCAGGGTGCAAATATGCGCCGTCGTGCCGAAAGAGGCCTGACAAAGCGCATTCATGCCTAACATGCCGCCCGCGTTACCGTCCGTCTTCGCCTTCGACGGCCCCACATAGCGGGAAAGGCCGGACTCGACCTCGCTTGGCTGGCTCCACGCAGTCATACCGCAACAAGAAATCAGGCAAACAACTGCTGTTAACAATATCAACTTTCTCAATTCCTCTCCTCCTCCGCAATTGATAATGTTTAGTGTGACAGCGCAGAAAATTTCGGTGGACTCTCGCTCCCACTGCAACACGAGTAAGAAGCTGATTTTGCCTGTATAATCATGAGCCGTATGAATTGCCATAGACTGATCACCCTATTCCGGCGGATGTCCGCCCGCACTTGTTTATGGAAGAAAGCCAACATTCACCACATAGAAGGCGGGCAGGAGGCTCGATGGAACTCATGCCCACCCTGCGCCCCTGCAGCTACTTTTACAAATTTACCGGACAGTAGTGCAAAATACGTAAGAGTTCACACGGGAGACTGAAACGTAGCACACTGCAATCCGAACCTTCTCATTCTTCGTGTTTATGGCGTGCCTTGTCGACACGAAGAGCACGGAGTCACGAAGAGCCCGAAGAAAGGGACCAAAAGAACAGTAGTAATAAGGGAGAAAGCCTCAATACCCGGGCCACGAACCGGTTCGGGAATA
The DNA here is from genome assembly GCA_963826655.1 of uncultured delta proteobacterium. Taxonomy (GTDB): domain Bacteria; phylum Desulfobacterota; class Syntrophobacteria; order Syntrophobacterales; family Syntrophobacteraceae; genus SbD1. Next base: position 14,106 of record CAWGZP010000155.1, read on the forward strand.
AGAAGAGCACGAGGCAAGTACTTCCTCCTGCAGCAGTTCCCCCGTGGAGGACAATTAACAAAATACTACTAAGTTAACGAAACACGGCATGTAAATTACCATGCTGTTCAGTGAATCAGATTGAAAGTAATTAGATCCATCCTTATTTGGCTATACAGCAGTTACACCGAATCCCTGGTTGATAATATAGATAGTCCTGTAATTATGGTAAATGTATATATGTTATAAATATGACATATATACAATGGAGCTATATGTCCGTTGCTATCGCAATAAGTGTATTGCAAAGTATGAGTTGGCTAAGTTAAGTCTATAAAACGTCTGTTGACATCTATATGCGATATGCATAACTTCTCTACCATGTATGATTACAGTATCGCAGCCGACTATTTTCAGAATCCGGCGAGCCGATTTGGGATCGAAAACCGCCTTATGGTGAATGTGTTTGCGTTTGCGATCCGCCTGGGCCTGCACTTTTCCCCTGGAGACACTGGAAGGTTCGAGAAGAACGGTTCAAAAAATTACTCAGGTCATTATGGGGGACGTTCGAGTGTCACGGGGTCCTCAGGGTGCTTTGCCGACGGCGGTAATCGGTTCGGACCGGGCAGCCCCGGTTAGGAGTTCGCGCGAACGCGACGATGATTTTTTGTTTTGCTCCGCGGCCCGGGTATGAGGGGAGGTGATGCCGAGAACGCGCGGGCCTACGAGCGACCGGGCGGTGAGACAGGGGTTCTGAGAGTGATTTTGGTGAATATCCGACCAACCAGGAACTTTTCTAGCCGGAAGGAGAAATAATCATGTCGACGGTAACGCGGAAATATTTGATCTTGAGTTTGCTGGTACTCTTGGCAGGAGTTCCCACATTGGCCCATGCGTTGACGTGTCCTGGAACCGGAAAATTGATTACTTGTACGCAAGCGACTGGAGCCGTTGTTGATGTCTGGCATGCCGGGAGCCTGAGCAACGCTTTCAGTCCGACCGAGAGCCAATTTTGTGCACAGACCGGAATCAGCGTATGTGATTATTCTGCCGGGAGCCTCGATATGGTCAGGCAGGTAACCGCCGGGGCGCAACCGGCCGACGTCGTGGCTCCGGCCGATTATTTGGATATCGACCTGTTCCTCAAGGCCCAGGGGTACGCGGATTACGACATCAGGTTTGCCGAGGGCAAAATGGTATTGGCTTACTGCCTCGGCGCCACTTCAGGAGGGACGTGCGCCGGTGAAAGCAAACAGAGCACTTCGATCTCCGATACCAGTGCAGGCGCCCCCACTTGGGGCCCTCCGGCCAGTCCAACTGACAACAGCATACCGAACGCCGTTTCGAACTGGTATACATTGTTGACTGCCACGGGCGTCACGTTCGGGGGCTCACATCTGTACCTCGATCCAAGCGGCTACCGGGCTCCCATGATCTTTAACCTGTCACAACAGTACTATAATGTACCCAATCTCTATGACAATCTGTTGGAACATTATATCGCCACTCCCGCCACTACCGGTACGACACAGTCTTTCAAACTCGGCGCGCAGTATGACTACACGTTAACGTACCAAAATAATGCCTATGTGAACTCGCTGAGCGATCCGAATTACCGGTATGTAAATCTGCCGGATAAGATCAATTTGGGGAATTCCATGGACAACCTCTACTATTCTCAGGCGGTTATTCCTGTGCCGGGTCTCTTTGGAATCGGTTTCGTACCGATTCCGGCGACCCGGGTGGTATGGGGAGTCACTGTGCTAAAGAATGCTCCTAATCCGGATAACGCCGTCAAGTTTATCGAGTTCTTGCTGGACCCAAAGAACGGGACGGGCCAGACTAACTTGCAGGCAGAGGGCCCCGCTCCTATCTACCCCGCCGAAGTGAGCCCGCAGGATTACCGGAAACTTCCCGCTGTGCTCCGGCCGTTCGTAACCGAGATATTTGAGGGTTTTGGTTCGCAATCGAGGTATGATGAATTTAGGTATTGAGGCATTTGGGAGGAGATGGAGCGAGGGGGTGAGAGGATTTCTTCCCGCTCCTCGCTTCCGAATTTAAGGTGTGTTCACTCTTCGCTGCCCGCTCATCACTGCTCTATAACCACCACGGCGGCCCCGTAGCCGCCGTCATCGGTCAGGCTGAGGTGCCAGGAGAGCACGCCTTTGTCCCGGCAATATTGGAGGGCGCGTGGGGTGAGAAAAATCTCCGGTTTGCCAAGCGCATCGGGCCGGACTTCCATATCCAGCCAGAGCACCGGTTTTCTCATCCCCAGGCCGAGGGCCTTTACGAAAGCCTCTTTTGCGGAAAACCGCAATGCCAGGCAAGCGGCACGGTTTTTCCTCGCGGAGCAGTATTGTCTTTCCGATTCGGTGAAAACACGCGTCTCAAACCTCTCTCCCCAACGCTCAAGAAGCTTTTCGAGCCGATCCACCCGCACCAGGTCTATTCCAAGCCCGTAAATTGCCATCCTGGTCAGCCCACCAATTGAAGCATTTCGCGAACGGCCCTGTCCATGCCCACCAGGACGGCCCGGGCGATTACCGAATGGCCGATGCTGTATTCCTCTATTTCCGTAATGTTTCTTAGCCAGAGAATGTTCTGGTAATCGACCCCGTGTCCGGCACGGACTCCTATCGTCAGTTTCTTTGCCAGCCGGGCCGAGGTAACAAGGCGCTCATACTGCTCCTGGCGGCTCGCAAAAGACTTGGCTTCCGCAAAAGCCCCGGTATGGAGTTCTATATAATCGGCTTCAAGCCTTTGCGCGGCCTTGATGTGTTTGGCATCGGGCTCTATAAAGAGGCTGACCGCGACGCCGCTGCCGTGAAGCGCCTTCACCACGCCCGCCAGGTGGGCTTCGAAAAGGACCGCGTCAAGGCCCCCTTCGGTCGTCAATTCCTGGCGCTTCTCAGGGACCAGCGTCACTACGTCTGGTTTTATCTTCTGGGCAATTTCGACCAGCTCTTTTGTGGCCGCCATTTCCAGGTTCATTTTAGTTTTGATCGTCTTGCGCAGGACCGCCACGTCCCTGTCCTGGATGTGACGGCGGTCCTCCCTGAGGTGCACCACTATTCCGTGCGCACCCGCAAGCTCGGCAAGAATTCCGGCGGCAACCGGATCAGGCTCGTCGGCAAGGCGTGCCTGTCTGAGTGTCGCAACATGGTCGATATTGATTGCGAGTCTCGCCAATTATGCTCCTCCTCGAAAGCTCACAATATTCACCACAGAGGCACAAAGAATACGAAGAAAAAAGAACCTGCATGCAGAAAAAACCCAAAACATACAGCGATCCACCACAGAGGCACAGAGAGCACAGAGAAAAGAAAATCATATACAGAAAAACCGGGAACAAACAGGCGCCTGGCCTTTAGTTATGTTCCCTTGCCCGACTGTTCTTTCTCAAAAAGCCTTTCTCCGTGTCCTCTGTGCCTCTGTGGTGAGCTCTTTATTCGGATCATTCGTCCTCACCTAAGAACCACTCGAATTCCACCCCGCCGTGGCCAAGCATCGTCAGGAGTTCGAGGGTCTTCAGTTTCATGTTCTTCTCTTCGACCGGTCCCGCCTCATGGTCAAGGCCGACCAGGTGCAGGATACCGTGGACCAGCAGCAGATCCAGTACGGCTTCGAGCGCCGTCCCTCTCTCCCGGCTCATCATTTCGGCCGTCTCGGCCGAAATGACAATATCTCCGAGCATTTCGGGGGCGATCCCGCCGAATTCGCCCTCCTGCATCGGAAAGGACAGCACGTCGGTGGTATGATCGATCTGCCGGTACTGCCGGTTGATCCCGGTCATTTCTGTGTCGTCAACTATCAGGATGCTCAGTTCCGATTCAGTGTATCCCAAGGCGTTTAAGGTCCGTTTTGCCGTGTTCTTTATTGCCGCCGGCCTTATCTTTATCCTGCTTTGGTTCACGACCTGGATCAGTGGCATCCGTCTTTGCCTTTCCGTTTTGCGCCGGGTATTCAATCCGCTTGTGATGTATCGTCGCCAGGATCTGGTTGAAGTGCCTTGCTATCTGGTTTAGGTCCTTGAGTGTAAGCTCGCAGTCGTCAAGCTGGCCGTCACTGAACTGGTTGTTTATCAGTTTGTTCACCAACCCCTGAATCCTGGCCGGAGTGGGTTCCGTAAGGGAGCGGCAGGCCGCTTCGACAACATCTGCAAGCATCACCAGTCCGGCTTCCTTGGTCTGGGGTTTTGGACCCGGATACCGGTAGTCGTCAGCGTTTATCGGAGGAAGAGGGGAGGCCTTCGCATTCTGGCTTTTTTCGCGTGCCTCCAGGGCCTTGGTGTAAAAAAAGGAGATGAAACTTTTGCCGTGGTGCTGGCTGATGATATTTATGATCTCTTTGCCGAGATGGTGTGCCCTTGCAAGCTCTATCCCGTCCTTTACGTGGGATATGAGGATGAGGCTGCTCATCGACGGGGCCAGCTTCTCATGCCGGTTTTCACACTCGAACTGGTTCTCGATAAAGTAGAGAGGTTTTTTTATCTTACCGATGTCGTGGTAGTAGGCCGCCACTTTGGCCAGCAGGGAATTTGCCCCTATCGATTTGGCCGCCGCCTCCACCATATTGCCCACTATAACGCTGTGATGGTAAGTCCCGGGCGCCTCAACCATTAGTTCCCTGAGCAGGGGCTGATCCATCGTGGCAAGTTCGAGCATCTTTATGTCGGTCGTATAGCCGAAAAACATTTCGGCAAGGGGAGTAAGACCGGTTGCGAGGATTCCAGCGAAAATACCTCCGGACAGACCGAAAAATGCGTCCGTTAAGACCCTCAGGAAAACCCACTGATCCTGGAGAAAGGCGTTTAGCACTATAAGAACGACGTTTGTAGAGCCCACGAGCAGTCCAGCTTTAATCGGGACCATGCGGGTCCTGCACTCCGAAACGCCGTGAGCGGCCATGAAGGCGCCTATCATGAAATAGAAAAACATTGCAAACTCTTTGCCGAAAATCAGGCCGGAAAAGAGCGTGACTATAAGCGAGAAAATGACTGCGGCCGTAACGCCGAAAAAGATGCAGGTGATCATCGCGCCCGCGCTCAGGGGAACAGCGTAGATGAAGGTTTTTGTCGAAATTATCCCCGAAGCGTCGCCTATGCTGTCTCCAATCCAGATGCCGGCCTTGGACAGCAACAGCAGAAAAATGAGAAGGATGCCCAGAAACAGGCTGTCGTTCATGTCCATCCGCATTCCGGGAAGGCTGTATTTCGTAACATGGACGACAACGCCGATGCATACGGCGCTGAATATGCAAATCGCCAGAAAGATAAAGAGCCAGGATTTATCCGACAGGCTCTTGAGGTGATAGCTGAGCTTCAGCAGTTCCTCGCGGCCTATGCTTTGGCCCTCCCGCACCAGCATTTCATTTCGAGCGATTTTGATAAAAACGGGTTTAACCGAGGCATAGGCTTCCTCCCGCTTTTTTTCCGTGGATTCCAGGTTGAACGTAAGGTTTGGTTTGAGAAGGGAGGATACCACGCTCGATATCAGCATCAGCTCCCTTACGTCCCGGCCCGCTTGCAGCGCCTGCATAACGATCATTCTGCGGGCTTCGTCGAGGTCCGCGTAGGGGAAGGGCGGCGGGACCACAATTTCTTCACCGGTCGCCAGCTTGCGGACCAGGAGGTTTTTGCTCTGCTCGCCGGCCTCCCAAGCCTTGCTCGAAACAATACCGCGACCCATTGTGATCTTTATGAGATTTTCAATCTTATCCTGGACTTCCAGGCTAAACTGCTGTTCGACCAGGCACTTGAAAATATCGCCGGTAAGGGTGCAACCGAGGAAATCCTCGAAATCCTTTTTCTTACCGAGAAGCCGTTCCGAATCGTTGGCGGGAGCGGGTTGGGTTTTCTCCAACTCCGGTATAGACTTGGCGGGGCGCTCGTTCGCCGTGGCTTCGACGGGTTGCCGCGCGGTTGCGCCGAGTGGGACGGGCTCGGACTCGGCGCCAACCTGAGCCTCGCGCATAGTCTTGAACGACCCCTCGAGCTTATCTATAAGATTGCTGGTAATCCTGTCGTCAAAATCGTAAACGATGGGCGACTGCCGAATCGCCTCTTCGCGCTTCTTTGAAGTGGCTTCTTCATCTTCTATCAGGAAGTTATGTTTTGCCTTTACGTTCCGGTCCGCAATGTCGCCCATTCGGTAGTTGGGGTTCTCGACTATAAACGAGGGACTTACCAGGGTGGCTAGAGCAATACTTACGGCCGCAAGCAGTAATGACTTGTGGCAATAAATATTTTTCAGATCGAAAGGAATCAGCTTGGCCAGGGACTTAAGCCTTGTCGTGCCCCAGCCCTTTTCAGGCTCCCGCTTGTCCCTTTCCATGTTTAGCTTCTCTCCGCGTTCCTGGTGGCCTGGCTTTTTCTTTCATCAAATTTCTCGTAGGCGTTGATGATGTCCTGTACGAGCTTGTGCCTGACCACGTCGCGTTTTGTGAAATAGACTATTTCGATTCCGTTGACTCCCGTGAGCAGGTCGATTGCTTCCACGAGCCCCGAGGGTTTATTATCCGGCAGATCTATCTGGGTTACATCGCCGGTTATGACCGCCTTGGAACCCAGACCCAGCCGGGTCAGAAACATTTTCATCTGCTCGGAGGTCGTGTTCTGAGCTTCATCCAGGATTACGAAAGAATCGTTTAACGTGCGGCCCCGCATGAAGGCAAGCGGCGCCACTTCGATTGCCCCTCTTTGGATCAAATTATTCGCGCGCTCGAAATCCATCATATCGTGAAGAGCATCATAGAGCGGCCGCAGGTAGGGATTCACCTTCTCGGCCAGGTCCCCCGGCAAAAAACCCAGCTTTTCGCCGGCTTCAACCGCCGGGCGGACGAGCACTATGCGCCTGACACTCTCCTTTGACATCGCCGCCACGCCCATCGCCATCGCCAGGTAGGTTTTGCCGGTCCCGGCCGGTCCTACGCCGAAGACCACGTCGTAGCTGCGCATAGCCTCTATGTACTCTTTTTGCTTAATGCTCTTAGGGCTTATGGTCCTTTTGTTGGAAGCTATGAACACCTGGTCGAGAAAAATATCCCTGAGACGGCGGTTGATATTATCACTGAGTATCTGAATCGCAAACAGGATATCGCTTTCAAATATCGGGTAGCCACCCCGCACCAGGTCCGCCAGTTCATTAAGAAGGCGTTCGACAATTTCCACATCGGCCTTGGCGCCTGAGACGGTGAGCTGATTGCCTCGCTGGTGGACTTGCACGCCAAGCTGTTTTTCGATTATCTTGAGGTGAGCGTTCTGCTCTCCCGCAAGCACTTGAAGCAGCGTGTTATCGTCAAAGGTAACCGGGGTAGTGGCCCTTTCAGGTTCGTTTCTTCGGTTGTGGATTGCTTGAGTCAATGCTATCTTACCTCGGGCAAAGGATACGATTCGCAATTTTAAAAAGAACCGAGATAATTATCACCAAATTGTAACGCTGACAATAGGTAAAAATGGAGCAGTAGGCGGGAAGCCGGATGGAAAAGCAATCCGCAGATTAGCGCGGATAAAAAAGCACAAAACAAAGCCGGAAGCGAAGGAGGTTTGAGTTTCTTAGTTACTCAAAACTAATAACTAAAAACTCAAAACTGCACTTTGGTTACTCAAAACTGACAATTAACAACTAAAAATTGCACTTCTATGAACACACTTGACTGGGTCCTGATCTGCATCGGGGCTTTCTGCGTACTCAGGGGCCTTATGCGCGGCGCCATTTCCCAGATATTCGGGGTCGCGGGGATTCTTGCGGGTTTCCTTGTGGCCTCTCACCAATATAAGCAGGTAAGCGTTAGCCTGACCGGGCTGTTTCCTTCGATTGGCGCCGGCGCAGCCGGGCCTCTCAGCTTCGGCCTGTTATTTCTCATCACGTGGTTCGTTGTTGGGGTCCTGGGTTCCTGGATCGCCCGGGTCGTACGGGGCGTGGGTCTCGGGTTTCTGGACCGGCTCTGGGGCGCGATGATCGGCTTGGCCAAAGCGCTGCTTTTTGCAATTGTGACATTCTCCATACTGACTTTGTTTATTGACGGTAAGCCGGCGCTCATTGCCCAATCGAAGCTTGCGCCAGGAATCGGAGAGGCCTCCGAATTCCTCTTTAAGATTACGCCCCGTGGTATGCAGGAAGAGCTTTCAAAAAAACGGCAGGATGTCAAAAAGCTCGTGACCGGACGCCCAAACGGCGTGTTGGACTCTATTCTCGAAAGAAGCGCGACGCCAAATGGAAAAGGTACGGCAAACAAAGAGTGATCGTTCGAATTCAATCGAGGAAATACTGCGAATAATCGAGCGTCTCCGCAGCGAAACGGGCTGTCCATGGGACCGGAAGCAGACGCCGGAAACCGTCCAGACATACCTGGTCGAAGAATCTCACGAAGCGGCCGCGGCGATCAGGGCGGGGGAAGTGGGGGAGGTGGCCGACGAACTTGGCGACGTGCTGTTTATGGCGCTTTTCCTCGTTTACCTATACGAGCAGCGCGGAGATTTCAGCCTGGAAGATGTCTGCGGGCAAGTAATTGAGAAAATGGTTCGCAGGCATCCGCACGTATTTGGAGAAACAAGCGTCAGTTCGGCCGAAGAGGTCAAAGATAACTGGGAGAAGATAAAAGCCGACGAGAAGCGCACAAGCGGCAAGGCCCCGGAACCGGTTCCTGAATCGCTCCCGGCCCTTATTCGTGGGTACAGGGTCCTTTCACGCCTCTCGCACAGGCAGGATGGGGATTTTGGGGACATTGGGGATCTGAACGATCTTCGAAAACAGGCGCGCGAATTCGCAAGGCAAAGCATCGAGTTTGCGGACGGAATCGAAGACGACCGGTTCGAATCCACGGATGCGCTTGGCCGCCTTCTTGTCCTGATCGTCAATATCGCTCGCCTCAAGGGCTATCGGGCCGAGGACGTACTGCATAATTTTCTTCGAAAACTCGATTAACCGATCTCGATTACGCGGCGTCCTCCACCTTTTTTGGAGCCTCCTCATTTCCGCGCCGGTCTGCAACCCGCTGAACGCTTTTCTTCAAAAGCTCCATCATGTCCACGACCTTTCCAGCCGGTTCCTTTCCTTCGACTTCGCCCTCGGAAGACGGCGTAATGCCTCCCGCCTGCGCTTTTTTCTCTATCCACGCCATAAGGGCTTCGCGGTAATCGTCATGATACCTCCCCGGCTCCCATCGACTTGCCATACTCTCGACCAGCATCCTGGCAATTTCCATTTCCTTTTCGGTAACTTTGTACGGCTCGATGTCTTCTGATGGGAATTTGAATTCAGAGGTGTCGCGCAGCTCGTCATTGTAGCGCAGGATATTTAAAACCAGCGCTTCGCCTTGGGGAACCAGGGCGGTGAGGTACTGACGGGACCGTATCACGACCTTGGCTATGGCCACCTTTCCGGTGCGCTTAAGTACTTCCCGTAAAAGTACGTAGCCTTTCTCGGCCTTTTTTTCGGGGAGCACATAATAGGGTTTTTCGAAATATCTGAATTCGATGCGGTCCAGGGGCACGAAGTCCAAAATCTCTATCGTCTGCGTCGCCTCGACCGCCGCTTTCTTGAAGTCCTCTTCGTCCAGGACGACATAATCCTCCCCGTTATACTTATAGCCTTTGACTATCTGGTCCCATGGAACCTGCTGTCCCGTTTGCTCGTTTACGCGCTCGTAGCGGACCTGTGATCCGGTGCGCCTGTCGAGCAAGCTCAAAATGCATTTCGTTTTTCTTTACAGCCGAATGAAGTGAGATGGGTATGTTCACCAGCCCAAAAGAAATATTTCCCTTCCATATTGGCCGAGCCATTTGGGGCGCCTTTCCTCGGAATCTGTCTAAATTCGCAACGCCTGATCTCAACAAAAGATAATCATGGGGAACTGGAAATTTTTTCACGCGAAGCCGCGAAAGATTAATGGCCGCTGAGAATCCGACGTCTTGTGTTCCAAATCCGCACAACCCCGGATGCTTCCGTAGGTAGGTCCGGCAGGCTTTGTCATGCCCTTTCCCTGACATCCGTCTATCTTTTCTGTTTTCGCGCCTTCGCGTGCACTCGGTCTCCCGATTATGAAACAAAGCCCCTCCTTGACACAATTGACAAGGTCCTTTCGCCTTTCTTAAATTATTAGTGTATTCAAATTAGGTGTGCACGCGTGTTTCTAGAATCTGGAGGCAAGCATGAAAAAAATAAGAGATGAACAGGGGTTGGTTTTAATTAGAAGCATTCTGCTGGGCGCAGTCGGCTTGCTTTTCCTTGCACTCGGGGTGAGTTTTCTTCCCATTGTCGGCCTCTTCGTGGGAGCGGCTTTCCTGTGGTTTAGCCTCTATCCCTGGGTGAATCTCCTGCACCGCAACAGGGTCAACATACTTGTCGGTTCGGTGAGTGATAACAACCTGGAAGATAGAAGAATTTCGGTTGCAATCCTGAGCGCAACGAAGGAAAGGGATGGCTTCGACTTTGACCCCGGGCTTGTAGATCCTTTCTCAGTGAGAGTCGGACCCGGAAAAACCGGGCCTGTCGACAATTTGTCCGACCCGGAAGTTCGTGCCCGCAGTCTGAGGGACATAAACGGTGACGGCATACCGGACCTAATTCTGTACTTTTCCGGCGATTCAGCCGGAGTCAAGGAAAAGGTCGAGGATGTCTGCGTTCGTGCAAAGATGAAGAACGGCGAAAGGGTCTTGGGCTGTAGTGCTATGCAATTCGGTTATGAGTCCGAGTTCATGAAAAAATTGGAATACGTGTAGAGGGTTTCCGTCAGGTCCTTTGACGTCAGAATCCCTTGGCGTATAAACCTTCTTTGACGTCAAAGTTTCCTTTTTCCGCCCCTGGAACTTTATTCCTCGGATCAGGCGCGGGGCGTGGTTCTTGCCGGGGTGGCGGGAACAGGCGCTCAAATTGAACCGTAAGGGAATGAAAAGCGTTTTCATCTGCGGTCTCTTGAGATCGAAATTCTCTTGACAAACCCCCTGCATTGGAGTCTAGTGCGAAATTGACAGGAGAAGCCATGCTCAGCGGATTTTACTATTATTACTATTCTTATCCCATTAGGGAGACGCTTCGGGTATGACCGGATCCTGACAATTGCAATTTAGCTTGTTTTGAAGCCGTGAGCACCCGGGGTGTTCACGGCTTTTTTTTGTCGTGCGCCAGGTAAGGCAAAACTGGCGGGCTAAGAGGCTGGAAAAAACCGTGAGATTGGAAAAACTTTGGGATGTAAAAACCTTTGAAAAGAGACAGGAGGGGACATAGTCATGATCATCGTAATGGGACCGGACCACCAGGAAGAAGACCTGCTCAGGATTGTCAGGCGTCTCGAAGATGCAGGCCTTAAAGCGCATATTTCCAAGGGCGAGCATAGGACCATCGTCGGGGCGATCGGAGATGAAAGGGTCCTGGCTGAAATCCCGGTGGAGTCCTTTCCCGGGGTCGAAAAGACTCTTCCCATCCTTAAACCGTACAAACTGGCCAGCCGGGAGTTCAAGCCTGAAAACTCTGTCGTTTCGGTAAACGGTTTCGAATTCGGGGGTCCTCGGATCCAGATCATTGCCGGGCCCTGCGCGGTCGAGAGCCGGGAAGTCCTGGAGGAAATCGCAGAAGCGATTGAACCGGCGGGGGTTCATTTTTTGCGGGGCGGCGCTTTTAAGCCGCGCACTTCGCCTTATGCCTTCCAGGGTTGGGGCGAAAAGGGATTGAAATTCCTGGCCGGCGTGCGCGACAAAACCGGTATGAAGATTGTCACCGAACTGATGGACCCACGTGATACCGTGCTGGTTTGCAGGTATGCGGACATCATCCAGATCGGCACCCGGAACATGCAGAATTTCAGGTTGCTTACAGAAGTAGGCAATATCGATAAACCGGTCATTTTAAAACGGGGCCTGTGTGCCACCATCAAAGAATTTCTCATGTCGGCCGAATATATCATGGCGCAGGGGAACGAAAAGGTGATCCTGTGCGAAAGGGGAATCCGCACATTTGAAACCGAAACCCGGAACACTCTCGACATCAGCGCCGTGCCGCTTCTAAAGCGGCTTACACACCTTCCGGTGATCGTTGACCCAAGCCATGCCGTGGGGAGGGCCGATCTTGTGGCAGCCGTTTCGAGGGCGGCCGTTGCCGCGGGTGCCGACGGGCTGATGGTCGAAGTACACGTGCGTCCGGAAGAAGCGATGAGCGACGGCCCGCAATCTCTTCGACCCGAGCCCTTTCTCACCATGGTCGAGGAGTGCGGGAGAATTGCAAAAGCGATCGGCCGGTTTATTTGAAATCCAACTTCCGGATAAAGGAACAGGGCATGGAAGATTGCCAAACTGAAAAGGACCTTCCCACCGAAAAAGAGCTTAATTCTGAAAAGCGCGACTCAATTTGTCCATCCGCCATGAGTACCCGGTGGAGCGAGCGGTCCATAGTGGGTGTAATCGGCGGGTTGGGCGAGATGGGGAAGCTTTTTTCAAAGTTTTTCAGCTCCCATGGATTTCAGGTCAAAGTTGCAGACGTGGAAACGCCGCTTACACCCGAACAGGTCGCGGGCGAATCCGATATAGTCGTTTTTGCCGTGCCGCTGCACAAGAGCGTCGAGATAATCGGGAAGCTCGTTCCGTATACCCGGCGGGGTCAACTCCTGATGGATCTGACCAGCCTGAAAGAGGCCACCGTCAGGGAGATGCTTAAGTCTCCCGCGTGCGTGGTCGGTCTTCACCCGATGTTCGGGGGCCGTGTATCGAGTTTTTCAGGTCAGACCGTTGCGGCCTGCCCGGTTCGTATCGGCCGGGAGCAGTGGCAGTGGCTTCGCGGGCTTTTCACCGCGAGAGGCATTAGGATCAAAGAATGCCGTCCGGATGAACACGACAGGATGATGAGCATTATCCAGGTGCTTTTTCACCTCACTACGATGATCGTCGGCAGGACCCTGAGAAAACTAGATATAGACATAAACGAAAGTATGGACTACACGAGCCCGAGTTACCGGATCGAAATGAACCTCGTCGGGAGGATTTTCGCTCAAAATCCGGAACTCTACGCGGCCATCACACAGATGAACCCAAACTCCGAAGCCATTTTTTCCACGTTGAAAGAAGGGCTGGAGGCCTATGAACAATTCTATCGGGCGGGAAATCTCCAGGAGTTTATAAACGATTTCGAGCAAAGCGCCCGCCATCTTGGAGATTTCTGTGTGAATGCCTACCGTGAAAGCTCGGAGATCCTGGACTTTTCGGTCGGGCTGGCCAACAGGAAAAATCCCGATGAGATTTCGAAAAAGACCTAGTCTTTCAATAGCTTGACGGTTCCGTCATCGAGATCGTATTTCGCTCTTACGATCTTTATTTTCCCTGAATCGACAAGCGAGCGTATGATCGGCGACTGTTTTACCAGGGATTGGGCCGTCAGTTTGATATTGAAATCTATGGCGGCTTCGAGCAGTTCGGATTTATTGGCCCCTTTTGACTCTTTTCGGGCCAACCGAACAGCGGGCGCAATGGTTTTGATTATCGCTCCAAGGTTTCCGTGCTCGTTTTCTGTGGCTTCGACAGCAGCCTTTACCGCTCCGCACCTGCTGTGGCCAAGGACCATTACGAGAGAGGAACCGAGGTTCTCCAAGGCATATTCGATGCTTCCCATAACGATGGGGTTCGGAATGTTGCCCGCGTCCCTGACCACAAAGATTTCACCAAGCCCCTTGTCAAAGATGATTTCGGGAGGGACCCTGGAATCCGAACAGGATAGGATAACCGCGTAGGGCCTCTGATCGGCGGCGAGGGCCTGCCGCGTTGCGGGGCCGCTGGACTGGTTGATGGTCATCTGGTTCGCGACGTAACTTCGATTCCCGTCCAGCAATTTTTGCAGGGCCACGTCAGAACTGATGCCAGGGATGGTCTCCGATTCCAGGGTGCATGTGGAGGCCAGTGTGAATGCGATTGCTATCAAAAATATCGCGGTTTTCATCAACATGGCTTAACTCCTCTTTTAAGATGGATTTATATGCAACACGATATCATCTCCCTCAGCGTTGGTGGGCGGGCTTGTGTGGGCTTCGATAAGCGGCCGCGTGTTCATCGAACATGATAATTATCCCTTGCAATGTTGGGCAGAGGTCGCCGAGCAAATTTAATGCCGATGCGATTGGTTTGGGAGTATGGTCGTGATGCCGTCGGCATTGCCGGGACGAAAAGAGTGTTGGCCGCTCTGAAAAATTGCAATTTTGCCGTTTTATCTTATTATGTTGGTTAAAGGGTGCATTTAGAGCCGATGCTGTTGACTTAGGCAGCCGGTGATTTAATTCGACAGCATTGATTTCGAGTTGACCAGCTAACGGAGATTCAAATGAAAACCAGGTTGACGTTATCGGCAGGTATCTTTCTGATCTTCATGATCAACTGTTCTCTTCTGAGCTATGCTCAGGCTCCTTCTCCCATCCAGCTTCCCGCTCCTCAGAAAGATGGCGGGAAGCCCCTCATGGCCGCCTTGAATGACAGGATGACCGTGCGTACGTTCACCGGGGACAAACTCCCACCGCAAACTCTTTCGAACCTTCTCTGGGCGGCCTTTGGGATAAACCGTCCGGACGGCAGGCGGACCGCCCCTTCGGCAAAGAACTGGCAGGAGATGGCTATTTACGTGGCAACTGCTGACGGGGTCTACATTTACGACGCGAAAAACCTAGCCCTGGACCCGGTCCTAACGAAGGACATCAGGTCTCTGACCGGAATGCAGTCATTTGTGAAAGATGCCCCGGTCAACCTTGTCTATGTAGCGGACTATTCTAAAACTAACGTAACGGGACCTGACAGGGAGCTTCTCGAAGGCGCCGACGCCGGGGTCATAGCTGAAAATGTCTATCTGTTCTGCGCCTCGGAGGGCCTGGGGACAGTCGTGCGGGCCAATGTCGACAGAGACGCGCTGGCAAAAGAATTAAAGCTGGGTCCGGAGCAAAAGATCATCCTGGCCCAGTCCGTGGGGTATCCGAAGAAGTAGAATCCTTGTTCGCTCCTTCGTGTGCAATCATGTGGGGCCAGGATAATTTCACGTGGCGCGGCCAAGCGCGTACGCGCGTCTCTGGATTTAGAGGTCCACGCAACCTCGAACGAGATCAATGGCGCGATTGTGGCGTGATTTGCCGGAAGATGGCTCGATTAGGGCCGGATCAGCGCAAGACGCCCCGGAAGTTAAGTCTTCGAATTAGCGTCTGAAACTGCGCTTATCGTGTTTTGGCACGCATGTTGCTCTACTCATAGGGTCAAGAGAAACCAACTCTTTCCTCCTCAAAAGCTAACCGGTCCTAGCCCCTCCGGTTAGCTTTTTTTGTCCGTTCGGACTCGATGGTTTGAGCAAAGCTTATACTCTGCTGCAGAAGCTGTTTACAGAAATTCAAGTCTCATGGCGAAAACTTTGCAGGGCTTTAAGGCGAAACGCTGGAAAAATAGGCGGAGGCACCAAAGAAGGTACCGGCAGGTTTCACGATGGTCTTCAATTCACTTTTGAACCCACATTTGCTAAAGACGGCATCCAGCAACTGTCCAATCGTGTTTCACTGTGCCGGATGCTTATTCACTGTTGCGATTTTGCTCCTGGCTGAGTTGTCAATCTGCCAGCCAAAGATCGCCAAGATTGATTTCTATTTCTTGAAACGGTTCCAATCGCGCTTTTTCCTCGCCGCCGAAGACGCCCGCAGGAACCCAATGATTGGATTCAAGTCGAAATACCTCCAAAGTCATGTGGAGAGGATCGACTAACCAAAGCCACCCTACCCGATGTTCCTCGTAGATAGTCTTCTTCACGGTGCGGTCACGCAGGGCTGTGCCCGGGGAAAGAATCTCGCACACCCAGTCAGGGGTGACTTCAATCCAGTTGTGTTCCAGCCTTTTCGGAAACCTTTCTTTCCTCCAGCCTGCGAGAATCCGGAACGCTGATTTGTTCCCCCAGTTTGATTTCAACCTCGTCGAGAATGATCCAGCCTCCGGGACCGCCTCCCCGCCCTGAATGGAATGGAGGTACTATTTCACCTCCCAACGCGGATATCGCCTGTGCATGCCTCGGTGATTGTCTCGGAGTAACGATCAACTCGCCATTGATGATTTCCCCGATCATGTTTTCGGGACACTGTAGAGATCGTCATAGGTTGCTGTTTCCTTTGCAGGTTCTGACATGGCATCGACTCCTTTGCGTCGGCCTGATTCCAACATGCTCACTACAGGAGCAAACCGGGAAGCCCTATCCGCGTCTCCATACCCAGTTCGAATCGCCCGTAGTCTGCTGCGGTGTTGTCACCTTACTTCGACCAGTACGTATTGTTCAAACATCGAACGACGCGGAGCGCATTCGCGCCGCCGGCGCGCCGGCGATCCAGATCAACACCGGCAAGGGCTGTCATCTCGACGCGCATATGGTCGGGCATGGACTCGATCAGTTGAAGCTCGAACAAAACGGACTGCTGTTTATCGAAAATGTCGGCAATCTCGTGTGTCCCGCGGCGTTCGATCTCGGCGAAGCGCATAAGGTCGTCGTTCTCTCCGTGACGGAGGGCGAGGACAAGCCGCTCAAATATCCGGAAATGTTCGCGGCCTCCGATCTGTTGTTGCTGAACAAAGCCGATCTCCTGCCGCATCTCGATTTCAACGTCGGCCTTTGCCTCGCCAATGCGCTCAAGATAAATCCGGATTTGCAAACGCTGATCGTTTCGGCCAAGAGCGGGGAAGGGATGCCGGCGTTCTACGCCTGGGTGGAGGGCCGCGCGGCGCGCCACGCCCGCGCGGCGTCCAATCTCGTGACCGCGAAGCAGGACAGATGAACGAGCGGGCGCCCGAAGACACGACCGCATCGCCGCGCCTTCGCATGCGAGTGCCGGCGAGGTGCAGGGCGTGGGCTTTCGGCCCTTCGTGCATGGGCTCGCGCGCGAATTTGAACTCGACGGCTTCGTGCGCAACGACGCCGAAGGCGTGTTGCTGGAAGTCGCCCAGAGTCACAAGGCCACCTAGCAGTACAGGAAGAACGGCAAGCGACAGCCAGAAGTCGACGCGCTCGCGGCAGCGCTCGGCCGACGCTGTGCCTCGCCAGCCACAGGCCAGAGTGCGCCAGAGCCATGGCCATCTGCCAGCCGCCTGCGCGCGCGCTGCCCATCCCGGCCGGCTGGCCAGCGCCATGAATTGCACCTCCAAAAAGCAATGCGCTGCCTCCAGGGTGAACGTGCCGAAGAACGGCGAGCGCGGACGCCCGACCAGCGGCAGATTCACCATCGCAGGCGTACTGGGCGGCCAGATCCGCCAGCACGCAGCCCCAGCGAGGCCAGAAGACCCGCGATCCCGAGGGGCAGCGCAATCCAAGCCACAGGTTCAGCAATACAT
>CAWGZP010000156.1:0-7622 GCA_963826655.1 uncultured delta proteobacterium
GCCATGCATGTGGTGCGCGGACCGGAAGGTCTCGGCAAAAACGGGCTTTGGTGCAGCACGTGTCACCAGGAGATGAATTTGCCGGAGGCCCACATGCCGCCGGGCGCACCCGGTTGGCAGCTTCCGCCTGAAGATATGCGGATGGTGTTCGAAGGGAGCACACCGCACGAGATATGTCTACACCTCAAAGACCCGGCTCAGAACGGAATGAGAAGTCCGGATGAAATGCTGGAGCACGTTGAAACCACTCCGATTGTTCTCTGGGGTTGGAACCCCGGAGAGGGCCGGACCCCTGTGCCGATGTCCCACGAAGAATTCGTGAAAAACATCAAAGAGTGGATCGACAACGGGGCCGCGTGCCCCGAATAATCGCATCTTTTCGAGACCCTGCCGCCGGCAGGAGGGACTCTCCCCAAAGCCCCTCCCCCGGCATGAAAGCTGGTTTCGATCACTTCCTCGATCGATTTCCGAATTTGTCACCGAGGCCACAAGAAAGGATGGAGGCCCCCGTTGAACTCAACGGATTGCCTCTACTTCTCCTTACAGGAGACACATACCCCCTGTTCGTCAAGACATTCTTCACAGTATGCGCGGTGGCACACCTTGCATTCCGGAACGGCCTCTTCCCTGGCAAACTCCGCGCCGCAGGCTGCGCAGGCAAATTGTTCCTTCGGTGGATGATGCGTTGGCATTTTATTACTCCCCCACGATCCGGCTCGCCACCCCTGTCTACAAGGGGACAGCTCCACGTCGGTCCTCGTGTTTCATTAATATCCGGTGTTGTCACTTCATATAGTTATGGTAGGCCTCTTAAGAGGGGTTTTCCAGTCCCTGCTGCCTCTAAACCGACAACCTCTCCACGCTCTCGATCAGCACCCGGGCATCGACAGGCTTGGGAATATAATCGTCGGCCTCCATGGCCTTGCCCTCCGCGTGAGAATACGAAGTGGAACGCACGCAGTCGCTCACGGCCGTGAGCAGGATTACGGGGATATCTTTTGTTTCTTCATTCTTTTTCAGTTCCGAACAAAGGGCATACCCGTTTTTGCGTGGCATCATGACGTCAAGAATCACAAGATCCGGCCGCCTTTTCCCGATAGATTCCTCACCCTCGATTCCATCGTAGGCCTTACCCACTTCATAGCCTTTGCTCTCAAGCATTATGGCGACGGTATCGACAATATCCGGATCGTCATCTACGATCAAAACATAGCTTTTCCCCATTTCGGGACCTCCTAAGCTGGCTTGGTTAAAATTTGACGTTGTGGGAGCACTAGACCGGTCGAAACTATCCGAGTGCGGGCAATAGCACCCTGAAAGTGGTTCCCTGACCCGGTTTGCTGTCGACTTCCACCGACCCGCCGTGGGAGTCGACGATTGCCTTCACGATTGCAAGCCCAAGACCGGTGCCTCTAATGTTCCTGGTCCTCTGGTCCTTGACCCGGTAGAACTTGTCGAAAATTTTCGGAATCTCCTCCGGCGCAATGCCTATTCCGGTGTCGCTCACGGACACCTCCAGAAAGTCGCCCTTCAAACCCGCGGATACAACTATTTCCCCCCCGTCGGGAGAGTAATTTATTGCATTGCTGAGCAGGTTGGAAAAAAGTTCCTCCATGCTCTGAGAATCGCCCAGGATGAGAGGGAGTCCCGCGGGAATTTCCAGCCTCAACACGATATTCTGTTTCTCCGCCGCGGATTTCATCAGGGCGCCGATGTGCTCGAGGACTTCTCCCGGCTTAATGGGCTCCTGCTGTCGAAATTTGTGGCTGCTCTCGATTTTGGCCACATCGAGTAAATCGTTTATGAGATCGAGCAGACTCTGAATCTGTAGTTGAGAACGGCTCAAAAGGTCCTTTTGTTGAGCGGCCACTTCGCCGGCCAGCCCATCCAGGACGACCGACAGAAGTTGTTTGATCGATGCCAGGGGTGCACGCAGTTCATGGGAAACCAACTGCACGAAATTGGATTTCATTTCGTCGAGCTGTTTGAAAATCGTGACGTCCTGAAAAACGGTCACCGTACCGGCAACCTGGTCGTCCACTCCTGGAATGGGAGCGCACACCGCATGGATATACTTGTCCCCTCTGCAAAACTCTCTGCAAGTCTGAGCAGTCCCTTCGCAGTCTGCCTCCAGGATACCCCTGAGAGCTTTATCCAGGCCCTCGTCAATTATGCAGTCGCGCAGCGCCGAGGGCCCGGCCAAAGGCGCCGGCAACTCGAAAAGCCCGGCCAGGGCAGGATTGTGAAGCACGATCTCAAGATCTCGATTCGTAACCAGGACCCCATCCGCCATGCAGTCGATAATCGTTCTGACCCGGCTTTTTTCTACCGACAGGTCATAGAGATTTCTGGCCTGCTCCTCCTGAAGCTCTCGCGCGCGGCATTCCAGGGCACGTCTTTCCAGCGCTCTTTTTACAATCAGGATCAAATGGTCGGCCCTGAAAGGTTTGGTAACGAAATCGAAGGCGCCTTTCTGCATGGCCTCGACGGCATTCGCCACTGTGCCCTGTCCCGTAATGATGATAAGGGGCAGGTCGGGGTAATTGACCCTGAGTTCTTCCAATACCTCGAAGGCCCCCATTATCGGCATCACCAAATCACAAAGGATCAGGTCCGGGGCTTCAACCGTCAGCAAATCCAGGGCCTCCCTGCCGTTTTCAGCCGTCAGAATTTTATAGCCTTCAGGCTCCAGCAGGCGGCGGCATCCTTCTCTTATCACTCTCTCATCGTCGACAACCAGAACGGTTCGCATACAGTCACCCCTGTTGTCTCCGGCCCATCCGAAAATATCGGATGAGGGCAACTTCCGTCTCAGGTCTTCCGGCCTTAAAATTCGATCGTCTTCTCGGGACATTCCAGCGGCAGCGTGACGGTGAATACGGCGCCGCCCGAAGGAGAGTTTTCCGCTGAAATCTGGCCGCCGTGCTGCTGAATTATCCCGTAGGTCACAGAGAGCCCAAGCCCCGTACCCTCTCCCGGCCCCTTAGTGGTAAAAAAAGGCTCGAATATCTTGCCGATTATCTCTGCCGGAATTCCCGGACCGGTATCGGCGAACTGCAATGTCACCTCTTGGCAAATTGGATCGAACCTGCTGGTGATAATCATTTTGCCTCGACCGTTCATGGCCGTTCCGGCATTGATTATGAAATTGATGAATACCTGCTGAAGTTGCCCCGGATCGCCGGTCATCTGGGGGATATCGGCCTGGAGGTCGATCACGAATTCGATATTGTGGAAAAGCCCCTGGTGAGCCAACAGCTCCACGGAACGTTTAACGATGGTATTCATATCGTAGATAAATCTCTGATTAACGGACTGCCGGCTGAAGTCGAGCAGGCGCGCGACGATTTCCTTGCAGCGCATGGACTGATTGATGATTTCCTGGAGGTCCTCACCCCATTGCGGGTTGTCGGGGGACACAGCTTTATGGAGCATCTCGGCAAATATCAGGATGCCGGAAAGAGGGTTATTTATTTCGTGGGCAATACCCGCGGCAAGCCTTCCGACCGAAGCGATCTTGTCAGCCTGCATCAACTGCATTCGCGCCTCTTCCAGCTCTCTTCGCATCCGAATATTTGCCCTGAGGTCGGCAAATATACCCACTGTCCCCAGCTCGCTGCCGTTCTTCCTTATGATTGCCGCGGAGAAGCTTACAGGCACCTCCTCGCCGTCTTTCCTGACCATGCTTACCCGCGTCGAGGTAAGCGTGCCGGGCGGGCCATATTGGCCGCTGCGCATAAGGCGCATATTCTCTTTTGGGCGTTCAGACCCGGCAATCTTTCTCAAAGCTCCCGGCACGCCTATTACTTCATCGGCGCTGTACCCCAGGATCCGTTCAGCCGCATCATTGTAGATGAGTATGTTGCCCTTCATATCGGCGACAACGATCCCGTCGGCTGAACTCTTTATGATGTTGCTGAGAAAGCTGTTGGTTTTGAACAGCTCCCGTTCGATTTCGATATGCTTTGTAAGGTCATGGAAATACAGAAACGTTAAAAAGCCCTCGCCAAACCTGGCTACGACTATGCAGGTTTCAAATACGAATCCCTCCCTGCGGGAGGCTGGGGCGGGATCGATCGTACTGCAGAAACGTACCTCGCTGAAACGTTCCCGGTCTATCTTCCGGGCCAGGTTGCGCGCCATGCTCCAGACCTGGGGCGGCAGAAGCGCTCCGGCCTCCTTACCTACCAGGTCATCTTTACTTTGATCGAGTATTTCCGCCATCTTGGAGTTGGCATATATTACCCGTTCATTTTCATCGACCATCAGGACGCCCTCCTGGGTGATTTCCACGAGCATCCTGATTTTTTGTTCGGCTTCGACGAGTGGACTTATATCCCTCATCGCCTTGAATCCGCCGATCACCCTGTTTTCCGAATCCGTTATCATGGAACAGTGAACCGCCACAGGCACTTCCCTGCCCTCACGATCGTAGATCATTCGCCGCGCTCCGGCAGCCTGCATCCTTCGTTCCATTGCCCGCCTCAACAGGCAATCATCCGTATGGCAGTAGGGGGTTCGAAGCATCTCGGCGCAGGTCATGCGGTTGAGTACCTCACTTCTGTGAAATCCCGTCAGTTTCTCGAGATGCTCGTTCATATAAGTGATCGTCATGTTCGTATCCACGGTGAAAAATGGCATGGGAAAATTGTCGATCACGCTTGCAAATACGTGGTTCTGCTCCACCTCTTTCACACCCGCAGCTCCCGAAGAGGCCTTTCGCAACACGAGAACGCATCCCGCCGGGTCGCCACGACTGTCGTTTACGAGCTGCGCGGACAAGCAAAAAGGCCGCCAGTCACCGGAGCAACTCCTGACATTTACCTGGAGTCCGTCCAAGGCGCCCAGATTGAGACATTCCTCGACGAGCGATGAGCGCTCATCCCGGGCGATGTGAAATATTTCGGAGCAGAGGAGATTGCTTCCCCCGGATGATTTCCAGCCTGTCAGCGTCTGGGCGGAGTCATTCAGAAACAGGATGTTGGACTCCATGTCCGAAAACATGACCGGATCCGGAAAGCAGCCGAAGCAGCCCCGCAAGAATTCCAAATCCGGTAAACCGGCCTTCGTACCTGCCGGGCGCCGCTGTTTTTCTCCGTCGGTTTCAGAAGCTTGGGAACCCATCTTTTTAGCCCTCCTGGATCGAACACGCGTTTAGGTTCAGGGCCTTGTCGACAGGAACTGGGAAAAGAGATGATCGAGACTGGATTGGTTTCCGTCCGGGAAGGTCTTCCCGAAGCCGGAAACGCTGATGTCCCATCCGGTGTTCCGGATGGACACGAGATCAGGACCGGGGAAATGGTGAATTCAAACTCAACTGATTTCTTATACCCCAAAATTCATGGGGATAAAAGTTCAATATGGCCTCGTTGGTAAACAAGGTGGAAAGGTAAGTAAAGGCTCCTGGGAACAGGAGAAAAACTCTTTCTGAAGTTCCTGAAATCCCGAGGGAAACCGGGCTAGATTTTGTCCCATTTGCCCACTGCGGCCCTCAGCCCGTTTGCCATCCATTTGAGCCTGTAGAGCATAAGCCGCTCAGGTCTTAAAATTTGCGAGATATCCGGGACATTGTCGGCCGGGACCCGGCATAAAGGCTGTTTCCACGACAACCAGTTCCGATTGAGCGCCGATCCTATTCGCATCTCATGAGCATAGTTCTGCCTCACAGCCAGGTGAGCAGCCGCGTTCACCTTGCCGAAAGGATAGACAAAGGTCGAAACTTGACATTTGAGCCGCCTCTCCAGCAGCCTCTTCGATTCCGACGCTTCGAAGGCAACGTCAACTTCCGGGCTCGTCATGTCCCGGTGCAGATGCGAATGCGAAGCGATCTGAATCAGCCCGCTGGAAACCATGCGCTCCAGTTCCTCCCAGGTGCAAAAAGGCGCCTTCTTCCAGAAACGGTCCCATTTTGTCGCATGCTCTTCGGGGGTAGCCAGACGCTCCCCCATGGAACGGCCGGTGCTCTCCAGTATGAACGCGGTCGAGACCGCCAGAACGGCTCTGAGCGAGAACGCATCGAGGAGCGGATAGACGTGGGAGTAGAAATCCACGAACGCATCGTCGAAAGCGAGGCAGATATTGAGTTGATGCGGACGGAGAGGCTCCCCGGGAAGAACGACATGGAAATTGCGCTTGAGGTATGCGAAATGAGTCCTGAGCGCCATTACGGAATTATTGTAAGTGCCGTGAACGGCTCGGTGGTATGCGAGAATAAGAAGCATCGGAAAGCTTTTTCAATCACCTGCGTGAATGCGGTTTTCCCCAATCGGCTTATCGGGAGAGAATTTTCTCAGCTCGTACAGTTTGGCGTATTTGAGGAAAGTGCCGATCCCCTTCGAAAGTGAAATTACAAATCCATCGAAACCGGCCGTAAATCCAAACCTGAGGATGAAATTCCTGAAAAACATCCAGGACCCGCGAAAAAGGGCATCGGCCGGTCCTGCCTTCTTCCCCTTTAAATGCATTTGCGCGGCGAGTTCCGTTGAGTAGCCGTCAAGTTTCCTGAAGAGTTCCGAATAGGACCTGTAGCTGAAATGCTCGATGCAACAGGACAGCCTGCCTGTCGCACCATCGACTACCAGCTTTTCATGCGTCAGCCCATCGAATTTACATTTGGCCTTCCTGATCAGCCTGACGTGTTCGTCAGGCCACCAGTCAGCGGCTTTGATCCACTTTCCGTGGAAAAAATTTTTCCACCTGAAGGAATAACCCTCGGCAAGGTTCTTGCCCGAAAGGAGTTCGGCAATCTTCAGCGCGGTTTTCTCGGGAACACGCTCGTCGGCATCCAATATCAGGACCCAATCGTTATTACATTTTTCAAGAGCGCTTTTCTTCTGCGGACCATAGCCCTTCCAGGGTTCGACGAACCACCTGGCGCCAAACTCCGCGGCGATATCTTCCGTACGGTCCGTGCTCCCGCAATCGACAATTACGACTTCGGCTGCGAAGGCAACGCTCTGCAGGCAGCCCGGCAGGTCCTCTTCCTCATTTTTTGTAATGATGGCGATCGATAGCGGGACTTTATTCATTTCCGGCTTCCCCGGCCTCACTCCCCTGCCCGCCTGAACTCAATATAGCCCGGACCGCGCACACGCTGCATGTCTCCATAAACGAGGGCTCTCCGCATTCTCGGCAGCGCAAGACTCCTTCGCCGTCGAAGGGAGCCGGAGGCTGCCGGTTCTTGAGCCACGTAAAATAAAAATCCCTCTTCGTACCCGGCATTTTTTCTTCCATGAACTGGCAGCGCCTCTTTCACAATATGGCTGGTCGCCCCGCGAGAAAGAGGGCACGAAGCGCTCAGGGGGTGAATGGAAGCGAAGTGGCAGTACGCCCGTAGTTCCTGCGACTCCAGCCGGTAGAGCGGTTTTAGCTTCGTTGGAAAAAGAGGATGCGTGGAGGTGAGATAGGGATACTGTTTTTCCATATAATAGGTGCGGTGCCGCAGGAAATTTCCCAGCAGGCGGCCCGCCTCGTCGTCCAGGTTATGCCCTGTCGCGAGCGTCCGGTATCCCTCGAGGGCCGTAAGCCTGTTCAGCAACTGGCGCTTCACCGTGCCGCACACCGAGCATATACTGCGGCTGATGCACCGATTCGCCTGATCGATTGTCCATCCGTAAAGCTCG
>CAWGZP010000157.1:0-9545 GCA_963826655.1 uncultured delta proteobacterium
TTCGAATGCAGAGGCTAAGAGATATCCTGAAGTTAAAATGTTCACTTTTTAAGTGAATATTGCGGTTGGAGGATACGCTGTAAAAGCTGATAAATATGTATATCAAGTCTTCTGCGTGGACAGTGAGTGGTATGGTACACGGAGATAGCTGGCTGAAGAAACTGGAAACGTTGGATATTGTGTGTCCTAGGCTTATACAAACCCTCCAAATGTCTACCTTAAGGAGGCATTGCGTTTATGGACAGGCGTTCAGCTCGCTACGAATATCAGATCTTACGAGATGGTACTAATTCCGGATCAAGACTGTTTCGTTTGATAACTCAAGGCTCTTCTGTTCTTGACATTGGTTGCTCAACGGGATTTCTTGGGCAAGCTCTGCAAGAAAAGAACTGCCGCTGCATTGGAATCGAGATCGATTCCGAAGCTGCCGAAACTGCCAGGGCTTATTACGAAAAAGTTCTAGTGGGAGATGTTCTTTGGGCACTTCCCGGATTGGGAAATCAACAATTCGACTTCATCGTACTCGGGGACATCTTGGAGCACTTAACCAATCCAGTGGAGCTTCTAAAAAAGTTAGACCCGTTTCTTACCAAAGATGGCGAACTTCTTGTTTCCCTTCCCAATATAACCCATATCTCAATGACCTGCGAACTCCTGAAAGGCAGGTTTCATTACAGAGATACTGGTTTACTGGATTTTACTCACCTGCGATTCTTTGATCGTAGTTCCGCTCTGGAATTGCTTCAAGAAGCAGGATATTCCGGTATAATTGTCGATACAGTTACGAAAGACCCATCCGACACTGAGTTCATGACCAACCTGGCAGAATTCCCCCCTGATACAATTGCCTTACTCAATTCAAATCCAGACGCGCGCGTTTATCAATTCATAATTCGCGCTGTTCCATCGGGAAGATTTCACGCATTGGCCACAGTAGAGGTTTTGCGCAGGGAGTTGGCCGATGCCGACAATGCAGTGAATGCCAAGTCGGTGGAGATTGATGTTCTTCGCAGGCAGTTGGCCGATGCCGACAATGCAGTAAATGCCAAGTCGGTGGAGATTGATACTTTTCGCAGGCAGTTGGCCGATGCCGACAATGCAGTGAATGTCAAGTCGGTGGAAATTGATGCTCTTCGCAGGCAGTTGGCCGATGCCGACAGTGCAGTAAATGCCAAGGCAGCGGAGATTGATGCCCTGCACAGTGACCTGAACGCTGCCGAGGTCGTTGGTAAACGGCAGGCCTTCGAGCTTGAAACATGCAGAGCGGAGATGGATAGAATGCACAGAACCAGGTGGAGGAGAATTGCCGACGGCCTTTCACGCATCAAGAGGCACCCCAGGAAAGTAATCGTTCAATATTCACAGTATGTATATTGGTTTCTTACTTTCCAACTGGGAAAAAGGATCAAGGAAAAGAGGGCCTTTGAACAAATCGCGCAGAGTGGTTTATTTGACTCTTCCTTCTATCTTGAAAGCAATCCGGATGTGGCCAGTGCCGGGCTGGACCCCCTTGTGCACTATCTGACATGGGGAGCTGCCGAGGGCCGCAATCCCAGTCCGCTATTCGACACTTCCTTCTATCTTGAAAGCAACCCGGATGTAGCCAGGGCGGGGGTGAACCCTCTCGTGCACTACCTGACCCGGGGCGCTGCCGAAGGTCGCGATCCCAATCCATTATTCGACACCTCCCACTATCTCGAAAGTAACCCTGGCGTGGCCAGGGCAGGTATAAACCCTCTCGTGCATTTCATGGCCTGGGGAGCCTGCGAGTGCCGCGATCCAGCCACTTCAGCGGGGATTCCGTCAGTTTCACTCACTCTCAAATCCCTTGAGACTAAATACTCTTCCTACCCTACCAGGATACCGGTCGCGTCTCTAACGGCCGAGGGACTGGTGAGGACGCTTATGGAGGCTATGCCCCAATCCAGATTTGTGGTGGCGCTCAGCCATGACAATTATGCCACAGTGGTAGGCGGGGTCCAGATCTTCGTGAGTGACGAGCAGCGCATTTGCAACGAGAACCAAATCGGTTATCTACATTTTTTCCCCACAAATCCCCGCCCCATGCTGGCCAGGCCCGAAGAAACTTTCTACGTTTCTATTAACTGTAACGGCCGATTGGTAGCAGAGTGTCAAGCCGATCTTGCGCTGGAGTCCATCAAGCAATTGTTGCAAGGTACAACGAGGAAAACTCTATCAAATATTATTTTGCACCAGCTTTTAGGCTTCAACATCAACTGGGTCCGCCGGCTAGTCGACGAAACCGGCAATGGGAAAGCCCTTTTTTGGGTGCATGACTTTTTCGCCTTGTGCCCTTGTTATACCCTGATGCGAAATGATATCGCTTACTGCGATGCGCCCCCTGCAGGAAGCAGCTCTTGCCGGATTTGCACTTACGGCGATGAGCGGCCGAGACACCTTCAGTCTTTCCACGATTTATTCAATCACCTCGACTTGACGGTAGTTGCACCCTCTCACTACGTGCAGCGAATCTGGAAAGAAAAGGCCGATTTTCGCTCTTCAGAAGTTAGGGTTATGCCGCACTGTCACATTAAGTGGGAGGAAACGAGGCGCCCCACGAACGCCCAACCTCAGTCTCCTCTGAGGATCGGATTTCTTGGCTTGCCATACCACCATAAAGGTTGGACAACATGGAAACAAATTGTTCAGAGATTTGGATCGGATTCTCGTTACCGCTTTTTTCATTTCTCGACAATTGAGGACCACTCGCCTCTCCTTACGTATATTCCTGTAAGCGTGTCCCCGAAAAACCGGCAGGCAATGACGGATGCTCTCAGAATGCACCGTATAGATGTCGCTTTCTTATGGTCGGTGTGGCCGGAGCCATTCTGCTTCACATTGCATGAGGCAATGGCGGCGGGCTGCTATGTGATCACTCATCCCAACAGCGGGAACGTCCAGGCCACTGTCCTGCAGACGAGCTGCGGCTCGGTCCTTGCCGGTGAAGAGGAAGCGGCCGCATGGTTTGAGTCAGGCCACCTCATCGAGGAAGTTCGCAAATTTCAAAGTCAAAAAGCTCGATTTGGCTCCCTGGTATTTGGTCCGGGCAGCTATAAGATCATTTTTGAAACTTCGGAGGAGGTAGGGGACTAATAATGGATGTTTTCACCAGCATCTCGCTCAACTATCTTCCCAAAGCGCGTGTCTTGGCCTCCACTCTCAAATGCCATCATCCCGAATGGAATTTCCATCTGTGCATATCGGACCGGAACAGTTTCAACATAAAACTCGAGACGGAAGGAGAGCCGTTCGATACAATCCTTTGGATCGAAGAGCTGGACATCGAAAATATTTACAAGTGGATCTTCAAACATACGGTTGTCGAAATTTGCACCGCTGTCAAAGGCCCTGTCGCGCTTTCGCTGCTTCAGCGAGGAGCGGAAAAGGTGATGTATATCGACCCTGATATTGCTGTCTTTAACCGGCTGGATGAAATCGACAGGCTCCTTGATCAGCACCCCGTCATTCTGACGCCTCATCAGCTTGAGTTCGAGGATGTCAAGTCAGCCGTACTGGACAATGAGGTTTGCTCTCTCAAACATGGCGTATTCAACCTTGGATTCTTTGCAATCAACAACAGCACCGAAGGCAACAGCTTCGCCAATTGGTTCAATCGGCGCCTGCTGGAATTCTGCTATGACGATATTCCGAATGGATTGTTTACCGACCAAAGGTGGTGCGACCTGGCCCCGGCGTTCTTTCAAAATCTCTGTATCCTTCGCGATCCAGGTTGTAACGTGGCGAGTTGGAACCTCTCCAGGCGTAATCTGAGTTTCTCCCGCGATGGGGCGCTGCTTGTCAATGGAAGCCCGCTTAAATTCTATCATTTTACGGGCTACGATTCCGGCGCGGGTACTGTAATGACACAGAAATATAGCGGCGGAAACCATATTCCCCGCGAAATTTGGGCATGGTATGGGCGCCAGATCGAAAGGAATGGGCAGGGAGAGGTGGGAAAAGTGAAATGGCATTTCAATTTCTTTGAAAACGGCGAAAAGATTCCTCAGTCTGCTCGCCTCCTATATCGTCACCGCGAAGACCTCCAGGAGGCCTTTCCGAATCCCTTCACAGTCGGGAAAAATGGGGGTTACTATGGTTGGTTCAAGGAAAAAGGTGCAAAAGACGTCATGAAGTTGAAGACGTGAAGGCGCAGTGCAGGCCTATCGTCCTTCCGGATATGTTCCATGACCCTACTTGATGCCGTTGGCCTTTTTTTCATGATACGCCTTGGGCTGACGACGAGGTGGCTCTCGTTTGGTTTGAACCCAACTCGACGATGCTGTGCGCGAATATCGAATCCAGTCCGTCCGATTCGGCGCGTTGGTGTTTACCCGCGGCGCATTCAAGATCGTTTGCGAAACTTTGGAGGAAGCGCGCAAGTGACAGTAGATGTCTTTACCTCTATTGTATTTTTATCGGTTTCTCAGGACTCAACGCTGCTACATGAGGCCTGTCTAAAACGATACAACCGATGGTCTTTTTAATCTCACCAAGGCGCTGCTCAGGTCTTTGGGGACCGAGCTTTGAAAATAATACCGATTAGACAGAGGTATCTTTATGAAGATAGCACTGATAGCTTGTCCCGAATGGGCCGTTTGGGCCCCCAACCCCGCTCTCCTGCTCCTGGGCGCCGGATTGAAACGAGACGGGCACGCGGTGGCGCTGTACGATCTCAATATTGACGCTTATCGTTGGATGGACGAAGAAGATAAGCGAATGTGGCTGGATGAAAACTCAGTCAAGTGGGAGACCGAGCGTACCGTCGATGATCTTTTCCAAAAATATGGGCAGAAATTTGCCGATTATGCTCAAAATATTGCACGCTTCCGTCCTGCATTGGTGGGATTTTCGGTAAACAGTGGCGCGCGCTATATTTCTCTGCTTATGGCCAGACTCGTCAGGGAGAAGATGGCTGGCGTTCCTATCGTTTTCGGAGGAGCGGACTGCTTTCGGTCGGAAGCCTTCGACCGATACATGATTAGGGACGTGGATGCAGTGTGCCCCGGTGAAGGAGACCTTGCGCTACCAGCCCTTGCTGCAGCCGTCCAAAGGACAGGTAAGATTCCTGTGGATCAACCCGGATTTCTGACTCGGGAAAACGGCTCCATAAGGGACAATGGAGATCCAGTCAAACCCGGCAAGCTCGACGACTTGGCCGCTATAGAGCTGGAAGGCTTCGATCTTTCCCGTTACACAATGCCCAACCGCCTTACCCTTTGCATAAGCCGTGGATGCATTAACCGTTGTGCCTTCTGTTCGGAGGGAAACAACTTCAGGCCCTACAGGACCCACTCCGCGGAATACATGCTACGTCAGGTCTCAGCCATTCTCCCTCATCTGGCCGCATCCGGACAGAAGCCTCACATCAATTTCAGCGACTCTCTGATTAATGCGAATATGAAGGTACTTGAGCATTTTTGCGACCTGATTATCTCGAACCACCTGGACTTCAACTGGGGAGGAATGGCCTACATCCGCGAGGAAATGACATCGGAGACGTTGCAGAAACTCCAGAAGGCGGGATGTGTCGAGATCTGCTGGGGAGTTGAAAGCGGCTCCAGCGCTGTGTTGAAGGCAATGAACAAGGGGTTTACGCCCAGGTTGCTCGACCGTGTGATTCGGGATACGGCCCTGGCGGGAATTGCACAGTATGGGAATATCATCGTCGGCTTTCCGGGAGAAGGCCCGGGGGAATTTGCAGAAAGCCTGCTTTTCCTGCTCAAAAATATTGACAATTTTGAAATTGTAGGTCTGCCGATATTGGTCCCGCGAAAGAATTCGACCTTGTATGAATCCCCGCAACTATTTGGGATGGCTGGATGCGACGCCGAACTCTGGGAGACCACCGACGGCAGGAATACACCCAAAATCCGCATACTGAGGCGCAATATCCTGGGAAGCGTCCTGCGCGAGAAGATCTTCGACCAAGGTCGCCTCAACGAATTGATCGGCAAGATCAATGTGGATTTGCAGGACCCTGAAATAAGAGAAGAGTACCTCAATATTTTCAATCAGTTCCTCGGACTGACACAGAGATATCTGTCCGCGCATTCAGCCAGCCTGCCGCTTTTGTAAGAGCGGCATGAGGGCCTGTCCAGGATGCAGGGGCGGTACCCCCGCATCGTATATTCACTTTGTGAATACTATAATGCCCGTTGGGCAAAGTCGTGACTTCAGTGCGCTGGAGATACCAGTGTCGAATTCTCTAAGCATATCCAATACCTTGCCGGATGGCACGATATCTGAGTTGCCACTTTCCGCGAGAAGACTCCTGAAGCTGGTTTCAAAGATTGTGGTTAGGTCCTGCTGAATGGGAAAGATTTCTACGTGTTTACATCCCAATTGTGTAGCCAGTGCTGCAATGTAAGTAGGATCGAACACCCATTTATCATCAAGATCCTTGGTGTATGGCTTCGCATCGGGCACGCCGAGTCGGGCCTGTATATCTCTACGCACTGCAAACATCAACTTTGAGAGTCGCCCATCACCTGATGACTTGTCAAATTGTCGCTCAAGGCTAATCACAGCCTCATAGATAATCGCATTAATAAGATTTCCAGCCTCCAGAGGTTCACACAAGATGACTTTACCACCCTCCTTAAGTGAAAAGAACACGTTTTTTAATGCTGCACATGGATCAAGGAGATGATGCAATATCGCACAACCGATCACAATATCGAAACTGTCCTCGCGAAAGAACGGTACGTGCAAGTCGAAGCAGTAAGCGCTAACACGGCTTCTAAGCTCGTCGCTGGAGGCGGACAACTCCGCCATCTTTTCAAGCAATTGTGGCGATATGTCCGAGCCCACGATATGCGCATTTGGAAGAAGTTTTGCGGCTGCGAACACAGAACTGCCACCCCCAGAACCTATGTCAAGAACCGTCAATTGGGCTGTTCGACATATGTCTGCCAGAGACAGCATCCTCTTCATCAGACTTTCGAAATCCAACCGATCAAAGTATCTTGCGTGGTAAGTGTCGGCGTCTTCCATAAATTGAGCGGTTACCCCAGCAGATCGTCTTTGTTTATCCACCAGAATATGACCATGTCGCACGACGATGACATCCTTGCGCAACAAGAGTTCTGAGTTCATGTCCCTGAATTCCCTTTCATAAAGTAGAAACAGCGGTAAAACTGATCGTGATGGCAACGTGGTCGCCGGGTCAATCGAATTTCCATACTCAAGGAGCTTCTTCTTAATAATACCAATAAGAATTTCCGGTTCGCCTCCATCTGCTTAGAACAGGCAATCGCCTCGGCAAGATATATCCCAATCAGCTGGAATTTTAAACCGTATTGAGTTCTTTTTGCTTTGCCAGATGCACATTCAATGCGGATCGACTTGTGGTGCAGCTTCACCAAAGCCAATAGACGGCATAACCATGAGAATTGTCTGTTCTCAATGACCAAAATACAATTTCATAAGGACGAAGAAACCGCCTTGACTGTTCGATTTATGAAGATAAATACGTAGGAAGTCAGGAATAGGGGCCCAAAAAATACTGTGACATCTCTGAATGTACTCGAGATCATGCTACCCTGAGATCTTTCGATAGCATATTGTTCGAATGGCACGCGCCCCGCCGCGATTAAAGGGCATCCATGAGGCTGCAGACTTGCTTTTTGGGGCCGAGTTTGCTAGAAACAGCGCCAGCACCGTGCCATCGCGGGAAATTACCGACATGTTCACACCGCAGGAAAAGAGACAAAACCGTATAAGGAAGCATTTCCTTGCCACTCCAATTGGATGTAATCAATGGTTTTTGCTTCACCAATATTTATTTTTTTGTTTTTGCCGGTAGTGCTTGCGATTTATCTCGTCGTTGGCCCAAAGCTTCGCAATGTGTGTCTATTTATAACTAGCATACTATTCTACACTTGGGGAGAACCTCAGTATTTTTGTAATCGTTCACCGGGGTTGAATTCCGATCATCTGTTTTAGCTTGCGTTCGAAACCATAATGAGCTATTCCATCATGCATGGAAAACGCATTCACTTTTAGAAACCGAACCTTTTCATCCACTGACGTTGGTCTTGTCCGGCAGGTGATCGCCGAACACCCTGAGGAAGGGCGCTGTGCCCTGTCGAAGCGGCTGTGCCTTGCATGGAACTGGACCCAGCCAAACGGCCAACCCAAGGATATGATCTGTCGGGGACTCCTGCTCGATCTGGAACGTAAGGGCGCCATCCGTCTTCCCCCAAGGAAAAAGACTCCTCTCAATCCTTTCCTGCACCGAAGCCCGCCGGAAAGGATCGAGGTGGACCAATCCCCTATCGCCGTACCTTTGCGGGAGCTTTTTGCCATCTCGATTCGCCAAGTGAGAAGAAGCCCCTTGGAGAAACTGTGCAACAGCCTCATCGAGGAGCATCATTACCTGGGATATACCCAGCCCGTAGGAGAGCACATCAAGTACATGGCTTTTTCCGGGGACCGGCCGGTGGCATGTCTTATCTTCTCCTCTGCCGCATGGCATCTGGGGCCGCGAGATCATTTCATCGGGTGGACTCCAGCGCTCAGAGAAAAGAATCGCCATTTGCTTGCCTACAACACCCGATTCTTGATCATGCCCTGGGTCCGGGTCCCGCATCTTGCATCGCATATTTTGGCCCAATGCTTGAAACGGCTTTCCAAAGACTGGCAAACGCTCTATTCTCATCCCGTCCACTGGGTTGAAACCTTTGTCGATAGTGAGCGGTTCAAGGGGACGTGCTACCAGGCCGCCAACTGGATCCTCCTCGGAAAGACCACCGGCAGAGGAAAACTCGATCAGACCCGAAAACCAAACCGCTCCATTAAGGATGTCTATGGCTACCCGCTTATCCGGCAGTTCCGGGAAAGGCTCTGCGATGGATAAGCCGGAAGCCGAGCGGCTCTATGATTCCGGGAAAGACCCCACTGTCGGGAAGCTCCTGGAACTCGATCAGGCAAATAAAAGCCCTCAAAGCGAAGGTCGCCGCTCTTTCCACCGATTCCACCAATTCCTCCAAACCTCCCTCATCGGACGGCCCCGGAGTGAAGAAAAAGGACAAAAAGCCGGGCCGCCGAAAACGAGGAGGGCAGATCGGGCACAAAGGCAAAAAGCGGACTCTTCTTCCCGAAGGCGAGATGGACCATATCGTAAATATCTTATCCCCAAGCCTGTGAGAAATGCGGCAAGACCTTGACGCCCGATGAATCCGGGGAACCGTCCAGGCCCTTGAGACACCAAGTGTTTGATCTTCCCGAAATCCACCCGATCAAGACCGAATACCGATGCTATGAACTGGCCTGTTCCTGCGGCCATATAACTCGCGCCGCATTGCCCATGGAGGTGGCCGAGAGCAACTTCGGACCCGGAGTTCACGCCGCAGTGGCCTACCTGGCCTCGGTGCACAGGGGAACCAGAAGAGGCATCGCGGAGATCATGAGCGCCATTTTTAACCTGGATATCTCACTGGGGGCCATCTGCCAGATTCTTGAGCGGGTATCTCTTGCCATCGAACCCGAAACCGAACATATCAGAGAAAATATTGCCGGATCTC
>CAWGZP010000158.1:0-13597 GCA_963826655.1 uncultured delta proteobacterium
CGAAAAGATTTGATGGGTTGCGCTCCGCTCCACCCATCCTACGATCTTGGACTTTTCCGTGGTTTCGGGGTGACTCAAAGGGACGTGAAAAGCTGTTCTGATGAGTGCCTCCGTATTATAATTAACGCAGCGGGGAAAAAGCCTTTGCCGCCAGCCGGCACGGCATGGAAAAGAGCTTGACCATTGCGCGCGGTTCCAATAGACGGGACTTTGCCAAATAAACTAAGAACGAGGAACTGAATCATGCCGAAAAAAGAAACAGATAACGACCAAGACCAGATGATGGATGACTTTGAAGAGGAGTCCGGACTCGAATTCGAACAGACCGAGGAGCTTGATTTCGCGGCAGAAGATGAGTTGCTGCTCGAAGAAGGCGACGACGACGACTTGCTGCCATCGGTCCTCTACAAAGGGATCACGAGGCCAAAAACCGATGACGACTGGCGGCAGTTGCTCCTGGATGCCGGCAGGGAGGGTGTTCCGGCCTACAAGATCTCGGATACCTACAAAGAAGGGTCCCTGTTGATGCATCCGACTTTCGGCATTGGCGTAGTGACTAAACTCATCTCATCGCGAAAGATGGAAATCATATTCGAAGACAGCAAGAAATTGATGGCCATGAACGTTGTCCCTCCGGACCAGGCGGCCTGATCAGCGTTTCGCCTCCATGGCCGGGACCAACCACTTCTGTACCTGCTCCAGTAGAAACGGGTAAACCAGGGGCGCGCCTCCAACAACATTCCCATTGATGAGGTGATTGTCCTCGCCCCGAAAGTCGCCGATAAAGCCGCCGGCCTCCGTGATAAGGAGCGAACCGGCGGCTATGTCCCAGGCCTTGAGGCCGATTTCCCAAAAGCCGTCCACTCGCCCCGCAGCCAGGTACGCCAGGTCCAGCGCCGCCGACCCTGCCCGCCTGATTCCGCTTACACGCAGGAAGATCGATTTGAAAGCCGCCAGGTAATCATCGATATATTCTTTGGTCCTAAAGGGAAACCCGGTCGCGATCAACGCTCGGTCGAGATCGACATTTTTGCGGGTGGCAAGTCTCGATCCATTCAGCCAGGCGCCCTTCCCTTTCCTTGCCGAGAACAGCTCTTTTCGAACAGGGTCCAGCACGAATCCCAAGACCGGCTCCTTGTCCAGGCAAACCGCGATAGAAACGGCAACGAAGGGAAAGCCGTGAATGAAATTGGTGGTTCCGTCCACCGGGTCGACCACCCACGTGTACCCCGGCTGTAAGCCTTCGCTATTTGCCGTTTCTTCGGCCATTATGTGATGGTCCGGGAAATGGGTCCGGATCGCCTCAACGATCAGCGCTTCGCATTTTTTGTCGATCTCGGTGACGTAATCCGAAGGGCCCTTGCTCTGGACCCATGAACCGGCCACCCGTCCGATGTGCTCCTGGATCAACTCTCCCGCCTCGAAAATGACCTTTCGAGCAATGGTTTCGACTTTATCGAGCATTATCGTTTCTCCGAGTTCCCCGGGATTAGTACACGGGGATAATCCTGCCGGCTTGCATATAAAGCCGAAATTGAGTACAAAATGAAAACGGGAAAAAGATCTCCGTCCCGGCATAAACCTCATTTAGAGCCGAATGGAGCGCTTCACAACCTTGATCATAGACGTCCACACGCACATTTTTCCGCCCGATATCATCGCAGGGCGCCACCTGTTTTTCAGCGACGAACCCGAATTCAAAATCCTATACGGTCCCCCCGGCTCTAAAATGGCGCCGGCTGAAGCGCTCATCCGGTCAATGGACGAAAATCAGATTGACCGTTCCGTGGTGTTCGGGTTCCCCTGGCGGACGCCTGAGCTGCTTGCGCGTCACAATGACTATGTGGTCGAAGCCGCGGCACGATTTCCGGATCGCCTCCTGCCCATGGCCTGCCTTGACCTTTTCTCGCCAAGGTGCATACAGGAAGCCGAAAAACTCGTCTTCTGCGGTATTCGCGGTTTCGGAGAACTGGCAGTATACACGGCCGATGCAAATATGGGTCGTGTTCTCGATAATTTCAAGAAAATTGCCGCCCTGTGCCGTGAAAAAGACCTCGTTATCCTTGCCCATGCAAACGAACCGGTCGGGCGTGCGTATCCGGGAAAAGCTCCGTTCGGCCTTGATTTTTACTACAATATGGCAAAGGCCGCGGCCGGAGCAAAGCTTATCCTGGCTCACTGGGGGGGCGGCCTGTTGTTTTTTGAACTCTTAAAGGCGCAAGCGCCGCGCCTTTTGACAGATATCTACTACGATACGGCGGCTTCTCCCTTCGTCTACAGCAATGACATTTACAAAGTCGCGATCCGGGTGGCCGGACACGGGAAAATTCTTTTCGGCAGTGATTATCCCCTGCTGCCGCCACAGCGCTATTTCACGGAATTCAGACAGGCGGGTCTCTCCAAGCCCGACATTGACGCTATTTGCGGAGAGAATGCCGCGCGTATTTTTAAAATCTCAATTTAGGGATTTAGGGATTTGGGGATTTTTTCCTTCCTGTTTCCGGTTTCTCGCTTCCGACTCTTCACTACCCGATTCTCAGGGGCCAAGCGCAATGAAAATCTTCACGTGGCGCCATAGCAAGTTTCTTTCCAGTTGGTCGATGTTCGACGAACCGCACGTCTACCGGGACAATTATCTACAGGCCGAAATAGCCGTTCTGGCCGAATCCGTAGAGGATGCCCTGGCACTCATCGAAAAAGAGGGCAATTGGAACGTTCACGAACTCCGGCGCATCGAGCCGAAGATCATGGAACTGGACAGTCCTGCCATAATAAGCAAGTGGGTACATTTTGGCTGATAAAAGGGCCACGGCTTTTCAGTTTTGAGTTATCCAACGAAAAAGACAGGGTGGGCTGCGCTGCCGCTTAGCCCACCCTACAGGTGCGGCTTCACGTTATGGAACTAAGGGGTTTTCTTTGTGCTCCCCGCTCCCTGCTCCGGCCTTATGAATGTTCCCTGCCGATATTCCTCGAAAGCTATGTGCAACTCCTCCTGTGTGTTCATAACGATGGGCCCATACCAGGCCACGGGTTCGCCGATCGGCTTTCCCGAAACCAGCAGAAAACGTAAAGCAGTTTTCTCAGCGGTAATCGCCACTTCGTCGCCGTCTTCATACAATATGAGACTCTCCGGGCCACAGATGCATTGCCTGTTGAAATCAAAGTAATTTTGGCCAACTACTTCATGGGCATAGGCATTCCGGTCCGGGTCGAAATATCCTTCCCCTTCTATTACGTAGGCAAAAACGGTGTGTCCATCTTTGACACTGTGTGAGAAGGTAGTCCCGGCCGGCACGGTAATGTCGAAATATTCCGGATCGATGACGACATCCTTGACCGGACCCGACACGCCGTTCACACTCCCGCAAATGAGCTTCGCTTCGACGCCATCTTCGAGAACCACTTTCGGGACCTGTCCGGCAACGATGCCCCGGTACCTTGGATTCATCATCTTGTGGGATTTCGGAAGATTTGCCCAGAGTTGAAATCCCCACATCAGGCCGTCATCTCTTCCTTTAGGCATTTCCTGGTGGATGATGCCGCTGCCGGCGGTCATCCACTGGATATCTCCCGAGGAAATGACCCCTTTGTTCCCCATGCTGTCGCCATGCTCTACCCGGCCGTTTAAAACGTAGGTGATCGTCTCGATACCCCGGTGCGGATGCCAGGGGAACCCGTTCAGATAATCGTTCGGATCGCCGGAGTGAAAATCATCGAGAAGCAGGAAAGGATCGAACAAGGGTACCTGATAATTGCCGAAGGCACGCTTCAGGTGCACGCCGGCTCCCTCGATGGTGGGCTTGCTCTTCCATACCTTCCCGATTTTGCGTACATGACTCATCTGACACCTCCAGAAGGGGCTTTGAAGAAACCGTTCCCAATGCGCCATCAGGCGGTTCCGTGCGGCAGGCCGCCCCGCCTCCTCTAACTACGCTTCGGTTCATTTTCAACTACTTCCGTCCGGGAAAAGGGCGGACCTCCTCGACGGAAAAAGGCGCGGCCTTATCCATTGCCATCGGGTCGGGTTGCGTGATAGAAAAGCTTCTTTGAGCATGCAGCCGGAATTCGCTCACCCCGGTTAC
Source organism: uncultured delta proteobacterium (assembly GCA_963826655.1). Taxonomy (GTDB): domain Bacteria; phylum Desulfobacterota; class Syntrophobacteria; order Syntrophobacterales; family Syntrophobacteraceae; genus SbD1. Next base: position 4,083 of record CAWGZP010000158.1, read on the forward strand.
TTTGAGATATGGACAATAAATGGTGACAATGCCCACATGGAGATTAATCAGATCAATACACTTTCCGCCAATCTCCAATCCAGTGTCTGCGTTACTTTTTGCCAGTTATGGAAGTTTACCTGCGTTGGCGCCCTGGCGACCCTTATTCAGTACGGCATACTCGTTTTACTCGTACAGCTTTCGGGCCTTAGCCCCGTTGTTGCTTCTGTTGCCGGTTACCTGGTCAGTATCTGTTTTAACTATTTTCTAAACTACAAGTTCACATTCCAGGCGACGGCCGCTCACGAAAAAACCGCCGTGATGTTTGGCCTGACCATGGGAGTGGGACTTTTCCTCAATGTATTCGTGATGAGTTTCTGCCTCAACAATTTGCACCTGAAGTACATTTTTGCCCAGATAGTTGCTACCGGCTTTGTTTTTGTCTGGAATTTTACCGTAAACAAACTATGGACTTTCCGGGCTGCCGTCCGGCAGCCGGCGAACCGTGCCGCGGTTCGCAACATATAAGGTTTAAAGAGAAGAACATGCCCGAAATAACCGTGGCGGATAAGGCAAAAACGCCATCCCCGCTCGATGATAAACGCGTTCAGGCAGGACTTGGGATTTTGGTCTGGCTCCTGCCCTTTCTGGTTATCACTATCCTGGTGATCGTGGGTCCATGGCACCGCAACGTCACGCCGCTATACCACCAGGCCAGCGCCAACTGGTGGGCAGGAAAAGATCTGTATCACGGTCCGGGCGGCATGAACTACCTGCCTCCATTTGCCGTGATATTTGCTCCTTTCCATTCCCTGCCCGTGCCGGTAGGCGACATTCTGTGGCGTCTGTGCACGGCGGTTCTCCTGGCAACCGGTGTGTGGCGCTTTCAGCGGGAGCAATTCGGAGCGGAATTCGCCCGGGCATTTGTTTACGCTTCGCTTTTAGCCTTGCCGCTTTGTCTCGGCGCAATGCGAAACGGCCAGGCCAACGGGATGTTTGCCGCACTCACTCTGCACGCCGCGGCTTGTCTTCCCCGCCGGCAGTGGTGGACAGCTGCGGCTTTGATGGTGCTTGCGCTCGCGATAAAACCCCTGGGCGCCGTGCTGCTTTTGCTCTCATTGGTGGTCTATTCGCCGTTGCGTTGGCGACTTGTGGCAGCTTTGGCAGCGCTCGCTTTGTTTCCCTTCCTGTTCGCACCCGCCGATTACGTAATAGCCCAGTACGCCGCGTTTCTTGCCAACATTCAAAAATGCGCTGTAATCACCGAAAACCGTTTTGCAGACATCGGCGGTGTTATTCGGACTTTTGGCTGGGAAATGCCGGGAGGCATATCGAAACTGGTGCGTGTTGCGGCGGGAGGTGCCACACTGGGGTTGTGGTGGACGGGGGCGCGGAGGCTCCGCGAGCCCTTCAGGGCCTTGTGGCTGCTGACGCTTAGCGCCTGCTACCTGATGTTATTTAACCCGATGAACGAAGCCAATAGCTACGTGATACTCGCTCCGGCTTTAGGGCTCTGGGCCGTGGCGGCGCTCGACGCCCCACCGACCCGCCGGTTCGGATGGCTGACGGCATCGATCAGCTTGTCTATGGGATTGCTGCCTAACCTGGTGCGCCCTTTGTTCGGAAATTACTTTGCGCTCTTTTGGCACCCGGTGATGACAGCCGTTTTTGCAGCAATGCTGATCTATTGGCTCCGGCGTCCCGACAGCCCGTTTGCCGGAGGACCCGGGATAGAGCAAGGGCCTGGGACAAAAGAAAGGGCGACTCATGGCGACATCTGATACCGAGGGTTTCGAGCGCCCTTTCGTGAGTTTTCTATTGCCCTGTTATAACGAAGGGGCAGTAGTGGCGGAAACCTATCGCCGCGTCAAGGCGGCAGGCGATTCACTTCAAAGGACCTACGAGGTCGTATTTGTAAACGACGGCTCAACCGATGACACGCTCCAACAGATTATCGAATTCAGCCGGAAGGATCCCGCGGTGCTGGCCGTGGATCTTTCGCGCAACCACGGTCATCAGCTTGCCCTGTCGGCGGGGCTCTATTACTGCGCGGGAGAACGGATTCTCATTATGGATGCCGACTTGCAGGATCCGCCCGAACTGCTGCCAGGCATGCTCGCGCTGATGGATGAAGGGGCCGATGTCGTCTACGCTCAGCGCAGGAGCCGGCCGGGCGACACGGTACCGAAGCGCATGGCCTGCGCGGTTTTCTATCGTTTTTTGAGCGCCCTGTCGGATATCCCCATCCCGTTGGACACGGGTGATTTTCGCCTTATTTCGAGGCGCGTCCTGGAGGTGATTCTGCAAATGCCGGAACGCCACCGATTTATCCGTGGCATGGTAAGCTGGGTCGGGTTTCGGCAGACGGCTATCCTCTACGATCGTGACAGCCGTTTTGCCGGCGAGACGAAATACCCTTTCTGGCGTCTCATGCGGCTTGCGCTCGATGGCATAGTGGCCTTTTCCACGCGGCCTCTTGCGTTGGCGAGCTATGCCGGGCTGTTTTTCGGGGCGGCCAGCGTATTTTTGTTGGGCTATATACTTTATTCCTGGCTCTACGTCGGCAAGACCCCGCAAGGTTGGGCAAGTTCGATGATGGTCGTAACGGTGATGGGCAGTGTCCAACTTTTCGTGCTTGGGATTATCGGACAATACCTGGGCCGCATGCACGAACAGGTCCGCGGCCGGCCGATGTTCATCGTAAGCAATGTCTTCAGGGAAGGCAGCGCGATGATCTCTGGAAGGAGCGGGAAGAGAACGTGCCAGGGGCCGTTTTAACTAAAAGATCGAAACTCCTGCCGCAGCCTACGGCATCCGCTTGGTCTGGTCCTTCATTTTCTTCCATTTGAACCATATAATCTCGTTGCTCCCATGGGGGTATATCAACCTCTTCACCTTGCGATACGGCGTTCCGATATACCTGTTGATCCCCTCGTTAAAGGGAGTGCGGGTCGCAAGGACAATCTCCTCATCCGTCATGAGCCGTGGCTGGAAAAACCGCTTGTGCTTGTAGAGGTGGTAGATATCCTCACGGACAAGACTTTCGAACACGCGGTCTGTCAAGAGCCCCAAAAGCCCCCTTCTCTTCTTGATGAAAAGGCTTATCTGGAAGTCGATCAGATAGGGGCGCATGTCCTCTCCGAGGATAATGTTGCCCCGCTTGTTCATATCCAGGTAAAAGATGCGGCGTACGTGGAGCTTGGAGACGATGTTTCTCAGCCTGTCGAAAAAGTCATCGGGAAGCAGCCCGCCGTGCTGCTCGATATCGTGCAACGTCCTGCCTTCGACGTATCTGTGAAAATAGCCTCTTCTGCCAAAGCGTGGGCCCAGAGGGGGAACTCCTTCGATACCATCCAGCATTTTATATATTTTGTATTCGCGCCATGAAAAAAACATGGCCAACGGCCTCAGAAGGCTGCCCAGCAAAAAGCGAAAGTCGGAAAGCTTCAGCACGTAGCGCACAGCGTCCCTGTTTTTGTAGAGAACATTTACCGAGAAGAAATCATCCTTGAGGATTTTTTCGAAAAAGTAGTCTTCGCCATTTATGAAAATCTTTTTGGGATACCCGCGCATTTTTTTGCACCTGTTCGAATTCTGGGTACTTCCGTACCCTGGAAATTAGGACGATCGGGGCGGCCGGCACGCGACCTGTTGCCTTCCTTTTGCCATGGCTGAGGCGAAAAGTCCACCATCCTGATGGTGGGTCGAGGCAGAGCGGCCTGCAGACCGCTACGGGTGTAAGACGCGGGGACACGTCCGGGTGCGGGCGTGGACAGTCCGAATCAGGCCCCCGGGCAGCCCCCTACCACCTCACCACCCGAACGTCCGGGAGCGCACGGCCCAGAAAACGTTCTCCGATAGTCCGGAACCGAAGCGGCAGGTCCGATACGCAGAAGCGGTATTCGGCGCCCGTTGTCCCAGGGTTGCGCAGGTCCATGCGCGCCAGCGTCCGTGCGGTCTCTTCGGCCATTGCCTCGGCCGAGTCCACAAGGGAAATTTCATTTCCCGCCAGTTCCTGGAGCAGGGGTTTTATCAGGGGATAATGAGTGCAACCCAAAACCAGAGTATCTATTTCACGGCAGATTACGGGCTTGAGGTATTCAATTGCCGTCAGGCGCGTCACCGGGTGGTCCAGCCAACCTTCTTCGACCAGAGGCACAAAAAGAGCACACGCCTGCGAATATATCCTCACGGTGGTATCGAGTTGGTGAATGGCCCTGGCATACGCGTTGCTGTTGATCGTCGCGGGGGTGCCGATCACCCCGATATATTTATTGCGTGTCGCGGAAACCGCCGCCGAGGCCCCCGCTTCGATGACATTGAGGACCGGCACCGACGACAGCCCCGATATCTGTTCTATTGCCACGGCCGCCATCGTGTTGCAGGCAACGATCAGGATTTTTACGTTGTTTTTCAGAAGAAAACTTGTAATTTCGCACGCAAACCGGCAGATAGTCTCGACCGATTTGACACCGTAGGGAACGCGGGCGGTGTCGCCAAAATAGATAATATTCTCAAATGGAAGCCTCTCCATCAAGGCGCGCACAACAGTCAGTCCGCCGACCCCGGAGTCGAAAACCCCGATCGGGTCTTGAATATCGGGTTTCATCTGTTCAGGTACGACTTTCAAAATCAACGGTCACTACGCTTTCGCAAAGGTCTTTGATCTTCATCGCAACCTTCTGGTGCGAAGGATGAGCATCGTAATGCCGCAGTTTTTCAAGATTATCAAATCCCGATATCAGCACGAGATCGTAAGATCTCGCGGAGTGCGATACATCCGCGCCCAACTGGAATTCCTTTATCTCGGGGATAATGCCCGGAAGCAGGTCGAGGTCTCTTTCCACTTCGGCAATGACGGATTCGGACGCGCTCTTTTTGAATTTGAACATGACCACGTGTGTAAGCATACCTGCACTCCTTATAGCAGAATTCGTCCTTTTAATTCCATGCCGTTTCTTACCTTTAATCGCACTCGCATTCAACAGATTTTATTGCAGATAAATGATGAGAAGTTAACGTAATTATCGATGATGCTCCGGCCCCTGATTTTTACTCGGTAATTTCTGTTGTTTTTTCGATTGACAAAGTTCTTTTTCTCTTGACAAGAATTCATCAGGTCCACAAAATCAAAGCACATCATATCGCGTGCGTCGAGCGCAACTTCCACCAACAATTTTATCCATTCAAGTTAGTCCGAGGCTGTCCTATGAAACAAGAGAAAAGTGGCTCTTCCGGGAACAAGGCATTGGGCGTAGTTTTCTTTCTGTTGGGCTTTGCCGGCGCTTTGGTCGTCGGCTGGGTCGTTTTTCCGAACCTGCTCTATTCTCAAAAGGCTCAACCGGTCGATTTCAGCCATGTCGCTCACCAGGGCGAGGACTGCGAATCCTGCCACAGCCTGCGGCCCGATGGCACCTACGGGGGCATCCCCAGGCTCGACAGGTGCAGGGAATGCCATGAATCCGCGCAGGGTAGCAGCGAGGCGGAGGTCAAGTTCATAAGCGACTATGTTGAGAAAAACCGTGAAGTCCCATGGAAAGTCTATGCCTGGCAGCCCGACAACGTCTACTTCTCCCACGCTCCCCACAAGGGACAGGGGCTGGAGTGCACGCGTTGTCACAGGGACGTGTCCAAGCAGGAGACTCCCCCTCCTTTCAGGGAGAATCGGATCACGGGGTACAGCAAATCGACCATGAAGATGGTTGAGTGTGAAAAGTGCCATGCCGAGAAGGGGGCATCCAACGCTTGCGAAATCTGCCACAAGTAAAGAATCGATCTGTGATCTCGACAGGACATTTTGCTCCGAAACAATTAACGGTACCACTGGCTTTGACGAGAGGGTAAATGTAATGAATTCTGGTCGGAGAGCTTTCTTACAATTCGCTGCTGGAGCAATCGGCGGCACGTTGCTCTCGCCCCTGCCATGGCAGTTGGCCGGCGACACTGCAAGATGGTCCCAGAACTGGTCATGGCGCCCTTCCCCCGAACGAGGCGAGGTCACAAAGGTAGCCAGCATATGCACCATGTGCCCGGGGGGCTGTCCAATACAGGCGCGCCTGGTAAACGGAAACCGGGCCATTTTGATCGAGGGGAACCCGACGAATCCGCTAACCGGGGGCGGCATTTGCGCCCTGGGGGCATCGGGCCTGCAATTTCTTTACGCTCCCTACCGTATTCCTCAGCCCATGAAACAGCAGAAGGGCCGTGGGAATATCTCCGGCTTTCAACCGGTCTCATGGGACGAAGCGCTTGGCGAGCTTGGCAAAAAGCTGGGCCAGATGAAAGCCGATGGCAAATCTCAGGAACTCGCCGCCATCATTTCTAACAGACAGAGCAGTATGGATGTGCTGTGGCGCCAGTTTTTCACGGCCTACGGTTCGCCCGGCCTTTTCAGGATGCCCTCGGCGACCGATGGACTCAAATTTGCGGCTGAACTCACAACGGGCATTTCCCAGCCTTTCGCGTTCGCGCTCGGGAATGCCGAATACGTATTGAGTTTTGGAGCAAACCTGTTTGAAGGCGCTGGTACACCGGCCCTGGTGCTTGCCGCCGTGCCCCAGTGGACCGAGGCGCGGACAAAACTCGTTCAGGTCGAGTCGCGATGCTCGCTGACGGCTTCCAGGGCGGACCGGTTCCTGGCCGTCAGGCCGGGGAAAGAAGCCCTTCTCGCCATGGGAATAGCTCACCTCATGGTAGCGGGCGGCACATATGATGCCGATTTCATAAAAAATAACGTTTCGGGCTTTGAAGACTGGACAGAGGAGAGCACTGGAAAGACGCACCAGGGGTTCAAGGGCCTGGTTAGTTCAGCCGAGTACTCGCCCGAGGAGGTCGCCGCAAAGACCGGCCTCGAAGCGGATCAAATCCGAGAAGTAGCCAGGGAATTCGCCGAGCGGCCCAAGGCGCTGGCAATTTGGGCAATCGGTCAGCCTGACAGTGCGAATGGCGCGTATCATCAGCTCGTCTTCACGGCCCTCAATATTCTTAAAGGCAACCTGAAGCCCAACGGGCTGCTCAGTCTGCGCCTTCCGTTCCGCTTGGCGCCCTGCCGTCCGTTCAAAACAACGGCAGGGCGCAAGCGGAACGGAAGGCGCCAGGCTGAGCAGCCCGTGGGCTTCAGGTTGCCTTTAAGAATATTGAGGGCCGTGAAGACGAGCTGATGATACGCGCCATTCGCACTGTCAGGCTGGCCGATTGCCCAAAATGCCAGCGCCTTGGGCCGTCGGCGAATTCCCTGGCTACTTCCCGGATTTGATCCGCTTCGAGGCCGGTCTTTGCGCGATCTCCTCGGCAAGTACTCCGCTGAACTAACCAGGCTCTTGAACCCCTGGTGCGTCTTTCCAGTGCTCTCCTCTGTCCAGTCTTCAAAGCCCGAAACGTATTTTTTACGAAATCGGCATCATATGTGCCGCCCGCTACCATGAGGTGAGCTATCCCCATGGCAAGAAGGGCTTCTTTCCCCGGCTTGACGGCCAGGAACCGATCCGCCCTGGAGGCCGTCGGCGAGCATCGCGACTCGACCTGGACGAGCCTTGTCCGCGCCTCGGTCCACTGGGGTACGGCGGCAAGCACCAGGGCCGGTGTTCCTGCGCCTTCAAACAGATTTGCTCCAAAACTCAATACGTATTCGGCGTTCCCGACCGCGAGCGAAAGGCTGGGCAATGCCCGTTGTGAGTTCGGCGGCAAATTTGAGTCCATCGGTCGCCGAGGGCATCCTGAAAAGGCCGGGCGAACCGTAGGCCGTGAAAAACTGGCGCCACAGCACATCCATACTGCTCTGTCTGTTCGAAATGATGGCGGCGAGTTCCTGAGATTTGCCATCGGTTTTCATCTGGCCCAGCTTTTTGCCAAGCTCGCCCAGCGCTTCGTCCCATGAGACCGGTTGGAAGCCGGAGATATTCCCACGGCCCTTCTCCTGTTTCATGGGCTGAGGAATACGGTAGGGAGCGTAAAGAAATTGCAGGCCCGATGCCCCCAGGGCGCAAATGCCGCCTCCGGTTAGCGGATTCGTCGGGTTCCCCTCGATCAAGATGGCCCGGTTTCCGTTTACCAGGCGCGCCTGTCCTGGACAGCCCCCCGGGCACATGGTGCATATGCTGGCTACCTTTGTGACCTCGCCTCGTTCGGGGAAGGGCGCCATGACCAGTTCTGGGACCATCTTGCAGTGTCGCCGGCCAACTGCCATGGCAGGGGCGAGAGCAACGTGCCGCCGATTGCTCCGCAGCGAATTGTAAGAAAGCTCTCCGACCGAATTCATTACATTTACCCTCTCGTCAAAGCCAGTGGTACCGTTAATTGTTTCGGAGCAAAATGTCCTGTCGAGATCACAGATCGATTCTTTACTTGTGGCAGATTTCGCAAGCGTTGGATGCCCCCTTCTCGGCATGGCACTTTTCACACTCAACCATCTTCATGGTCGATTTGCTGTACCCCGTGATCCGATTCTCCCTGAATGGAGGGGGAGTCTCCTGCTTGGACACGTCCCTGTGACAACGCGTGCACTCCAGCCCCTGTCCCTTGTGGGGAGCATGGGAGAAGTAGACGTTGTCGGGCTGCCAGGCATAAACTTTCCATGGGACTTCACGGTTTTTCTCAACATAGTCGCTTATGAACTTGACCTCCGCCTCGCTGCTACCCTGCGCGGATTCATGGCATTCCCTGCACCTGTCGAGCCTGGGGATGCCCCCGTAGGTGCCGTCGGGCCGCAGGCTGTGGCAGGATTCGCAGTCCTCGCCCTGGTGAGCGACATGGCTGAAATCGACCGGTTGAGCCTTTTGAGAATAGAGCAGGTTCGGAAAAACGACCCAGCCGACGACCAAAGCGCCGGCAAAGCCCAACAGAAAGAAAACTACGCCCAATGCCTTGTTCCGGAAGGCCGCTTTTCTCTTTTCATAGGACAGCCTCGGACTAACTTGAATGGATAAAATTGTTGGTGGAAGTTGCGCTCGACGCACGCGATATGATGTGCTTTGATTTTGTGGACCTGATGAATTCTTGTCAAGAGAAAAAGAACTTTGTCAATCGAAAAAACAACAGAAATTACCGAGTAAAAATCGGGGGCCGGAGCATCATCGATAATTACGTTAACTTCTCATCATTTATCTGCAATAAAATCTGTTGAATGCGAGTGCGATTAAAGGTAAGAAACGGCATGGAATTAAAAGGGCGAATTCTGCCATAAGGAGTGCAGGTATGCTTACACACGTGGTCATGTTCAAATTCAAAGAGAGCGCGTCCGAATCCGTCATTGCCGAAGTGGAAAGAGACCTCGGCCTGCTTCCGGGCATTATCCCCGAGATAAAGGAATTCCAGTTGGGCGCGGATGTATCGCACTCCGCGAGGTCTTACGATCTCGTGCTGATATCGGGATTTGATAATCTTGAAAAACTGCGGCATTACGACGCTCATCCTTCGCACCAGAAGGTTGCGATGAAGATCGAAGAGCCTTTGCGAAAGCATAAGTGGCACCGTTAGTTTGAAAGTCGTACCTGAACAGATGAAACCCGATATTCAAGACCCGAATGGGGTTTTCGACT
>CAWGZP010000159.1:0-22839 GCA_963826655.1 uncultured delta proteobacterium
ACCGGGTTTTCACCTTCTGGAGCGCTCATCCTACAAGCGGGTGCGAAATGCTGCTTGCGGCGAATATTCTCACCTCTGCCGAGTGCTCCCGATGGTCGTCGATGAGGGGGATGGCCTTATCGAGTTGCTCGACGCCATCAACGGTCACTATCATTTCACCACCACCGGTCTGCATTTGCAGAACGGCAATGTGATAGACGGTCTCTCGGTAGCGGTAGTGAATCTTGAATGCCTTCCAGTCCGAGGGGAGGCACGGAGCAAAACGCAACTTGTCCACCTCCAGCCTTAGCCCCAGCAGTGATTCCACGATAAGCCGATACATCCAGCCGGCAGACCCCGTGTACCACGTCCATCCGCCACGGCCGATGTGCGGCGCGAGCGCATAGACGTCGGCTGCAACGACGTAGGGTTCTACTTTGTAGATGGCGGCGCTCTCGGGAGATGTTGCATGGTTCACCGGGTTGATCATCGACAGCAGCTCCCATGTGCGTTCACTGTCTCCCAGGGCCGCGAAGGCCATTGCCGCCCAGATTGCCCCGTGGGTATACTGACCGCCATTTTCCCTGACACCTGGGACGTAGCCTTTTATGTAACCGGGATTTAGCTCCGACTTGTCAAAAGGTGGGTCCAGGAGCTGGATAAGCGCGTGCTCCCGCCGAACAAGGCGCCGCTCCACTGATTCCATTGCCATGCGTGAACGTCCTGCGTCTCCCGCACCCGATAGAACAGACCAACTCTGCGAAATCGAATCGATCCGGCATTCGGGATTGCTCGCAGACCCAAGCAAGGAGCCATCGTCGAAGTAAGCCCGGCGATACCACTCGCCGTCCCAGCCATACGCTTCGATATTGCGGCGCACTTCGGTCGCCTCTTTTTGGCAACGCTCGGCAAAGGAGACGTCACCGCGCGTGCGGGCAACCTTGGCGAACTGCGTGAGTACTTCATAAAGAAAAAATCCCAACCATATGCTTTCACCTTTGCCGAGGAGTCCCACGGTGTTCATGCCGTCATTCCAGTCTCCAGAGCCGATGAGCGGCAACCCGTGCTCACCGAACCGGAGTCCCCTCAGGATGGCCCGCGCACAGTGCTCGTACAAACTGGCCTCTCCGGCTTCAGACCGGCCGGGCAGATCGAAATACGAGTCTTCTTCGGCGTTCACCGCGCGGCCCTGGAGGAATTGGACGGGCTCATCGAGCACGCCGGTGTCCCCCGTGCTCAGAACATAGCGGGAAGTCGCCAACGGCAGCCAAAGGTAGTCATCGGAGCAGTGCGTACGCACGCCGCGGCCCAGTGGAGGATGCCACCAATGCTGTGCGTCTCCTTCCTGGAACTGACGGGACGCGCAAAGGAGCAGGTGGTCGCGCACGAGGAGCGGCTCGGCATGGATGAGCGCCATCACGTCCTGCAACTGATCGCGGAAGCCGAAGGCGCCCCCGGACTGGTAATATCCGCTTCGCGCCCAAAGGCGGCACGCCAGGGTCTGGTACAAAAGCCAGCCGTTCGCGAGGATGTTGAGGGACTGGTCGGGTGTTTCCACATTCACAGCGCCGAGAGTATGGTCCCAGTACTGCCACACCTCATCGAGGGCCTCACGGGCCGCTGTTGGCCACCGAAAGTTGCGCGCGAGGTTTCTGGCCTCATCGACGTCCCGCCCCATGCCGAGCGTAAAAACGATCTCGCGCTCCTGCCCATCGGCCAGGTCGAACGGGACCTGAATCGCAGCGCACGGGTCCAGACCTGCTCCCGTCTTGCCGGAAAGCCGGGCACTGGCCATAGCGGCGGGACTGCGAAGTGTGCCGTTACGCCCAAGGAATTCAGTTCGGTCGCCGCTCACGGTGCGAATCTCGGCATCGACCTCAAAGAAGGCGACCTGGTTGGCGATCTCCGCATTATACGGGTTGCGCGCGAAGAGCGCTCGGGTAACCGGGTCCACTTCGGTTATCACGTGCATCATCGATTTCGGCCGCAGATCGCCGATAACCCATTCCACGTACCCCGTGGCGGAGAGGCGGCGCGGCCGGCCCGAGTCATTGCGCACTCTGAGCACCGTGAACTTGATCGGTGCGTCCAGGGCCACGTAAACCCATACTTCTGAGCTGACGCCGTCCTCCGTATGCTCGAAAACGCTGTAGCCGAATCCGTGGCGGCTGGTGTAAGGCGTCATTCCTCGGCAGGGCAGCGGCGTGGGGGACCAGAAATGGCCGGTCTCTTCATCACGGAGGTATAAGGCTTCACCGCTCGAATCGCTCACCGGATCGTTTTCCCAGGGAGTGAGGCGCAGTTCATGGGCATTATCGCTCCAGGTATAGGCGCTGCCACTCTCTGAGATGACGGTCCCGAAGCGCGCGTTGGCCAGCACGTTTGCCCATGGCGCGGGGGTTACCTGCCGGGGCGTGGTCGTAATGATGTATTCGCGTCCGTCCGGCGTGAATCCACCCAGGCCGTTGAAGAACATCAGATCGCTACGCAGCGGCGCGGTCGTCTCCGGGGATTGCGCGCGGTGGGTCCGTGTCCGCGTAAGGTGCGGGACCAGTGTTTCCACAACACCGCGATGGCTGATCTGGTACCCCAGCGTCCCCCGGTCATCGGCGATGATAACCCGGGCAACCGCCTGGAACAGGATGCGGTCCTCCTCCGATATCTGGTCCGCAGGTCTTACGAAAATGCCGCCTGGCCGATCTATTACATTGGGCTCGATGCCCGCGGCAATGAGCGCCATGATCTGGTCGTGCAGAATTTGCCGGTAACCGGCACGATCTTCGTTCCAGATCACAAGGTCCACAGCCAGTCCCTTTAAGCGCCAGTACGCATGGGCCTGCACGAGTTGGCGCACCAGATCGATATTGGCCGAATCTGCGATCCGCAGCAGCACGATAGGTAAGTCGCCCGAAATGGAGTAGCCCCAAAGGCCGGATTGCCCACGGCGGTTCTTGACGAGCACGCCCGGATCGGCGCGCAGCGATGAATCGGTGTAGATCACGTGGCCTGCAATGCTGCAATAGAGCTGTGCGTCGGCCCCCGTGGCGTTGATCTGCCGCAGGCGCACCTGGCTGTGCGTCCAGGCCAGATCGAAGGCGCGATCCGCCAAACGCCGATCCTGGTATTTATCGACAAGGCCCAGGCATGCATCGCGGGTTTCGCCTATGCCGGAGACAATATTTATCGTTGCCGATTTTTCCGGGTCGAGCGTTATCCGGTACCGGATGGCGACAATGGGGTCCAGCACCGACCCCTGGCTTCCCGAAAGCGCTCCAGCGGGGCCCGATGAACCGTTCATCGCTTGAGGATCGGCGACAGTATTTCCTCGGCCGATGAACCGCATCCGATCAGTCTCGTAAGAAATCTCCCCGACTTTCGCCCCATGCACGGCCATCAGGTGAAACATCCATGGCGCCTGCTCGTCGATGGAGCGGGGCCGGCGAGTGCAAAGAATCGCACGCTGTTGTTCGATGATCTCGGTTTGAACAAAGAGATTGCTGAACGCCGGATGGAGTGCATCTGCTGCGGGCGGCGCCAGAACCACCTCCGCATAACTCGTCACGTCGATCTCTCGGCGCCGGCTGGCGCGGTTGGTGATAGTGATTCGGCGCAGTTCGATATCATCCTCGGACGAAACGACGACCTCGGTGTAGGCGTCAAGGTCGTCGTGCCGGCAGCGAAACTCAGCTCGCCCTTCCGAAAAAACCGCTTCAAAGTTTTTCGATCGCTTAAGCGCCGGCTGATATGTTGTCGACCAGAACCTGCCGCTCGTAACGTCTTGTATGTAGCAGAACGTGCCCCAGTTGTCGCGGGTGCCGTCTTCGCGCCAACGCGTGACGGCGATATCGTTCCAGCGGCTGTAACCGCCTCCGGCATTGGTGATCATCACGTGGTATCTGCCGTTCGACAACAACTGCACTTCCGGGTTCGGCGTGTCGGGACTGCTGAAAACACGTATCGGCGTCTCCGCGCCATTGGAAGCCGTGTGTAACTCGGAAAGCCCGGTAGTGTGCGCATAGAACGTAGTAGCCTTGGGGACCCGCTCCTGAAGCAACAGCATGGTCGCCTGGAACGAGGGTTCCGACTCGAATCGTTTCTGCATCGGACGGTCCAGGAGCAGATAAGCCAAAGAGAGAAAGCTCATGCCCTGGTGATGTGACATGAAGGAGCGAACCACGGCGCTCGATTGTCCACGCGGCAGGCGCGAAGCAGTGTAGTCGATCGCTTCGTAGAAGCCGAATTTTCCTTCCAGTCCCTCGGCGGCCAGCCGCTTGAGATTCGAACATGCCTTCTCGGGCGACACCATCAGTGCCAGCGCCGAAGCGTAGGGCGCAATTACATGGTCCTCGGCGAGCCCTCGTTTGAGCCCCAGGCCGGGCACTCCGAATGCCCGGTACTGATAGTTGAGATGAACATCGATTGCATTGTATCCAGATTCTGAAATGCCCCAGGGCGCCCCGGATTTTTTCCCGTACTCGATCTGGCAGGCCACAGCCGCTTTACAGGTCCGGTCGAGCAGCGTGTCTCCGTATGTCGGCATCACCAGGAGAGGCATGAGGTATTCGAACATCGACCCGCTCCACGAAAGCAGAACAGGCCCTTCTCCAGTGGTGGTAAGCAGGCGCCCCAGGGCGAACCAGTTGTCTTGGGGCAACTCTCCCTGGGCAATCGCCACGAAACTGGAAAACCTCGCTTCCGAAGCCAATAGATCGTAATAGCTCGCGTCCTGCCGATGCTCGCCGACGTTGTATCCGATTGCCAATAGATGCCGCGCCTTGTCGAACAGGAAGTCATACTCCATACGGGCAAGCTCATTTGATTGTTCCGCAATGCGCTCAATAGCCGCAATCCTCGCGCAGGCACGGTGATTTGCCTCGATAACGAGAGGTCGAAACTCGTCAAGCCACGCCTTCTCCTCACGGGTTATGTTCATGGCGAGCCGATGCCCGATTTGCGGCAGCAGATCCGCTTCGAGGTTGGACAATTCGCGTAGTGTTGGTATCCCGTCGATACCGTGAAAGCCCGAGGGTCTATTCTGAGAGGATAAGAGGTGTGTCCACGGAGTAATGAACATTATCTCATCGAGGGCATCCCTGCACTGCCGGACAAATGATCGCGCCCACCACTCCAATTGGCTCTCAAGGGCTGCGTCAAAAGAATCAGCGGTGGCCACGTCCGAAGCGAACGCCGCCAATCGATCCAAGCGCAACCGTGCCGCCGCGAGCGTGAGTGGCTGGGCCTCAGCCAGAGTCGCCGCTACCTCGGATCGGGTCCGGGGCGGCGGTTGAGAGCTGACCGCGAGTTCCATCTCCTTCTGAAGTCGAGCGAGTTGGGCTGGGGCGGGGTTTCCGGCAACGTCTACGAGCACCTTCAATGTGTCGCTGAGCCCGTCGAACAGGCGCGTTCCCAGGATATTGTCATCGGGGAGAGCCAGCAGACCCTGCCGCAATGTCAGCAGATGGCCTGCAAGATTCCCGCTGTCAACCGACGAAATGTAGAGGGGCTGCAGCGGCTTCAGGGATTGCGTGTCATACCAGTTATAAAAATGGCCCCTGTGCCGCTCCAGGGTTTCCATTGTGCGCAGGGCGTTCTCTGTGCGTCCGATGAGTTGTCCGGCTGAAATGTAGCCGAAATCGTACGCGGATAAATTCGCGAGCAGTGCTAATCCCATGTTGGTGGGCGATGTGCGATGCGCGACCACGGCGGAGGGGTGCTCCTGAAAGTCATCGGACGGCAGCCAATGATCCATGCCGTTCTTTGTGGCCAGCACCGCGAAGTGCCCGTGCTCCTGAAAGTTATCGGGTGGCAGCCAATGGTCCTCCGGGCCGACGAATGTCGCGAAGAACGCCCAGGTTTTCCGGGATATCTTCCGGAGAAAGAGGGTCTGCTCAGTCGTGAGCCTTGTTTCACGGCGGGCGAGTGGCCGGCTGATCCACCAGGCGATAGCGGGGGAGGCAAACCAGAGACCCAGAATGGGCACAGCCACAACTAACGCGGTCGGCCTCGATAGTGCGAGGGTAAGCGCCGCCGCGGCGGCAGTGAGCGGGGCGATCCACATAGTCCGGAAAGAGGCGACGAGGCTGGTGCGGCCACTGCGGTCCGGGCCGCTCGAGGGGTTCCATTCGAGAAGCCGCCTGTGCGTGATCAGCAGGCGCCACGCCGTTCGCACAATCGCATCCAGACTGAAAAATGTCTCGTAGGGGAGACACACAAGCGTAAACAGGGCCTGGCCAAGGTTCCGGCCGGCCGAGCGCACTGTGCCTGCGAGATGCCGGCCCAGACTCACATCACCCGGCTTTTGAAGTACATCCTGGACAGAGCCGATCAAAGAAGGAACCAGGATGATCCCCATCACCGACAGGGTCCAGAACCAGGCCAATGGCAACACCATCCAGCCCAGCAGCAACAGGAGTGTCAAAGCTGTGGGCACGAGACTGCGCCTCAGGTTGTCGAATATCTTCCATCGGGACACCATTGAGAGAGGGTTCTTTTGAAGGTGTGCATCGGGGCCGGAAACGCCAGGCATAACCCACTGCGCGATCTGCCAATCCCCTCGAATCCAACGGCGCCGGCGGCTCACGTCCGCGCTATACCGCGACGGGTATTCCTCGTATAACCGTACATCGCTCAACAGCCCGGCCCGTGCGTAGCACCCTTCCAAAAGGTCGTGGCTGAGGATCCGGTTGGCGGGGAAACGTCCGTCCATCGCCCGCTCAAACGCATCGACATCATAAATTCCCTTGCCAATAAACGAGCCTTCACCAAACACGTCCTGGTAAACATCGGAAACGGCGCGCGTGTAAGGATCGATGCCGGGGTCGCTTCCACACATTCGCGCATACCGCGACAGGTTCGCTTCGGGCAGGCTCACCGCCACCCGCGGCTGAAGGATGCCGTATCCTTCGCAGACACGCTGTTTGTCCTCGTCGTAGCGCGCGCGATTCAGAGGGTGCGCCATGGCTCCAATAAACTGCCAGGCCGAATCACGCGCCAGTTGCGTATCCGTGTCCAAGGTGATCACATACTTCACGTTCGCCAAAATTGAAATTTCACCGACGATGAGCGAGAAGCGGTCCCCGGGGTTAACATGCGGGCCGATGCGCAGAAGCCAATTCAAATCCGCAATCTTTCCACGCTTGCGCTCGTAACCCATCCAAATCCGGTCCCGCGGATTCCATCGGCGCGGACGATGAAAGAGGAAGAAAGTATTGCTTTCAGTGCTGCTGTGATTTTCGTTCAAATATTTTTCATTAAGAGATTCTATTCTCTGCCGGGCCAGCCGCAGGAGCGGTTCATCCTCCGGCAGTGTTTCTTCGAGGGCGTCTCGAAAGTCGGTCAGAAGGCCGAAGTGCAGATTGTCATCGCGATTTGCCAGGAAACGGACTTCCAGCGCATCGATCAAATCCTCGACGTTTTGAACGCTTGTCAGCATGGTCGGGACTATCACCAGGGTGCGCGAGTGAGCCGGGATCCCTTTTGAAAAGTCCATTCGCGGCAGCGCATGGGGCGTCACCAGCAACGTGGCCAGCCAGTTTACCACGGCCACCGCCAGGTGGCTTGCACACAGGAGAGAAAGAATCCCGGTCAGCACGAACAGCCAGCTATGCAACCCGCCATGCGCCCTCACCACCATCAGCCCGGCGAAAAGGACCGTTATCAGCAGGATCGCGCCGCTATAAAGCGGCAAAGGGTAGCGGCGGGCGGCCTTTTTAAGGGCCTCAACGGGTGAGAAGCGCACCTGCGCCTGTTGCTCGAGCCGCGAAAATCCCCTGTCGACCAGGTAAAAGCCCACATGCGCCACACGTTCGTCGCCGTCTTTGCGGGCGGCGCCCTCCTGCGCCAACTGGATCGCTTTGCGCGCCACCTCGCTTTCGGAGTTCGTGCTGTTCTTCGCAATCTTTTCCACTACATGGCGGTAACGGTCTCTGGTGGCAAAATCCATATCGCCATAGACGCCCCCCGGGTCCTCGCGCAAGGTCTGTTCGACAACGCTCATCGTCTCGACGAATATGCGCCAGTCCATCGCCCCCAGAAATCGAAGGCTGCCAATGCTGTTACTTATGGAAACCCGATCGGCGGCCTGCTGCTGGTTCTCTGTCCTCACCAACTGCTCGATCGTCAGGCCGGATTCGGACAGTCGCTGTTCGATCCAGGTGAGAGGCAATGCCAAAGCAGGGCTTTGCCCCTGCAACCGGCGCGCAAACTCGGCCACAAACGAACTCACCATTGGCGGGTTCGACCGCGCCATATCCGCGATCACCAGGATCAGGCTCTTTGGGTCCTTCCCTGCGATCTCCGTCATCTGGTCCGCCCAATAGTCGGCGCGGTTTCGGTCGGTCCTGTCGGCGGCGATCCGGGTCCCCACGCGCCGGAGATTTTCGATCAGCGCCAGGCGCAGCATGATGGGGATTGCCCACAATTCGCCCAACTTCAGGATAGTCACCGTCTGGTAAGCGGTGACGAAATTGCTGAGGCCCTCCGGGTCCATCCGTCCATCGCCGTGTGAGATAGTTTCAAGCGAGATGTCATACACCCTGGGAAGTCCTGCCGATGGGCCGTTGGCCAGGCGTGGCAACTCCTGGCTGTAGCCTTTTGGCAAATGCCGCCTGGCAGTGCGAATCTGTTCTTCGATAAAATAGAAGTTGTCGAGCAGCCATTCCCCGGCAGGCGTTATCCGGCGGTCCGTTTTGACGGCCTCGGTCAGTAGGTTGTAGACTCCAAGGAGGACACCTTCATTCTCGGCCAGCCGCGCCAGAAGCCGGTCCCTGGGCCGGCCCGGGCTCAACTTGTGCGACTCCGCCAGGGTCTTGCCATGATGCTCCATCTGAACGGCGCTTAACAACTCAGACCGCAGCAGCGGCTCGTCGACGGCGTACTTCTGTGCCGAGCCGTTGCCGCCCAAGCGCGTTCTCAAGCGGAGCAAGCTTCGGCGAATGGTCTTGTTGCTCAATTCCATTTATTTCAACCTCTTGACCTTCTTAACCGTATTCTTCCTTCGCAACGCTCTTGTGCTAAGTTCGGTCTTCGGCTTTCCATGTCCTTCATCGATACCTTTGACGTTGCATTTGTTGTTTCGATCTTTATTGGTGAGCATTATTTGCTGTCCTCTTTTTGAAATTGTGACGATCCATACTCGCACCTCGAGGCTGCCCATCTCCGCATTATCCCGACGCCACGGTCGATCCGGCAAACCAGTTGAGCAGCATATATTCTGTCGTCGAACACAATTAAACAGGCTTTACGCGCGGAGTATTTATCCCGGTGGAGAGTCTGATAGAAGTCGTGAGGAAGTGGGTTAGATGCCTGCCTCAAAGAAACAGAAGCTTGAAGCGGGTGGCAAGAAGCGGGAATGGCTTGTTTCGTGCCCCCTGCTACCAGCTTCTGTTCTTCTCACTTTGGAACAAAAAGCCGGAGCTTTTTACGGCTCCGGCTGACGTTGGCTTGCGGTGTCTTTTGCAAAGCTTCGATTAGAGCTTTGTTACGGTTACGGCGCTGGGCCCCTTGCCGCCTTGTTCTTCCGCGAAACTGACCCGGTCACCTTCGGCCAGGGACTTGAAGCCTTCGGCTATTATAGACGAGTGATGAACGAACACATCATGTCCACTGTCAGCTTCAATAAAACCATAGCCCTTTTCGTCATTAAACCATTTTACTCGACCTTCCACCATTTGTTGATCCTTCTTTAAGCTTTTGTGTTTTTTCCACTGCTCTTTTGGCGCGGTACTCGGAGCTACTCGAAACCGCACCATTATTACCAGTAATACTGGCGAAAGATCGATTTCCCGTATAACTCAAAATAACCTACTCCATTGGCACACTGTGATTATAACCGTTAATCTGAGGAGAGCAACGTAATTCGGACAAATGATCGGCGCCGGCATGGCTACAACTAAGCACCATATGGAAAAGCATTGTTTTTGGGGGTCATAAGGTAAATGAAATAATTCGAGGTCGCCACCCCTGGTTTTTATCCATTTGTGGATTGATTGTTCCAGTGCGGCAGCGTCTTAATCCCAGTTTGGGTGATTATCTTTAAAACTTGTGACAGGTCAATGGCTATTATTAGCTCAGGACTCGGAAAGGAGTGGTTATGGAAGAAAAAAAAGGAAATTTCGATGAGCGGTACCACGCTTCCTATGCTTGTAAATTGAAGACCATTCCATTGGAAAAAATTGAGTCTGCGATAGCGAAGGCCATAGGGGAACTGACCCACGACACGGTAGAATGCACCATAATAAATTTCAAAACAGAGGGCAAATCACCGGAGATTGTTCTTTCACTCGACACGGGGAAAGACAAACGATATCCCAAGTGAAATTACTATCAAGTCACTCCCCTATAGAACCAGCCTTCAATTGTGCGTCTTCGAACCGGGTGCATGCGAAGTCTCGAAGGTGCGAAGGAAGAAAAAACAGACGGATGTTTGGGAAATCGGACTCAACGCAAATTTACCCCCGAGGCTGTCCCGATCATCGGTCGCGGGGTGTAAATGAAGGCTCCTGCGCCACAGGAGCAGCGGGAACGAAAGCGCTCCCGGCGGCTGAGAAAACCGGCCCTGGGACCGGATGTTTTTCACTCCGGCATACACCCGTAGACACTTACGGCCATCACAAAAATGCATCGAAGCAGACATCCTGAATTGACGGCATTTCGATGTGATCGTATCCTGTCAGGCGCCAATCTATAAGTAACGGATCAAGGGGCCAGCTGGTTTTCCCAACTCCCTTGAGTGAGAAAATACCGCGACAGAACGGAGCCAGGGCTCCGGAGGGAGGAATGGCCAAACGGAGGTTTAAAGATGGTTGTACGCAAATCGGACAGGGCCAACAGCGCTGCGGAAAGGAAAAGTCCCGGCCGCACGTGGCCGGATTGGCACCCGGTATTGGCAACCTTCCGGCATTCCGACAGCCGGAAAGCTTTCTGGCAGTTGATTAGCGCGTTACTTCCTTACGGCTGTCTATGGTACCTGATGATCCGTTCGATTCAACTCGGCTGCTCGTATTCGCTGACCCTCGTTCTCACCCTGCCAGCCGCAGCGATTCTAGTCAGGATATTCATCTTATTCCACGATTGTGTGCACGGTTCGTTCTTCAGTTCGAAGAACGCCAACACATTTTTCGGCTACCTCCTCGGAGTGTTGGTGTTTACTTCGTTTGAAGACTGGCGTTTCGGTCACCTTAGGCACCACGTGACTTACGCAAATCTCGACGCGCGGGGATTCGGCGACATCCGGACCCTGACTTTAAGGGAGTATGAGGGCTTAACTAAAAGTGCGCAATTGCGCTACAGGCTTTACCGCAATCCGGTGGTGCTGATCGGACTGGGTGCATTATTCGTTTTTCTGCTCAGCAACCGGCTTCCGACCCGAAGGGTGAAAAGGAAAGAACGCGTGAGCGTTATTTTTACAAACCTGCTCATCGCCGCCGTGTTTTTGGTTGCCGCCCGTGTTGTCGGGTGGCGGACCTACTTCCTGGTCCAGTTGCCGGTGCTGTGGCTTGCCGGGGTGGCCGGAATCTGGCTGTTTTACGTGCAGCATCAGTTCGAAGGAGGGTACTGGGCGCGAAAAAGCGAGTGGGAACCGTTGCGCGCAGCCATGGAAGGCAGCTCATTTTACAAATTACCGGCTGTGCTGCGCTGGTTTTCCGGCAACATAGGTTACCACCACGTTCACCATTTGAGCCCCAGAATCCCCAATTATCATCTGAAGAAGTGCTACAATGCTGTCCCTGCGCTTCAAGCCAAGGCGCCGCTCACAATCGCGAAAAGCCTTTCTTGTGTTCGACTGAAAATATGGGATGAGGAGCGGCAGAAAATGGTCGCTTTCCCTTGAGTACGAACCAGGACCCTGCAAGGGTACGGTTATTGTGTTCCACGGGAATGGAGGCGCCGCCGCCGATAGAGGATTTTATGTAGATGCACTTGGTGCTCGCAGGTACCGGGTCATACTGGCCGAATACCCGAGGTATGGCGGGCGCAAGGGAGAACTGGGCGAAAGGGCATTTGTCGTCGACGGAATCGAGACAATACGTCTTGCATTTGAAGAATACGGCAGCCCGCTTTACATCCTGGGAGAATCATTGGGTTGTGGAGTTGCAGCGGGGCGAGATGAAATAATTCCGATAAGACATGCCGAAAACCTGTTTAATTCGTTACCGGGCACCAGCAAAAAAATGTGGACTATCGAAGGAGCCGGGCACAATGATTGGTATACGTATACCAATTCCTCCTGGTGGGAGGAGATAATGAGCTTCGTCAGCGGCAATGAAAAAAATGAGCAGTGACTCGGATGCAGAAGCGTCGATAGGATGCCTCGCAGGACGTCTGGCAGAACGATTCACGAGGAGCGAAATGCGGGTAGCAATTATATTTATAACTTTGGTCGTGTTTGCTTGCGTGCCTGTAGTTGCCTCTGCCCAGACTCTTTATATCGAGGGCGGCAATGTGTTCTTCAAGGCCGATTCTTCCAAAAGTGCAGTTCAGTTAACCAATTCAGGGAAAGATGGACAGGCCATTTTGTCGCCCGACGGGCGAATGGCCGCTTTCGTTCGGCGAACGCCGGGGGAAACGGTTCAAACCGGGTCGGGAGCGGCAGAGGCCACCGAACTGTGGTGCATCCGAGTCGACGGCAGGGAGGCGAAACGGATCGTTGTCGGACGGTCGGCGGCAAAAATGGATTTGGTCCTGGCAGGTTTTCGTGACCCGCAGTTCTCCGGGGACGGCAAGCGCATCTACTTTCTTAGTGCCGCATGGGGCACATCGGGTGCGGTGCATGTCGTAGACGTAAAAAACGGCGCGGAACATTTCATTTGTCCGGGGAATAGCCTTGAGATCCTGCGCCGGGGTCAATACGCAGAACATCTTCTGGTATCACAGCACCGATATTTTCTGGCAAGTGGTTCCTTCGATTGGATCTGGTTGTTTGAGCCCGACGGACGGGAAGTCGGCCCGGTTGCCGATGAGAATGATTCGGATATCGAAGAACGCCTCGAAGGGATCCGGGACCGGTAAGGAATCACATTTATTGGCATAGATATTCGCATTCACACAAGCATTGCGCGCCTTTTACGCCTGTATTCGCCTCAATTACTCCAGGGCCTGTTTAAGTAGGCCCGGCACGCCGGCAAACGGAGTCTCCGCAAGGCCGTGGCGCCGCTGTAGATACTCCGGGCTGTTCGTACCGACCCACACCCGCCCGTTTGAGTCCTCCCACACCAGAGCCTTGAGCGGGAGGTCGATTGCCAGCGTCGGATACGCTTGCATCAACGGCGTGCCTCCCTTAGGATTGCCGAAGAGCACGAGCAGCATGGGCCGCATCGTCAACCCCACAGATTGTGCCGCGCTTTGCTGATCGATGCGCGCGAAGATTGTCATTCCCGCTTGCTCGAGCACGCGAACGACCCGCTCCGTCGTTTCGTTGACCGCATAGGGACTCGCCATGCTCGCGACGCCGCTCTCAGATGATGCCGACATATATTCTACAGACATCGTCCACTCTCCTTTGACAAAGTCAGATAAATCACTGTCGACCATGGCCGACAGATTCCGGACTGGCCTATTGGCTTCTGAAAAAAATCATACACAGCCGGTATAAACAAGGGGCCGGCGTTGGTCTTCGTTTTCGAAGAATTCCTTATATGCGCAATACGGCCGATGCGAAAAAACGGCATCACCAATAAGGTAAGTTATTGATGCATCTGTTCAAGTATTACTTGGGTAGGGGCGTACCACGGGAAAGTAATTTCTCGGCATCACAGGGAGTTGCCTTTGCCCACTTTCGTCAAAGACCTCCTGGCCTGTCCGGGGGGGCAGAATTTGTGCACGATGACCGGTAGAGGCTTCAGATTAACGAAGTCACCTGCCGGTCATCGAAGAAGTGTTGGGCCTATTTAACTGTTATGTTAACGGATTGCGCCAACGTCTGAGGATGACCGGTTGAATTATAACCACTTTCGGATAGAGTAACCTTATAAGTGCCGGGAGTGTTAAACGTATGACTCGGACTGGCATTCACACTCGTCGACCCATCGCCAAAGCTCCAGAGGCAACCGGTGATAGTTCCAGTAGAGTTGTTAGTAAACTGTACCGTCACCGGGTGAGTGCCCGTTGTAACGTCCTGAGTAAAGTTAACCGATAGAGGTATTACAGTAGCTGCGACGGTCCTGGTAACTGAGGCACTGCCGCCGGTACCCCTTTCAGTCAAAGTGATTGTATAATTGCCTGGTTTATTATACTGAGCAGTCGTAATTTGTCCACTACCTGCAGTGCCATTTCCGAAGTTCCAGGTGTAGGAGCTTAATGGACCACCGGTATTACCCGCTGTGAGGTATGCTATCGTAGGACAATTACCACTGTTCGACATGGCGGTAATGGTTATTACAGGTACTGGAGGTCTGACAGCAGGAGCAATTACCTTTATTGACTTTGTTGTTGACTTGCTGCCACCCGGCCCGGTTTCCGTTAACGTTGCGGTATAAGAACCGGCACTGGTGTAGGTCGCAGATGCAGTCTGGCCGGATCCGGTGATACCATTACCAAAGTCCCATGAGTAGGAGGTTACCGGTCCACCGGTATTACCGGCCGAAAACTCTACTGACAACGGGCAGGTCCCAAGAGCTGCACTTGGAGTTATCGTGGGGCCGGGAGGAATAACCGGAGCCGCCGTAGTTATAACCACACTGGTAGACTGAGAACCGCCGGTGCCGGTTTCAGTCAAAGTGACTGTATAAGTGCCGGCACTGGTGAAAGTATGCGCTGCACTTTGACCATTAATGGTAGTGTTGCCAAAGTTCCAGGAGTAGGTGGTTACTGGACCGCCGGTATTACCAGCTTTAAACGTTACCGTCAACGGCGTTGTTCCGGAAGTTACACTTGGAGTTATTGTGGGAACTGGAAGCGCTGGAGCTGCAACAACAATTGTGACAGAGTTCGATTTAGTGAATCCACCGGGTCCGATCGCTTCCAGGTAAGCCGTAAAGGTACCACCGGTAGTGAAAGTATGCGACGGATTCTGATTGTTGCTGCTTCCTTTATCGGCGAAATACCATTCGTATTTTGTTATAGCTCCTCCAGTATTAGTGGATGTGAATTGTACAGTCAAGGGTGCGGTTCCTGTGGTCGCATTGACGCTAATCGTAGGAGCGGGAGGTACAGCTGTAGTTATTATCTCAACAGGTGCAGAGGAAACGCTGCCGCCGGGTCCAGTCGCAGTTACTGTGGCAAAATAAGAACCGGCGCCGGTATAATTATGTGATGGACTCTGATTGGTACCGAAAGTGCCGTCGCCAAAGTTCCAGGACCACGAGACTACGGGGCCTCCGGTATTTGTCGTGACGAAGCTAACTGTAAGCGGACAGGTCCCACTGGTCGCGCTGGGGGTAACCGTAATATCAGGAGGAGGAGTCTTTACGATAACAGTGCCGGTAGATGCAAGGGTATTATTTCCATTCGCATCTACTACTTCCAATGATACATTATATGCACCATCTCTAGTGTAATTATGCGACGGATTCCGATTCGAGCTGTCAGTGCCGTCACCAAAGTCCCAATACCACGAGACTATTGTATTTACTGTACTCGAATTGTCCTGAAATTGCGCTTTTACAGAATTGAATACCGAGATCGTATTGGTTGGAGTTGGAGGAGTAGTCGAGTTATCCATCACTGAAAAGTCGGCTATCGGTAAGTCGGCAGATCGTACGAATGGATTGCTCGCCGTAACGGGCGCGGGTGGTGAGTACTGGATCGACGAAGTATACAAAATGGCGCTTTGTGCAAACTGTGACAGTCCGTTAAACTCCGAGTACGCGACACGAAAATATCCGTTCTCACCCCAACTGGTATTCCAACTATTTTTAACGATGAAGCATTGGTCGACATCATCATATCCAACTGCCAGTATCGCATGACCGCCTTCCAAAGGATCATTTATATCACTTGGTCCGGTCGAGGTACATGTGTAAATACCACCTTGATAGCTAAGGAAATCCTCATAGATTAGCATCCCGACAACGACCGGTCCGACTAGAATGGCCGCTTTGAGTGTATCGATCGAGCCAATTGCCGGATTACTTTCATCAGCGGGCCAAGCGACTTTTGACCACCCGGTAATCTTATAGTCGCTGGACTGCCAGGTACTGCACGCAGTACTGAAGTCACTGTAAGTGACTCCACTGATATACGGGTCACATTCCTGCAGTGGAAGGCCATAACCTGTAACGTTTGCTGGTGTCCCTGGAGAAGGAGGTGCCGTCATCCACGTTTGACTGAGAAAGTTGGCGGCATCATCGATCCACCCGCCACCGCATCCCATGCTTTCATAGTTGGGATCGTAACTCGGAGTTACAGTAGGTGACAAGAACCTGCTCGGAAAGGTTTTTATTGAGACCTCCCATGTTCTCGTCGATCAACACTCTCGATTCGAGAGCGGCTGTCGACGAAAAAGCCCAGCACGATCCGCAATTCTGCTGATCCTTTACCGGAGTTACATAACTCGTCGTTGCTGCTTTTATCCAAGCCTTGCCGTTGAAGGTAATTACATCGCCGACGTTCCAGGAATGTGTCCCATCAACAGTGGTCACACTACTGCGTTTGACCCAGGTTGTTCCATTGAAGATAATTATATCTCCAACGTTCCAGGTATTTGTTCCATCGATAGAGGTTGTGCCTGCTTTTGCGACTGTATAATAGTATCCCGTATTTCCTTGACCTGAAATGATATAGGGCGCATTTGTAGAGGCATTCCATGTCCCTTGAGAAGCACATGCGGTTGAGACTGCGTAATAATATCCAACAGTACCCTGACCCGAAGTTATTGCGGGAACATTTGTGAAAGCGTTCCAGGTTCCTTCGAACGTCAGTGAACTTGGGACTATGTTACGCCAGTCAAAGTATTCCGGAGGCGAAGAAGAACCCGAGGCGGCGCCGGATCGAGGTGCAAATTTAGGTGCGTTCCTTGAAGCTTTTCCGGTTGGATCGATGCCACCGCCAAGTTTATGTTTCTTTTGCTCCGGAGTTAATTGGGAAAGAGGCGTATCGCCGGCGGTCCATTTGCCACCCTGGTTTTGTATCTCAGCGTTCAGTGATTGAGCTTCGAGGGATTGAGCATGTGACGTCCTGGCGGTAGCAAACATAGTACAACAAGTTATGATCACCGTCAAAAGAGTCATGCGGTAGATAAATTTGGAGGATTTCAATTGACTCTCCTTAGAAGTAAAATGTTCTTGGCAACTCCGCCATCGTATCGACAAGATTATCGACGTAGACCGGAAGCTTTGCGTCCTGCTCTTTCAAGCAGTTTGCCCTTCGGAAGCATTTTATTTGCTACGGCGCCTCCTTATTTATAGGTCGTTCTGAGCAAAGAAAAACCTGCTCCGTTATCGGCTGGCAGGTTGCATTCGGGAAGTGATCCAGCCCTTCCTGGCAACCCCGCCATCGTATCGACAAGATCATCGACGTAGACCGGAAGCTTTGCGTCCTATCTTTTCAGATAGTTTGCCCTTCAGATTTGCTGCCACCTCTGTTGGTGGTTTGCTCTTTAATAAACTCGATCAGTATAGATTTCGGCAAGAGGCGGACAAAAGATTAAGGAAAAATGCAGATCTTTATCTTACAATCGGGCGGCTGGGCCGATTATTCCGACGACTCCCCAAAAAGCATGAGGGATGATCACAGGCATTGTGGTGAGGTGAGCCGATAACATAAATGAAGCAGCCAATTTTCATCCAGGCAGGCCAAGCGCCGTTTTCATTGCTTCGATCCCGGTCCTTTCGATAAAGCGGGCGGTCCTTTCTCGCTTTTTCGCATTTGCCATGTAATATTCCAGAGATTTCTTCGTGAGTTCCAGGACTTGGTCGGTTGTCAAGTCCTCGGCCAAAACGTCGCCGATTCTTGGGTGCCCACCCGAATTACCACCGAAAATAAAGGTCCATCCATTCTTTTTCCCTTGGACCCCAATATCCCGGATGAAGCTTTCTCCACATGTCATAGGGCATCCGGAAATACCGATCTTCACTTTGGCCGGCAACTCCATCCCGAAAAAGAGCTTTTCCAACTCGAGACCGAGTCCAAGCGAGTCCTGAACTCCCAGACTGCAAACAGTCGTGCCGGGACAAGCTTGCACATAATGGACGCAAAATTTGGTGGGTTTCGCCGGCTCCATGCCAAGCTCCCTCCAAATATCCTCTACATTTTCACCCTCTATCCCGGCCAGGGCAATCCTGTGGCCGGAGACTATCTTAACGAATGGTATGCTATATTTTTTGACAACGAGGGCGAGTCTGTCCAGATTATCCGGCGTGAGAAGCCCGGCAGGGATACGCGGAATGATCGCGTAGGTTTTTTTGTCGCGCTGCAAGACGGCGCCCTTTGGTACTGTATCCATCTCCTACTCCTCTCGGCTACGTAAGTCTGGCGATATCAGGCGGCAGCCGTTCTCCGTCTCGTGCCTTCGGCCATTCTGCCCTCGAATTGCAGCAGCAATCTTGCCATTCAGTTCATCTTTCATCTTCGGCTTTCCGTGTTTTTGCCAGCCCCCTATAATATTGCAGCGTCGTGTTGATACTGCAGGGCACAGAAGTCACTTCTGCCACGCCGTTCTCTGTTATGCCTGGCTTTACAGACTTGATTGCGGCCGTCATTCCGGCTGAGAAGGCTGAGTCCGGACATGAGTGGTGTGCAATCTTTCATGGCGCAGCCTCCGGCTTCGCACGAGGGTGCATCACATTCCCATTGGTTGTCAAACGGCTGAATGATGGTCGCTCATTTTTCCCGGGAAATGCATTCATCAGGACACGTTGCGATGGCTTCTTCTATGCACTCCTCGCTACCGCCCTCAGGAAGGATGACGCGCGCCTTTTCCCCTTCCTCATTCATTTCAAAAATATCGGGGCAAAGCTCTGCACAGGCTCCACATCCCACACAGCATTCTTCATCGAGGACGACCCTGTATCCCATGTTTCTCTCCTTTCCTGGCTCATCCTGGTGTGATGTCCCTCAAGTTCTACGATAGTACATTGAGGCCATGGATTATAGCACGGGAAAGGCAGTTAAAATAAATTCCTGTCCATCATTGGGACATCCCGGATGAAGAATTTGGGGATTTAGCCCAGACGGTACTGATCTCGAAGCCTTTGAGAAAGCTCTCTTGTGATACTGAAAGCTTTCTCCACTGTGATTTCGCCATCGGGATTAATGAGACAGCAGGTTGCGGGTGAGAGCATGCTCCGAGCGAGGAGAAGCTCCCGGTCAACACCCTTTTTCTCCAGATTGGCCCAGATACTTTGCAAGCGTATCTCCAGGGATTGGAGTCCTTCAGTTCCGAATGGTTCAAAGTTGGTTGGGACTATACCCCAGACGATCACACCGCCACGATTCAAGAACTTGAGGATAGAACCGGCATATAAAGCGAAAACTTCGCCATTAGAATATATATCCAATGAGAGTATATCCAGATCCAGCCCCAGGAGAAGGTCCCAATCAGGGTTGCCGCAAAGATGGACTCCACGGGGTTTTTCGATAAGTGAAAAGAAAATCTCGAGATCCCGCCTGGCTGCAACATCCCCATAACCCGACAAGCCACTGAAGACAAACTGCAACCCGGGCTCATCTATGAACATGAAGGCATTGGGATTAAGCTTCTTCAAGCGATTCAATTGGACATTTACGCGGCGTGCCATAAATTCGAGCATGAAAGGGCGGACAGTGTCGTCGAAAAGGATCGGGCGTTTATCCTGGTCCAGCACATTGAACCCAAAACTGATCGGACCTTCCAACTGCCCCCGGATGGCAGCTCTGTTCGAAAAGTCCATTTGAAGGAACCTGTGATAGACTGCTGAATAGGTTTCGCTGATATCAAAATGTTCCGAATCGTCGAAGTGGGCCAGTGCTTCTTCTGCTTCAAGGGCAAATCTATCGACGGAAAAGTGGACGCTTCGATTCTCCATGTCCAGAACGATCCCGGGAAAATGCTCTGAGGCTTGGACGTACATGTCCTCGTAATAGTTGAGAAGCGGTAGCTGCGGCCAAAACGGGACATCCACGGAGAGCGCCGTTTCCAGGGCGCGGCCCACATCCTTGTGGGGCATTACCGCCATGGCGGTAGTAAGCAGACTTCCGGGGATACTCATACCCTTTTTCCATTTTCGCCGGGTTCCTTCCGGATAAAGGAAAATGTCTTCACGTTCACCCGGACTGCAAGTGGATTCTTATTAACCGTTTTAGCGAGATTTTAGAAGGGCTTGCATACCGCGGCGCAAGAAATCCAGTGTTTTTGATATAAGTCAAGGATATCTTTTCTCGAAGGCATTATTATCCCTCACAACACCATATGATAGCAAAGGAACGATGCAAGACATCCTTGGCTGGAGTGCAGACAGAGCATGAGAGTGTTAAGGAATGCATCTATAATGTTCGTAATTCAATACGGAGTGCAAGAAATGGAACAAGTTCGTAAGATAGTTGAAATAGACGAGGAACTCTGTGATGGTTGTGGTATGTGCGCGATTGCCTGTGCCGAAGGCGCTTTGCGATAAAAGAGGGTAAAGCGCGCCTGATAAAAGATTCTTATTGTGACGGGCTTGGCGCCTGCCTTTCGGGCTGTCCGCGGGGGGCCGTTCGTGTGAGTGAACGCCAGGCGGAGGGATTCGATCCTGAAGCGGTGGAAGCGCACCTCGAACATATGAAGTCCGCCGAGCCAAAAGAGGCTAAAGCAAAAGAGTTCGCCTCAGCCGGAGGTTGCTCTTCCGCTCGAATAGTGATGTTTGCCAAGGACCCGCTGCCACAAGAAGAGTCTGCGTTGAAAGAGTTTGACGCAAGCCCGTCGGATCTTTCTCACTGGCCGATCCAGATAAGGCTCGTTCCGCCTGGCGCTCCGTTTCTCAGGGGAGCGGATCTCCTCGTTGTATCTGACTGCGCGCCGGTAGCATATCCCGATTTCCATCGCAGGTTCGTTAAAGATAAAGTGAGTACTGCTCGGCTGCCCTAAATTCGATAATGCGCAGGATTACGTGAAGAAGTTTGCCGGCATTTTCCTCGCTGCCGACATCCACAGCGTTACGGTAATCGTTATGGAAGTTCCCTGTTGTTCGGCCATGCCCTCAATTGTAAAAAAAGGGATGCTTGAAGCGGGAAAGAATATTCCAATTGAACAGGTTGTCGTCAGCCTTCGCGGCGAGATTATCAAGCGCCTGTAGCGCCTCGCGTAGTTGAAGCTATTGTGCATTGGATGAATAGGGATACAAAATCCATTGCAATAGCAGTTTCCGGGAAAGAAAGATGCGCAGCATGGTTAGAGAAGAAAACGCCACCCAATTGCCCGTTGAATCGGTTGAATCATATGTACATCGGGACAAACAGGATGCATCCGCTTTGAGCAGGTATCCTTCGAAGCTTTTCGTGGAAACGACCACCCGCTGCAATCTAAAGTGCGCGATGTGTGTCAAGGAGAGCCCCGGTAGCAGAATCGTCGAAGGCGACCTTTCAATGGGGATATTTGAAGCCCTCTCGCCCGCGTTGCCTCATATCGAAGCACTCATCCTTAACGGTATTGGAGAGCCTCTGGTTCACCCCCGGATCGAAGAAATCATTCATAGAGCCAGGGGATTAATGCAGCCAGGCAGTTGGGTGGGTTTTCAGTCCAATGGAATGCTTTTGAGCGAGGGACGGGCAAGGTCCCTGGTCGAAGCCGGTCTGGATCGTATATGTCTTTCGATCGATGCCATGACGCCTGAAGCGCTTCGAACAATCCGAAAAGGGGCTGAACTCGAAACGATTGAACGCGCATTTAGTGCGCTTCGGAAAGCCAGGCACAGAAACTCCGATTCGAAGCTTTCAGTCGGCATTCAGTTCGTATTAAATCGGGATAACATGCGCCAACTTCCCGCAACCCTCGAATGGGCGGCTTCTCGCGGGGCAACGTTTGCCATTGTGACTCACTTGATCTCCTACGATGCCCCCATGTTTTCAAAAGTCGCCTACGACATGAACACCCGCGACGCTCTGGAACTTTTCACTGAATGGAAGGAGCGGGAAGGGTTGGGCGACGTCGATGTATCCAACTATTGCAACTACATGCATAAGTACTTGAAAACCGATGAACAGCAAAGAATCAGCGACCTTGTGCGAAACCTCCAAAAAAATGCGGCTGCCCGGGAGGTTTCCCTTCACTTGGAGAACCTCCTTAAAAGAGATGCAGGCCTTTTCGCCGAACTGGAGCAAATCTTTGAAGAGTCTCAAATACGGCGCTCGAGATCGGGCTCGATCTAAGGCTCCCTGCAATTATGCCTGCAGCCGGGAGACGTTGTGAATTCATTGAATCGGGCAGCGCCTTCATTTCCTGGGAAGGAGACGTTCATCCGTGCCATTTTCTATGGCATGGATACAACTGCTATATCTCGGGGTGGCGCAAGTCCGTAAATTCCAAGATCCTCGGCAATCTTTCACAAAGAGGTATCCTCGACATTTGGAACGATCCGCAATACCGCCTGTTCCGGCAACAGGTGCTTACCTACGATTATCCGGTTTGTTCCAACTGCGGGTTGTCTCCCTGTGATTATGTAGAATCCATGGTGTTCGAAACGGACTGTTATACGAACACTATTCCCTGTTGCGATTGCCAGTGGTGCCTGGGCGTCTTCCAGTGCCTCCAATGAGGTCGACGGAGGGATTTTTATTCATTCCGGCCCGATGGATCTCGTTATCTCTCTTTTCTCACTGCTGACCATTGGAACATGCGACCCCCGCCCTCACAAGTAAACCCTGCTGAGTTCATCCATGAGCCGATGAAAGGCCTCATGCCTGCCGGCACCGATCTTCTCCCGCTCCATCGTCTCAAAAGCCTCGAACAGTCGTGTCTGTTCCTCACTC
>CAWGZP010000160.1:0-5497 GCA_963826655.1 uncultured delta proteobacterium
GGGACGCAAAAACCGGCTCAGCCTCGGCGAAAACCGCTCCAACCACGAAGTCTCACGCTAAAGCCGTGGCGACTCCAAAGCACCATGTAAAAAAGGCTTCGCGAAATCCGGGTTCCGGCATGCGCGCAAAAGCCTGCTTATCGGCCGGAAATGCCTGCGGGAAGGCCGGGAACAGCACGCCTGCAACCTCTTCGACCGCGAAGTAGAGGATGAAAAATAAACGGGGTAACAGGCGAGCCACGCCTTTCCCCGATTGAAAGCCCTGGTCCGGGTAGCGGGTCTTAGCCCGGCCAGGGATTTTCATTAAATGAAAGAGGATTTATTCAAGGATGTCTTCTTTGCCCGCATCCGGAGACCATACGGGGAGCGGCCCGCACATGCCGGAATCGGGGTCGTACCTGTGACGATACGAGCAGCCTACCATGGTCAATTCCTCCATGTGCTTCCAGCCTTTTACGTAATAAGTGCATTCGTCGTTGAAGCACACGTAAAAATACTCCGCGCTCCAGGTTGAAAGTGGCGGGGTCTTCCACTTGCTCATTTTTCGATTGCAATAGGGGCAGATAGTTTTGTCTTGCTGCATTTCGTTCTCCTATAATTATTAACGGGCATTTTGAGCGTAACCGCTGCGCTCCCCGCCGGGCAAGGACTTCTCGCCGGTCTTTTCCAGGAAAGACCGCGCACTAATCCCCGAACATGAAGAGATGCGGCAATCCCCGCCCCTCTGGATGCCTGCTCCGTTTTTACTCCGGCTGCGGTTTGACGGGATACTGTTCGGGGTTGAATTGTCTGTTGTTGAGAAAGATATCTGCAAACTGCTTCATCGTGTCTTTCATGACCTTTTGGTAATCCTCGACGTTCTTATCGAAAATAGCCCCTATTTTTTCGTAGTTCAACTTCGACAAATCTTCAGCCATGCCGAGGTATTCTTTTCTCACTTCCTCGGGCAGCACGGCCACCATGTTATGCCCAAGCATGCTTTCAAAGAGCTGGTACATGTCCCCTAAAAGCTTTTTGAGATCTTCGGGTTCATGTTGCTCTCCCTTTTTTTCCACCAGCACCTTGCAATAATTCATGATGTACGGATTACGAATTGGCGCGGATGGGGCCTGCTTTTCGGACACTTCGGCTCTTTGTTCTGACATATCCTCTTCTCTCCGGTTATCTTTATTCCGGCCCCTGAACCGGCGGCCATTGAAGCAATGACTTCCGTCCCCGTCGGGACACCCAAACCCATGATAAAGATAAACTGCTATTTCTAGTTTCGACTACTAAAAAGTTACAGACCACAAACTCGAGACTTTTAAAAGCGCGCAGCCGGCCAAGCCTTTTCAAGACAGTATCTTACGCCCCTTCCGGACACTCTGAAACCATAAAAAGATCCGTAGATCGTCCGTAGGATGGGTGGAGCGGAGCGCAACCCATCAAATCTTTTCGTAACAGTATCTTACGCCCCTTCGAGACACCCTGGAACCATGAAAAGACGTGCCAATCACCCCCCTTTTGTAAAGGGGGGCAGGGGAGGGCAGGGGGGATTTCGCACCTCGCTTGAAACTTTTCGAGACAGTATCTTACGTCCCTTCGGAACACCCCAAAATCATGAAAAGATCCGTAGGATGGGTGGAGCGGAGCGCAACCCATCAAATCTTTTCGTAACGGTATCTCATGTCCCTTCGGGACACCCTGAAACCATGAAAAGACATTGAAATCACCCCCCTTTTCGAAAGGGGGGCCGGGGGGATTTTCACCTCGCGAGGGACTTTTCGTAACAGTTGAATGAAAACCGTTTGCCGCGAAGATTTCAATATCTCTGCTGCTATTTATGGCTGTTTTTCGGATTTGCTGCCTGAATGCCCTTTTAACATAACGTCTCAATTTTTCCAACATCCGCACGATTGTGTTGCATTTCACACACTTGCTCGTGCCGCGCGACAAGAGGTTCCCCCGCGTATGTCCATTCAAACGGATGCGCGCAGGTGTCGTGTGCCGCTTGAGGTAGTACATGATCCGCTTCACCAATTCTCTTTGGAGTACCGTACGGTGCGGCGCAACACAGAGGCCCATCCCTTGCGCGCCATCAAAAAGAATAGCCTCGTTCTCAGGGAATATATTTTCATCCACATCACAGATTATCAACTAATCTCGAAGAACTTGAACTATCATCACTTATCTTGTTTTTAGTTAATATATGTACCTATATTTTCGCCAAAAAGACATTTGACATTCAATTAATCCAAATCTGTAGCGGCAGACTGGATTGCCGTATGCATCAGATTCGGACAGGACCCTGCCTTCTCGACAATACTCTTCGAATCCGGCACCCCCCACGCTCATACACCAAACATTTTCAGGCCGCCACTAACATTGAATAATGCGGAAACGTGGGAAGAAGGCCAAGGCTGCGTGCTTCCGCAGCGAACCGAGCGAATCCGGCATCCACAACCCCAAAGCTGTTTGCGCGACGATTTGAGGCCAGAAAACAGCCTTATAAGCTCCACAATAGCCTGTTTTTTGAACCCTTGTCTTTGAATATCAGAATACTCGCTTGGTCAGACCCCGTTTGGTGCTAACCCTTGTCTTTGAATATCAGAATACTCGCTTGGTCAGACCCCGTTTGGTGCTCAAACCGTGCGTGCAGTTTTCCCGCACACGGCTTTCCGATGTTCTTCACCTCAAGGCATCTCCCCCAGAAAGGTGTACGGATAGTCAAAATCAGAATTTTCCTTTTTCAAGGGCTGACACCTTGGTTTTTCACCTTGGTTTTTCACGGTTGTTCACTCTGCATACATACACGCAGCGAAGCCATGATATGAGGAGCCGGATGCGTCAATCGCGCACGTCCGGATCTGTGGGGGGCGAGGGCAGGCAACTACCCTCGTCTACCCGACTATTAAACACTTGTCTTTGAACATCAGGATATTCGCTTGGTCCGACCTCTTTCGCAACTGGTCTGACATTCTAAAGGGCACTACATCAAGCAGTACAACGAAACCTATGCGATCCATTTAACTGGACATACACAGAGGAACCACTTGTCGCAGCTAATTTGTGGGACGCAATACCAGTATCAGTTGGCGACACTTTCCATACTAAAAAATGGCTTACAGCACTTCACAAGTTCACCTTCTTGGAAATCGCTTAAGAACATAATGTCAAGATGTTGATGTCCCTGAAAGATGGATGTGAAGATCTTCCCGGCCTTCTGGACCACACCTTCCTCGGGAGCGACTTTCGCGGACAAGCATAGGGCCACCGATTGAGCAGAAGGGCCTCCGTAAGAGATGCGAGCTAAATACGCCCTAGAAACACTCTGTTCATCCGCAAACAACTCGGCAAGACGGCTCTTTAATTCACGCTCCGGGGGGCCGTCCTGTTCCCCTAAAAAAACAATTCGTGGAACGCGGAACTTCTCCGGGTTCCTCCCGGATTGAGCATTGCTTGACGACATGTTTAGAATCTCTTTAACCGAGCATCCTCCTCGGTTCGGTAGAGTTCGGCCCACGCTATTGATTGGAATTGGCCCTCTCTGAGCTTGTCAGGCACTTCAGAATCGTTGTCCAGCAGACGAGCCACATGCACGTACACAGGCCATTCCGTTATAGGGAATAACGAGCTACCCTGATGCCTAGTTGCAACAATCACGAGATCGATATCCCGCCCTTGCAGCCCATATTTTTGGCCCAGCAATGGAGGATCGATCTTCACTAACAATAGATCATCCCGGTTGGCCGTTGTCAACCGGCGTACTCGCCAGCAACGCCGAGGTTCCTCTAGCTCATAGCCTTCGGTGGAAGCCAAATAAAAATCAGGTCCGCGCATAATTCTCCCTAGAACTGAGGGTTGAGTCCTTGAACGCCACCCAATCGGATTTGTGTTTGCGGATTCGGAACGACAACCTCGGGCAAACCGCCATGATTCCCATCCAGCGGTAGTGCGCCGCGCGTGATCATGCCTTCCGAATCCTGGAGAATGCCTTCGCAGTGGGCACAGTTTCATCGTGCCCACCGCCCTTCATGGCGAGAGGGTGGCACGCTAAGCCCTTGCCCAACCCGTACAAATTGCATTAATGATTTCTATCCGGGAATTAAGCGCGATCTCGAATGCTGGGAACAGATCATTAATCCGAATTCAAATCAAAAATGAAGTCTTGTGAAAAAGAGTTTGCGAACTCAGGCATTTACAGCTAAGAATTCGAATTTCCCCGGACAGTAGTGCTCGCCTATCAGTAGTTTTCGCCTATCCTTAAACGACGGCCCCGGTTTTTCTCTTCTTTCGCTCGCAATATAAATCAAGGGACAAATCAATTTTGAGTTCAGCCAATTTAGAATGCAAATCGAAGTCAAATACCACGCCGGAATTCACCTCGAAGAATAATCCAATGAAGTACTCCAACCTTCCCCCTGTGGACCGTATCTCCTCAAAGAAATCCTTGCGGCGGTACAATCCTTCGCTAAAACTTTTCAAGAAATCAACCAGCCCAACTTTATCGGGAGGCTCCAACCTAAAAGAGCAGTAACTCTCCGTGTACACGCCATCCAGAGGAGTGCCTGTCGGAGTTTTTCTTTGTGAGCCAGCCGTCCACATGCGTGAGGCCACTAAGCCTAGCCTATTAGAAATCTCTTCTGCATCCATTTTGGGATGCCAAACTCGGATTGAAACCTTATATCTATGCGGATACATTTCTTAGACCTCTCAGTTCCCAATCATTCGTTACTCAGGCAAATTCGGCAGGCGCACAGATGCAAAAACAACCTCCGTCTTGTCTCTGTGTCTCTGCTGGTCGCTATTGAACAGATCACGGCAAGTAGTCCTTGAGCGGCCCGTTGTTCACTGCTTCACCATTAGGGTAACCGTTCACCGGGGTGTGTCAGCGGATGAGGGAAGGCAGCGACTCTTGCCGAAAAAACGCGGTCATGAGATTGGAGAGAAACCGGAAAGGGTTCCTCTGCCTCATCTGACAGGTTCGGGTAACGGTGAGGATTCGTTCGGTGAAGCGTTCTCCATCGCAGGACTGATTGCCGAAACAGATTTTGCGCCATTGAACGGCAGGCCGGATAGCTCGCTCAGCCGTATTGTTGGTTGGCTCGATACCCTCAACGCGCAAGAAGGTGAAAAGAATGTCCCAGTTTTTGAGAAAACCGGCTGCCCGCGTCCGCACGTCTTTATCCGAGCTTTCCCGGTAGCGCAGGCACGAGCTTTTCATGGGTCCCCGGATGAGGGCGCTCGCCTGCCACAATTCTTCGCGGGTGCAATCGGCTTCCCTGAAGGTATGCCAGTAGCTAAAGAGCGTCCCAACTTCTTTTAGCATATGTCTGGCAAACAGGTAGGCATCCGGACTTGCCCGGCCGTCTTTGAGACATTTTAACTTGCGTATAAGGTGCGCCCAGCAGAGCTGGCGAACTCCGGATTTATGATATTTGTTGTACGCTGAGTGGTCGTCGCTCGTGACGATCCCTGAAAAGGATTCGCCCAGGACGGATTCCAGGACCTTCGATGC
>CAWGZP010000161.1:0-117288 GCA_963826655.1 uncultured delta proteobacterium
GTTACTTGTCTACCACCAAAATAATTCTGTTTTTATAATTTATATTAACTTTAAGCTGACATCGTTCCTTAATTTCAACAGTCTTTCATATAGCCAATGTCTATTAATATATATAGCTTTCTCAGGACATAAACTCATGACAACAAAAGGCACGGATGCATTTCTCTTCATTCAATATCGGCTTGCGGTTTACCATGCTGATCGCTTTTGGTGGACAACTCTCGGAGCACAAGCCGCAGGAACTACAAATATTGTGGTCAGATACCGGCTTGGGCCGCATATTGTTTAAGATATAATTCTGGATGAATTTAGCAATTATCTTACCTAATCCTCCCATTGTATTGGCGTACACAGTACCATAAATATGAAAAAAACAACTTTAATTTCTTGCCATTGCACACCTTTAATTTCGATCTCTTCCCAATTGTTGCTAAAAATGGCCCTCCTCCTGGCTTCGACCATTGTTGGAACTGCAACAAAGTTTTGAGGGATTGTGTGAATCGCCGCAAAATCTACGGCATAAGGATTTTCAGAAGCGAAAATAAGGCCGACATGCCTTTTCGTCTCCTGCCGCCGGGCCGTCTCCTTCCATTCCATCCACGCCGTCGATGACGGAAAAAACGGGCCTTACGTATTCACATATGTCCACCAATAGCGCCGCAAAGTTTTCCGCACTGTTCATTTTTAAATGATAATCGATTTTAGTGCGCCCGGGGATTACACCAAATAGATTTTTTACCGCTCCCGTATAAGTCATCATCGTGTGAGTTTTCAATTTAGCTGCCGATACAACAAAATCAACATCATTTACGATTTTGATGATTTGCATGTTCTTTTGATTTCTGGCCGCCTTATTGACTACTTCGATTATAGAAACATCATAGTTCAATTCACATCCGGTTTTAGTTGCGACATCAACCATTCCCGTTATCTCATAAACCGACTTCAAAAGTTTTTCATCAAAATTCAAGACAGAACCTGGACTATCGCCAATGATTACTTTACACTCCATTTCCTGTAAGTATCTCACAATGGCCCGCACTACGCTGGGATGAGTCGAACAGCATCTTCAGGACTATTCCCTCGTAAAAGATTAGCCTTGACTAAAACTCTACTGCCATGTTTTATTTTTTTATTTATCTCTGGAATTCCATCGAGGCACTGGAATACCGATTTCTCGACATTTTCATATCGATAATCGGAACACTTGACTATGCTTACCTTATTCATTCGCATATTCCCCCAACTCTATAGTCAATCTCCCAGCACAACTATTTTGACGATCAGCAACCTCTGCAATCGGCAAAAAGCTTACTCACTTCCTCCACGGTTTCTTCATTGACCTTAGCGGACAGATATTTTCCCTTCCTTTCCGTGGTGATCAATCCGGCATTCTCAAGCTCCTTGATGTGATGCGAAATAGTGGGCGCACCCAGCTTGAGCGAAGCGATCATATCAGTAACAAAACATTCGCAACCTGTTTCAAATTCCGCCTTATGCTTCCCGGCAATTTTAAAGAACAATTCCAAACGCTTCGGATGAGAGAGCGCTTTTAAGACTTTTGCCAGCTTTACGGTATCCATCATAGCCTTTGCCACCTTTCACAATTATAAAATAGTCAATTTGCATAACATTCGAACTGCAAATAATTTATCTTCCTTCCCTTGTCAAGTTAACTCGCGATGACTTTTCTTCTGCAAAAAAGGGCTTTCACATCGGACAAATCCCTCTTAGACGCTATCCTGGTCATCTCTTAACAAAGGAAAGGCATATCACTCGATATGGGCTTCGGGTTCTGGATTTCGTTGGCATCCGCCGGCATGTTTTGCGGCATGCTCCTCTTTATGGAAACCGGCGGCGTGTGGGCGCCTGGAGGCTCACCCGTGACCACGAAGGGTTTGGCGCCGGCTGCGCTACTATTGAAGCAGCCATATTCGCCATGCTCAGCCTTTTGCTTGCTTACCTTTTCGGGGGCCGCTTCCCGGTTCGATGCGCACCGCCAACTTGTGGTCGAAGAAGCCAATGCAATCGAAACAGCCTACCTGCGGCTTGACTTGTTCCCTGACACAGCCCAGCCGGCATTGCGGGAACTTTTTCGCCGGTACCTGGACTCCCCCGGATGGAGAGCTATCGGAAGTTGCCCGATATCGAAGCGGCAAAGCAGGAGCTTGCCAGGTCCACGAAACTTCAGGGAGAAATCCGGGCACAAGCGGTGGATGCCTCTCGGGCCTCGGATCCTCCGGCTGCAACCATGCTGCTTTTGCCCGCCCTCAATCAAATGATCGATATCACAACTACCCGAACGATGGCCGCGAAAATGCACCCGCCCATAATCATCTTCGTGCTGCTTTTCGCACTGGGGCTCGGAGCTTCCTTTATGGCGGGTTACG
This sequence comes from uncultured delta proteobacterium, assembly GCA_963826655.1. Classification (GTDB taxonomy): domain Bacteria; phylum Desulfobacterota; class Syntrophobacteria; order Syntrophobacterales; family Syntrophobacteraceae; genus SbD1. Next base: position 2,391 of record CAWGZP010000161.1, read on the forward strand.
GCATGGCAGGCTCCGAGGTGCGGAGTTGGGCTCACATAATTGGATTTAGGCTGTAACAGCCGTAACCTTTTATGTCATTCTCGACATCGAATTCCCACTACTGGGCCTAATCCGCATGAACGAATTTGACCAGGTCCCGCAACAGATCCTGGATAGCATCAAGTAGTGACTGGTGACTGGTGACTGGTTAAAAACAAATCACTATTCACTATTCACTATTCACTACCCGCTATTCACCACTGCCTGCCGTAACGGCAGTCTAATTATAAATGTCGAACCCTTTCCCTGCTCACTCTCAGCCCTGATGTTTCCCCCATGGCGCTCAACAATTTTGCGGCATATGGCAAGCCCCATTCCGGTCCCATCATATTCGCTGCGGCCATGCAATCTCTGGAAAGGCTTGAAAATAAGCTCGGCAAACTGCGGATCAAACCCAATGCCGTTGTCTTTTACAAAAAGCTCACATATCCCCTGCCCGTCCAGCTTGCCATAAACCTTGATTCGAGGTGTCTCGGCGCCGCGGAATTTCAGAGCGTTACCAATCAGGTTCTGAAAGAGCCGTAACATCTGACTTTCATCGGCCTCTATGGCAGGCATGTTTTCGATTTCGACCTGGCGCCTGTTTCTTTGACTGATGCTTCGAAGACATCCGCTGCTTCCCGCACAATTTTGACTAGGTCTATTCTTTTGAAGGTTCAGGTCTCGTAGGCTACTGCGAGAACTGGAGCAAGTCACTCAATAGCTGCCGCATGCGGCTTGCCGAATTGACGACCCGCTCCAGGTAATCCTGGCTGGTGCTGTCCAGAACCGGGGCGCATCTTTTTTTGGCCATGTCGCAGAAAGTCTGTATCTTGCGCAGAGGTTCCTGGAGATCGTGAGAGGCAACAAAAGCAAATTCCTGAAGCTCGGAATTCACCAGTTCAAGTCTTGCCGAATAGACCTTTAATTCCTGGTTCGCCTTTCCCAGTTCATCCGTTCGCTCTTCTACCAGGTCCTCCAGGCGGTCCTTGTATACTCTCAACTCGTTCTCGGCCAGCATATGGCCCGTAATCTCACGCTCCAGGCGGTTGAGAGTCCGGGTGAGTTCGCTTGTACGGTCGGCAACGAGCTGTTGAAGATGGGCGCGGTGTTCTTTCAGTTCAGTATCCGAAAGAAGCCTGTTGATAGTAGTCCCGGCCAGCCCCGAGATCGCCAGGTAGACGTTGAGCACTTCTTTTGATATTGGCCCGGCTGTGGTATGCCCAACCAGCATGACACTTCCGGCCTTATTGTCCGTGGATATAGGCAACAGGACGAACTTGCGCAACACCCCATCGGCGGCCAGGGGGCATTGGGCAAGAAATCCGGTTTCCAAAACCTCTTGAACGCCCTCTCGAATATCTTTGGAGGCCAGTACGGCCCGAGACTGCTCCTCGGACGCCAAGAGGTGGTGAAACTCTATTTCACCATCGGCTGAAAGTCTGGCAAACCCGGCGGATTCAGCTCCATAGAAAGTGACCATCACCTCGGCTATGTGTTGCCAGACATCCTCATGCGTCGTTAAACTCGCCAGGTACTGGGCGGTCTTCATGAAGGCGTGCAGGTAGGCCCGGTCGCTATATTCCAGAGTCTTCATAATCTCAGCACGAGTGCCCGTTGATTCCCTTCCATCTGCCCAGGTAGAGGCCCTCCATGAACAGCGCATCGAACTCTTCGGATTGAGCCAGGTTGATAAGCCTTGCCCTGGCCTTCAAGTCCATGAGAACCCGGGTCGAATGCCGTGACATCAGCAGTTCTTCGCACCCCCTCAGTGCGGAGTTGCCGCACAGGTCGATGGCGTCGTGGCTTAATTCGGGCAGGAGTCCAACCTCGATTGAATTCTCCCTGTCGAGAAAATGACCAAAGGCCCCGGCTATGTGTATGCGTTTCAACTCCACGGTGCGCATCCGGGCCATCGAGAGCAGGACCCTTACGGCTGCCGATATAGCTGCTTTTGCCCGCTGGAAGACATCCACGTCCCTTTTGGTCAAGCAAAACGGTCCGTGGTTTCCATTGAGGAAAACGATGCTTCCCCCGGGACTTCGGCCGAAAAGCGGCCGATACTGGTCAGTTTGCCCGACCTCAAAAGGCAGGCGATGAGGTCGATGATTCCGGAGCCGCAAACCCCACGAGGTTTTTCGTGGTCGATAGTCCGAAATTCCAGGCCGATGCCCGAGGCATCGCTTTTTAAGATCGAATCCCCCGAACTTCCACGAGCCTCAGTACTCCATTCCCGATGGTTTTCCAGTTCGCGGACCTGGTAGACAGCCCCCGGCTCGGCCGGAATTCCACAGCTTATGCCGCATCCTTCAAAAGCGGGACCGCCGGCGGCCGAGGTTACCCATAAGCATTCGCCGTCCCACAACGCAATCTCGGAGTTTGTGCCGAAGTCGATCAAAAGGGTGCCGGGTTCACTCTCTAAAAGCTTTGTGGCCAAGATCCCCGCCAACAGATCGGAACCGACAAAGCCGGACAGGGGCGGTAGGATTTCATGGCCGCCTTCGGATTAATTTCCCAGTCTGCCGCAAGTTCGCGGGGATTTCCGGGCAGGCAGTCTATCTCGCTCATCCAGTGCGAAGGTTGCAGCAGCAGGTGGAGTTTTGCCCGGACGATCGCGCAAGCATGGCAGCGTTGCCGGCTACCGTTATCTTTACCACCTGCTCCAGGCCAATACCCTCACGCGGGCTACATCCATAAAGCCGCGCCTATCGCATCGATAACCAACCTTTTTTAAAATGTGGGCCGTCTCTTGCGATTCGTGCGCCGCACAAAGCCTGCTCATCACGTCGGAACCATAGCTGCTTTGGGGATTCGACCCATGACGTCCTGCAAAACATTGTCCGGTCGACAGGTCGTAAAATGATAGACTTATGTGAGTGGTCCCAAGATCTATGGCCACCCCATAGGGCCTTTTTACATCTTCAGGCAGCCCGGATGGCAAAGTGGAGAAGCTGCGGCCGGCGCCGGGTATTGCCCGCCATGCGGAAACCGGTTCCCGGTCGAGGATTGAAACTTCCAGGTCACACTCGGGCCTCGTCCGGCACGCCAACCGGACTCCCGATGAAATTTGCTCCCCGGACAGGTAAATGCGTTCCACGGCATCGGGACCAGGTAACCCTTCGCCCGTTACGCGCACGCGGCATAGGCCACAAGCCCCGTTGCCTCTGCATCGGGAGCGGACCCGAAAACCGGTAGTGTCTAGAAGTTCCCTGACTGATCGACCGGGGGAGAATTCAATGACATAGTCCTTTTCTTCTCTTTGATGGTAATCTTCGGCAAAGTAATCTTCCATTTAAGTCAGAAAAATAGGGATTTTGGATTCAATTCCAAAATTCCTCAATTTCCCTGGCGAGTTGCAGCCACCAGGGCCGCAATATTTTCAGGCTTCGCTCCCGGTGGAATCTCACAGCCAGACGAAAGGATAAATCCGCCCCTGGCCGAAAACAACTCTTTCAGCCTGACCGATTCGTTGAAAATGTCCTCCGGTTCCGCAATTTCAAAATCCAGAGATCTTATATTGCCGTTGAAGCAAAGTTGAGATTTGAGGTTCAGGACTTCATTGGGGTCCACGCAATAATCGAAATTGTATACATTTGCCCCGGTTTCACCAAGGAGAGGAAGAACGGGAGTAAGCGGTCCCGCGATGTGGAGCCAGCCCGCTGCGGCCCCGGCAGACCTCAATGCTTTAAATACTTCATTGAGCCTCGGAAGCTCGAATTCGCGAAAAAAGTCGCCGGAACGATTGCCATTGATGCGGAAGGATGGAACACCAGGGGCAAATGAGCTCCGGCTTCATCTGGGGGTCCCAAATCCGATGGTGACTTTGGTGGCGAAATCCAGGAGTTTCTCGAAACTGTCTGGATCGTCAATGGCCAGGTACAAAGCCGTTTCCATGCCGACCAACCGGGCGGCCAGGGTCATCTGCCCCAGGACGAAACCCACTATGAGGAATGCTCCCGTTTCGTGCCGCATAATTCGAAGTGCTTTCAGTACTTCCGGCATGCGGCCCGACACCTCCACCGCGGGCCGCATGCCGGAAGTACTGAAAGCACTTCGAATTATGCGGCACGAAACAGGGGATGAATTCCTCATAGTGGGTTTCGTCCTGGGGCCAATGACCCTGGCCACCCAGTTGGTCGGCATGGAAACGGCTTTGTACCTGGCCATTGACGATCCTGACAGTTTCGAGAAACTCCTGGATTTCGCCACCAAAGTCACCATCGGATTTGGGACCGCCCAGATGGAGGCCGGAGCACATTTGCCCCTGGTGTTCGATCCTTCCGCATCGATGGCGGTCATTCCGGCGAACTTTTTTCGCGAATTCGAGCTTCCGAGGCTCAATGAAGTATTCAAAGCATTCCGGTCTGCCGGGGCCGCAGCGGGCTGGCTCCACATCGCGGGACCGCTTACTCCCGTTCTTCCTCTCCTGGGTGAAACCGGGGCAAATGTATACAATTTCGATTATTGCGTGGACCCCAATGAAGTCCTGAACCTCAAATCTCAACTTTGCTTCAACGGCAATATAAGATCTCTGGATTTTGAAATTGCGGAACCGGAGGACATTTTCAACGAATCGGTCAGGCTGAAAGAGTTGTTTTCGGCCAGGGGCGGATTTATCCTTTCGTCTGGCTGTGAGATTCCACCGGGAGCGAAGCCTGAAAATATTGCGGCCCTGGTGGCTGCAACTCGCCAGGGAAATTGAGGAATTTTGGAATTGAATCCAAGATCCCTAATTTCCTGACTTAAATGGAAGATTACTTTGCCGAAGATTACCATCAAAGAGGGAGAAAAGGACTATGTCATTGAATTCTCCCCCGGTCGATCAGTCAGGGAACTTCTAGACACTACCGGTTTTCGGGTCCGCTCCCGATGCAGAGGCAACGGGGCTTGTGGCCTATGCCGCGTGCGCGTAACGGGCGAAGGGTTACCTGGTCCCGATGCCGTGGAACGCATTTACCTGTCCGGGGAGCAAATTTCATCGGGAGTCCGGTTGGCGTGCCGGACGAGGCCCGAGTGTGACCTGGAAGTTTCAATCCTCGACCGGGAACCGGTTTCCGCATGGCGGGCAATACCCGGCGCCGGCCGCAGCTTCTCCACTTTGCCATCCGGGCTGCCTGAAGATGTAAAAAGGCCCTATGGGGTGGCCATAGATCTTGGGACCACTCACATAAGTCTATCATTTTACGACCTGTCGACCGGACAATGTTTTGCAGGACGTCACGGGTCGAATCCCCAAAGCAGCTATGGTTCCGACGTGATGAGCAGGCTTTGTGCGGCGCACGAATCGCAAGAGACGGCCCACATTTTAAAAAGGTTGGTTATCGATGCGATAGGCACGGCTCTTATGGATGTAGCCACGCGTGAGGGTATTGGACTGGAGCAGGTGGTAAAGATAACGGTAGCCGGCAACACTGCCATGCTTGCGCTATTGTCCGGGCGAAACTCCCACCTGCTGCTGCAACCTTCGCACTGGATGAGCGAGATAGACTGCCTGCCCGGAAATCCCCGCGAACTTGCGGCAGACTGGGAAATTAATCCGAAGGCGGCCATTGAAATCCTACCGCCCCTGTCCGGCTTTGTCGGTTCCGATCTGTTGGCGGGGATCTTGGCCACAAAGCTTTTAGAGAGTGAACCCGGCACCCTTTTGATCGACTTTGGCACAAACTCCGAGATTGCATTGTGGGACGGCGAATGCTTATGGGTAACCTCGGCCGCCGGCGGTCCCGCTTTTGAAGGATGCGGCATAAGCTGTGGAATTCCGGCCGAGCCGGGGGCTGTCTACCAGGTCCGCGAACTGGAAAACCATCGGGAATGGAGTACTGAGGCTCGTGGAAGTTCGGGGGATTCGATCTTAAAAAGCAATGCCTCAGGCATCGGCCTGGAATTTCGGACTATCGACCACGAAAAACCTCGCGGGGTTTGCGGCTCCGGAATCATCGACCTCATCGCCTGCCTTTTGAGGTCGGGCAAACTGACCAGTATCGGCCGCTTTTCGGCCGAAGTCCCCGGGGGAAGCATCGTTTTCCTCAATGGAAACCACGGACCGTTTTGCTTGACCAAAAGGGACGTGGATGTCTTCCAGCGGGCGAAAGCAGCTATATCGGCAGCCGTAAGGGTCCTGCTCTCGATGGCCCGGATGCCCACCGTGGAGTTGAAACGCATACACATAGCCGGGGCCTTTGGCCATTTTCTAGACAGGGAGAATTCAATCGAGGTTGGACTCCTGCCCGAATTAAGCCACGACGCCATCGACCTGTGCGGCAACTCCGCACTGAGAGGGTGCGAAGAACTGCTGATGTCACGGCATTCGACCCGGGTTCTCATGGACTTGAAGGCCAGGGCAAGGCTTATCAACCTGGCTCAATCCGAAGAGTTCGATGCGCTGTTCATGGAGGGCCTCTACCTGGGCAGGTGGAAGGGAATCAACGGGCACTCGTGCTGAGACTATGAAGAATCTGGAATACAGCGACCGGGCCTACCTGCACGCCTTCATGAAGACCGCCCAGTACCTGGCGAGTTTAACGACGCATGAGGATGTCTGGCAACACATAGCCGAGGTGATGGTCACTTTCTATGGAGCTGAATCCGCCGGGTTTGCCAGACTTTCAGCCGATGGTGAAATAGAGTTTCACCACCTCTTGGCGTCCGAGGAGCAGTCTCGGGCCGTGCGGGCCTCCAAAGAGATTCGAGAGGGCGTTCAAGAGGTTTTGGAAACCGGATTTCTTGCCCAATGCCCCCTGGCCGCCAATGGGGTGTTGCGCAAGTTCGTCCTTTTGCCTATATCCACGGACAATAAGGCCGGAAGTGTCATGCTGGTTGGACATGCCACAGCCGGGCCAATATCAAAAGAAGTGCTCAACGTCTACCTGGCGATCTCGGGACTGGCCGGGACTACTATCAACAGGCTCATTTCGGAAACTGAACGGAAAGAACACCGCGCCCATCTTCAACAGCTCGTTGCCGACCGTACAAGCGAACTCACCCGGACTCTCAACCGCCTGGAGCGTGAGATTACGGAGCATATGCTGGCCGAGGACGAGTTGCGAGTATACAAGGACCGCCTGGAGGACCTGGTGGAAGAGCGAACGGATGAACTGGGAAAGGCGAACCAGGAATTAAAGATCTATTCGGCAAGACTCGAGCTGGTAAATTCCGAGCTTCAGGAATTTGCTTTTGTCGCCTCTCACGATCTCCAGGAACCTCTACGCAAGATACAGACTTTCTGCGACATGGCCATGAAGAGATGTGCACCCGTTCTGGACGATACCGGCCGGGACTACCTGGCGCGGGTCCTCAATTCGGCCGACCGCATGCGGCAACTATTGCGTGACCTGCTCGAATTCTCAAGGGTAGCCTCGAGACCCGAACCATTCAAGAAAACAGACCTCGTCAAAATTGTTCGGGAGGCTGCGGATGTCTTCGAAGCACCAGTCAAAGAAACAGGCTGCAAAATCGAAATCGAAAATATGCCTGTCATCGACGCCGATGAAAGTCAGATGCTGCGGCTCTTTCAGAACCTGATTGGCAACGCTCTGAAATTCCGGGGTGACGAGACCCCTCGCATCTGGATTTACTGTAAGTCGGCCGGCAGCGGGATCTGTGAGCTTTTTGTAAAAGACAACGGTATCGGGTTCGATCCAAAGTTTGCCGAGCTTATTTTTAAGCCTTTCCAGAGATTGCATGGCCGCAGCGAATATGATGGGACAGGGATGGGGCTTGCCATATGTCGAAAAATCGTTGAGCGCCATAGGGGAAACATCAGGGCCGAGGGCGAACAGGGAATGGGTTCGACATTTATAATTAGACTGCCGTTACGGCAGGCAGTGGTGAATAGCGGGTAGTGAATAGTGAAGTGAGTGATTTGTTTTTAACCAGTCACCAGTCACCAGTCACTACTTGATGCTATCCAGGATCTGTTGCGGGACCTGGTCAAATTCGTTCACGCGGATTAGGCCCAGTAGTGGGAATTCGATGTCGAGAATGACATAAAAGGTTACGGCTGTTACAGCCTAAATCCAATTATGTGAGCCCAACTCCGCACCTCGGAGCCTGCCATGCCGTAACCCGCCATAAAGGAAGCTCCGAGCCCCAGTGCGAAAAGCAGCACGAAGATGATTATGGGCGGGTGCATTTTCGCGGCCATCGTTCGGGTAGTTGTGATATCGATCATTTGATTGAGGGCGGGCAAAAGCAGCATGGTTGCAGCCGGAGTATCCGAGGCCCGAGAGGCATCCACCGCTTGTGCCCGGATTTCTCCCTGAAGTTTCGTGGACCTGGCAAGCTCCTGCTTTGCCGCTTCGATATCGGGCAACTTCCGATAGCTCTCCATCCGGGGGAGTCCAGGTACCGGCGAAAAAGTTCCCGCAATGCCGGCTGGGCTGTGTCAGGGAGCAAGTCAAGCCGCAGGTAGGCTGTTTCGATTGCATTGGCTTCTTCGACCACAAGTTGGCGGTGCGCATCGAACCGGGAAGCGGCCCCCGAAAAGGTAAAAGCAAGCAAAAGGCTGAGCATGGCGAATATGGCTGCTTCAATAGTAGCGCAGTCGGCGCCAAACCCTTCGTGGTCACGGGTGAGCCTCCAGGCGCCCACACGCCGCCGGTTTCCATAAAGAGGAGCATGCCGCAAAACATGCCGGCGGATGCCAACGAAATCCAGAACACGAAGCCCATATCGAGTGATATGCCTTTCCTTTGTTAAGAGATGACCAAGATAGCGTCTAAGAGGGATTTGTCCGATGTGAAAGCCCTTTTTTGCAGAAGAAAAGTCATCGCAAGTTAACTTGACAAGGGAAGGAAGATAAATTATTTGCAGTTCGAATGTTATGCAAATTGACTATTTTATAATTGTGAAAGGTGGCAAAGGCTATGATGGATACCGTAAAGCTGGCAAAAGTCTTAAAAGCGCTCTCTCATCCGAAGCGTTTGGAATTGTTCTTTAAAATTGCCGGGAAGCATAAGGCGGAATTTGAAACAGGTTGCGAATGTTTTGTTACTGATATGATCGCTTCGCTCAAGCTGGGTGCGCCCACTATTTCGCATCACATCAAGGAGCTTGAGAATGCCGGATTGATCACCACGGAAAGGAAGGGAAAATATCTGTCCGCTAAGGTCAATGAAGAAACCGTGGAGGAAGTGAGTAAGCTTTTTGCCGATTGCAGAGGTTGCTGATCGTCAAAATAGTTGTGCTGGGAGATTGACTATAGAGTCGGGGGAATATGCGAATGAATAAGGTAAGCATAGTCAAGTGTTCCGATTATCGATATGAAAATGTCGAGAAATCGGTATTCGAGTGCCTCGATGGAATTCCGGAGATAAATAAAAAAATAAAACATGGGAGTAGAGTTTTAGTCAAGGCTAATCTTTTACGAGGGAATAGTCCTGAAGATGCTGTTACGACTCATCCCAGCGTAGTGCGGGCCATTGTGAGATACTTACAGGAAATGGGGTGTAAAGTAATCATTGGCGATAGTCCAGGTTCTGCCTTGAATTTTGATGAAAGACTTTTGAAGTCGGTTTATGAGATAACGGGAATGGTTGATGTCGCAACTAAAACCGGATGTGAATTGAACTATGATGTTTCTATGATCGAAGTAGTCAATAAGGCGGCCATAAATCAAAAGAACATGCAAATCATCAAAATTGTAAATGATGTTGATTGTGTTGTATCGGCGGCTAAATTGAAAACTCACACGATGATGACTTATACGGGAGCGGTAAAAAATCTATTTGGTGTAATCCCCGGGCGCACTAAAATCGATTATCATTTAAAAATGAACAGTGCGGAAAACTTTGCGGCGCTATTGGTGGACATATGTGAATACGTAAGGCCCGTTTTTTCCGTCATCGACGGCGTGGATGGAATGGAAGGAGACGGCCCGGCGGCAGGAGACAAAAGGCATGTCGGCCTTATTTTCGCTTCTGAAAATCCTTATGCCGTAGATTTTGCGGCGATTCACACAATCGGTCTGAATCCGGAGGCCGTTCCAACAATGGTCGAAGCCAGGAGGAGGGCCATTTTTAGCAACAATTGGGAAGAGATCGAAATTAAAGGTGTGCAATGGCAAGAAATTAAAGTTGTTCCTTTTAAATACCCGGCTACTCAATACGCCAATACAATGGGAGGATTAGGTAAGAGAGTTCCTAAATTCATCCAGAATTATATCTTAAACAATATGCGGCCCAAGCCGGTATCTGACCACAATATTTGTAGTTCCTGCGGCTTGTGCTCCGAGAGTTGTCCACCAAAAGCGATCAGCATGGTAAACCGCAGGCCGATATTGAATGAAGAGAAATGCATCCGTTGCTTTTGTTGTCATGAGTTATGTCCTGAGAAAGCTATACATATTAATAGACATTGGCTATATGAAAGACTGTTTAAATAGAGGGACGATGTCAGCTTAAAGTTAATATAAATTATAAAAACAGAATTATTTTAGTGGATAACAAGATAACGCCGCAGAAAATCGGGTCCGTCAAATAAGACGATTTAACCGAAACATGAAAACCATCCGAGAGCAACAAGTATTGACACTACAGTAACCGGGATCCCTACTTTGGCATGAGTCCTGAAACCGAGAGTAATACCATATCTCTTGGCTTGCTCCATGGTGATGAGATTTGCAATGCTGCCTATGAGAAAGAAGTTACCGGCATAAGTACTTACGAGTGCAAGCAGATAGAGGTTTGCCGGGTGTCCGGGTTCGATGTTTTTGAGCAGAAGCATAACGGCCGGAACATTGCTGACCAGATTGCTGAGGACCAACGTTGCCGAGGAGAGCACGACAGGTGCATTGATATCATAGCCCGATGTCCAAAGGAGGCGAACTACCGCCTGAGGAATTCCATACTTGACGATACCTTCAACGAGGATGAAGAGAGCGCAAAACAGTGTGATAAGATGCCAGTCGACGAGGTTGAGAATGGAACGCGTCGTCATCTTCCTGCTGCAAAGAATAATTCCGGCTACGGTCAGCGAAGAAATTTCTCTGGGAATGCCGGTAAAGAACAGTATTATCAGCACAGCCGTCAACAGAAGTGCCTTGCCTGACTGGTGCGGATCGTATCCGGGCCACCCGTCGGCCTCCGGACTCAAACCGGTAGATTTATCCCGCCATTTGCCGCGATACATTACGAGCATTATGAAATAGAGGGCCGCGAGTGAAATTACGGACGGCGGCAAACACCAAAGCAGAAATCGGCCAAACTCAAGCCCCCCGACCTGGCTTATCAACATATTCTGAGGGTTGCCCATGATGGTGGCAGCGGAGCCGATATTGCTTGCGCACGAAATGGCGAGGATAAAGGGGACAGGATTCATGGACGCTCTGATTACGGCCACACAGACTACGGGAGTGAAAGCGAGGCAGACTACATCATTGGCCACAATTGCCGACAGAAGGGCAGATGACAAAATGAGGGCAAAGAGGAACACTTCCGGTCTTGCTACAGACTTGGCTATGCTCAACGCAACTTTTGTATAGAACCCGCCCAGGGTGAATTGTGCCGAGAGGACCATGAGTGAATAGAGAAGCAATATCGTAGGGACGTTTATTGCTCTTATTGCCTCGGCTTCCTCCAGCGCTCCGGTTGCCAGCATGGCTATGGCGCCGAGCAGTGCAAATCCCGTCCTGTCCAAGGCCAATCCTGGGATGTTGCCCAGGGCGATGGCGGTATATGTCACGAAAAATATGACGGTTGCGATTATATCAAAGCCCATTCCAGCCCTCGCTCAAATCGGCCGAATATCCACGGCAGCCTTTCCGGGTAATGGCCTGGGCTCTAACGCGTCAGTGCCCACGCTCCTTGGCCATGCAATAGATCCCTTTTCCTCCTAATGCCGGCTTGAAACAGAGGTTGTCCGAGTTGCAATCGGCCTTGCGCCGGTCCCCGGCTTTCCAGCGATTGATCAAATCAGGCTCTCTTATAAAAGGCCGGCACATGGAGATGTAATCAGCCATCGCGTCGCCGGCGAGCTTTTCAGCGATTTCAAACGACCTTATGCCGCCAACCAGGATGAGCGGGATGGATACGGCCTTTCTGAAGGCGCTAAACTCATTTTTGAAGTAGGCTTCTTTTTCCTCGGAATTAATTCGGGGGCGGATCGGACCAAGTGCGCCCTCCGTCAAGAGACCGCCGCTCACCTCAACCGCATTCAAACCTGCGTCGGCCAGCAGGGATGCGGTTCGAACTGAATCCTCCAGGCTCAATCCGGTCTCGGTGAAATCCCGGCAGTTTATTTTGATAAGTATCGGATAGTCGTTGCCAACGGCCTCTCGGATTGCGCGGTATACCTCCAGATGAATGCGGGCGCGGTTGGATATGTCGCCTCCATATTCATCCGAGCGCTTGTTGAACGTGGGGGAAAGAAACTGGCTAAGGAGGTAGCCATGAGCGGAGTGGATCTGTACCCCGTCAAAACCAGCCGCCTTTGCTCTCCCGGCCGCTTCCCCAAAGGCTGAGACTATCTCCCGGATATCCAGCGCCGTTATTTCTTTGCGGGGCGATTTGGCGAGGCCCTCGAAGTTGGAGACAACGAGTGGGGGCTGTCCGATTAATTTCTCTGCGGCAAAGTTGCCTGCATGGGTAAGCTGCATCACGATCTTGCCGCCCCGTTCATGGACTGAGGCAGTCATTTCCCGAAGAGCCGGTATAAGCGCGTCTTTATGGACGCCCAACTGCCACGGGCCCGCCTGCCCATCCGGGCGTACGTAGGAATGGCTTGTGATAATCAACCCCACGCCTCCCGCGGCAAGAGCATTCATCGTCTCCATCAACTGAGGCGTAACCGCTCCATCATCGGCGGCCATACCCTCCCAGGTCGCGGACCTCACGAACCGGTTCGACAACTGCATCCCGTTCAGTGAACTCTGTTCAAACAGTCTGCTCATTTCTTCCCTCTCTCCTTTCGTCCCGGCAGCGTTTTTTAAAACCGGAATGCCGTCAACTCGTGACATTCCTGGATTGCAGGCAATTCAGGTTAATCCGGGACCGGTGCTCAATGAATCGTCGGCTTATCCTCATCGGATTTTACGATTCTGAGGTGAAGTTCTCTCGGCCTGCCTTTCTGTTCGGGCTTGCCTCTTTGTTCGGGCTTGCCTTCGCGCGGCCGTAGCGGAGGCCCGGAACGAGTTTTCCAATACCTTAGTGCGTCAAGCGCGGGCTTTATCATGAGAATAAGGCCGACAACGGCGACCGCGAACCCTGTGGCCAGGTTCCGCTCCAGGGCGAGGTAGCCCGTGTAGGTCAAGGTGGCTCCGAAAAAGAGCAATAACGCAGAAATCATGGAAAATTCTCCGGAGTGTGTATTTGGGTTCAAGCAATTATACCACTATAGAAGATAATTGCATGGGAGTTCGTATCAGATACGTCCCAGGAGCCTGAGCACCCCGATGGAAAGGGCGGGAACGTAGGTGACGAGCAGCACTCCCAGTGCAAGGATGAGCAGAAAGGGGATAACATCCCGGTAGAGAACGGTCATGGGTTGTCCGAAACGAGAAGAAGAGAGGAGCAGGTTCAGGCCCACGGGCGGAAAGAGAAAACCTAGCTCCAGGTTGGCCAGGAAAATTATGCCGAGGTGGACCGGGTGCACTCCGAAGGCAGCGCCGAGCGGAATGATAAGGGGAGTAAGGACGATTATGGCGGAAAATATTTCCAGTATGCTCCCCAGTACCAGCAGCACAACGTTCAAGGCGAGCAGGAAAAGATGGGGCGAGTGAATCCGTTGCCTGACGATATCGAGCAGCATGTCGGGGATTTGCGCATCCACGAGGTAGCTTGTCAGGCCCATGGCGCTGCTGAGAATAATGAGGATCGCCCCGACCAGGGCGGCAGCCTTGACCAGTGTCTCCGGCAACTGCCTTGTGGGGCTCAAGTCCCGGTGAATGAAGCAGGCGATAAAGATCGTATAGGCGCACGCGAAAGCGGAAGTCTCCAGTAGCGAGGCAAGACCGCTGCCGAATAAAACGGCCATTGCGACCGGGATTGAAAGGTCCCATTTAGCGACGCGCCCCGCAGCCAGCAGTTCGTTCCATTTGAAAGGCTGCCGCGGGATTCCTGTCCTTATGGCGACGCTTATTCCGTAGACGGCCACTAGAGCAAGCATCAGCAGCCCCGGGACCATGCCTGCGATGAACAACTGGTCGGCGGGAGTGTTTGCGACAACGCTGAAGAGGACCACGGCGAGACACGGGGGAAAAAGAAGGCCGAGGCTGCCTGCCGACGTCACCAGGCCAAGGGAAAACTTTTCGGAGTAACCGTCGTTTAGCAGGATGGGAAATACAAGCCCGCCGAGGGCTATTATCGTAATGCCTGAGCCTCCGGTCAAGGCCGTGAAGAGCGCGCAGACCGCTGCGACAAGCACTGCGACCCCCCCTGGCATGAACCCGAGCAGTGCCCGGAAAAAATTAACCAGCCTCCGTGAAGCGTTGGTCTCCGCCAGGACAAAACCCGTGGCGGTCAGGAGTGGTATGGCTGGAAGGGTTGGAGAGCCGACGAGTCTATAGATCTCGGCTGTAACGGCCGAAACCGGGGTCCCCTCCCTCCAGAAAAAAATCAACGCCAGGCCGGACATCGCCGCGAAGACAGGCGAGCCAAGCAGGGTCGCGGCCATGAGCACCGCACCGAGCGCCCAGACAAGGGGGCTCGTGGGCTGAATTATACCAAGACAAAAGACCGCCGTTACCGTTGCCGCGGCACAAAGACGGACGGGAAGCCGGTCGGACGATTTAAGGATGTAAGTTAGTGACATAAGCCCGAGGCCGAGCGGCATTACGCTCTCGCTGATCCAGACCGGGAGGCCGAAGGTCAGCCTCAGACCCTGCGCACGTTCCGCAACGACAACCCAGAAACTGGCGTAGGCAAGGACGGCTGTGACACAGGCGGTAGCGCAACCGGCGAAAAATTCGGCTTCCCGGCGCGCCCGGGCTCCATGCAGCAGGTTTGCCGTCGAAAGCGTAAGATGTTTATGGGTCAGGGTTGCGGCAAATCCGCCAATGAAGGTAAGAAAGAAGGTCAGCTGCTGAGTATAGTCGGCCGAGCCTGGTATGTGAAAGCCTGCGAGAGGGCGGCCCAGAAAGTCCACCAGAGGCAGGGCCGCAAGCAGCAAAAAGGCAGCGACCAGCAGACCTTTGCCAATGACTCCGAGTGTGGAGAGGGGCGTCACTTTGGGGCCTCACCCGGCTGTTTCCGGCATTGCTCCCGATAATTCAAAGCCGCGTCGAGAGAATCCGCCGGCAAATACGAACCGCGCACCTGGGGGACGACGCTATCAATCAGGCTACGCCATTCATTGCGGGTCTTTTCGTCAACTGAAATGACTTCGACGCCATTTTTCTTCAGGGTCTCGATATCGCTCTGGTCGGTTTGCCGCGAGAAGTCACGGAGGCGCTCAGCTGCCTTGAGTGCTGACTGCCTGAGGGCCGGGCGGAGGTCGGGGGGGATTTTCTGCCAGGATGACTCGGAGATTACTATTCCCCCCAGGAAAACGGCCCATTTGAAATCGGTCATGTACTTGACGTTTTTATACCACTGGAGCAGCAGAATAGCCTGAGGATTGATGGTGACCGCATTCACGAGTCCAGTCTGGAGGGCGGTCGCGATCTCGGTGGAGGGAAGAGGCACGGGATTGAATCCGGCTTTTTTCCAAAGTTCCACATACCGGTCGTCACCCGCCCAGACGAACATCTTGAGTTTTCTCATGTCGTCCGGCGTTCTGACGGGGGACCTGGTGAAGAAACGGGTCCATCCTCCCTGCGTCCAGCCAAGTACTACAAAGCCTTTGGCCTCCATCTGCCGCTCCAGCCGGGGAGCCATCTTTTCCAGGACGCAATCGAGTTGGCTGTCGTCAGAGTATGACATAGGGACTTCGAGACCCAGAACTCCCCGGTCTATGGCGCTGAGACCGTTTACAGTTATAAGACCGGCATCCAGTGTACCCAGGCGCATCTTTCGGACCAGGTCCATGTCATCTCCGGCCACCCCGCCCGGATAAAGCCGGAACACGATCCGGCCGTTTGATGCCTTTTGCCATTCAGCGCCCATTTCCTGGATGACCCTGTACCATTCGGAGCCTTGGGGAACGAGCGTGGCCGCTTTTATCACGATCTCGCCTGAAGCCTGTGGAGCAAATGCGGAAATGGAAAGAAAGACTGCGATTAAAAGCAGGAAGCGGGAAGGTGGAAACAGGGAGCGCGAAGCAGGAAGCGCGAAGCGGGAAGCGAGAAGCAGGAAGAATTTCCTGCCCCGGTTTTCTTTCCTATGAAGTTTCATGGCTGTTTCAATCACCCCGAATCAATCAAGAACGGTTCATTCGTGGGGAACAGGAGAGGTTTTCTTTTCTTCCCGCTCCTCGCCTCCCGCTTCCGCCTCTCAATCAAGAAATAGACGGTCCATTCGGCCCAGTAGCCATCGTGCCCGGCGTTGCGAAATGATATTTGCAAGCCTCTGGTCCGGCGCGTCGTCGACGTTGATCGCAAGCGCCTCATCAAGCAGTTTTTTGAATTCAGCCCGGTCCTGGATGGAGACGTCGACCGTTTCGGCAAAGGAAACAAACGGCGCGGCCCTTTGTCCCCTGGATAGCTGCACCGCCCGCGCCAGGCTTTCGCGCGCACGGTCGATAGAGCCGCCGGCTGCTGCAGGCCTCCCTCCTTCGTAGACGATCATGAAATCGTAGAGAGCGCCGTCGCCAAATCCTGCGTCAAGTTCCAAGGCGCGGCCTACGATGGACTCGACGCCCGGCAGATCGGCCGAGAGGGCAGGGTTGCTTTTGTCAAGCGAGATGGCGGCCCCCCACGCGGCGGCAGTCCAATAAAGCAGCGCAACATCCTGTTTGCCAAATGGGGCAAGCGCTTTCGCCGGATCGCTCCTCAGCAGATCGGCGAAGCCGGGGCCCCGGATCTCTTCCAGGCCGCGAATTCCGTAACCCTGTGCCCGGCGGTAGAGTCGCTGTGCACGCTCCCTTAGATATACGGCCCTGGCCAGATCGGTATCTTCGATCAAATCGGCCTCGGTTTGCACGAAGGCATAGGAGTAGCGGGTAAAACCACTCGCGGCCGCCAGCAGCAGCCCCTTGTTGTGTGGGGACTGCACCAGCAGGGCCTCGATGGTTTTGAGCCCAAAAGGCAGTGCCGCGCCCACCAGGTCCGGGTCGTCATCGGTTGCGTAAACCGATGAGCCTTCGGCCATGGCGTTACCCAGGCGATCCACCACGAGTTTCTGAAAAGAACAGCCCGGCAGGGCCAGGATAAAAGCCCAGATGGATATCCGGAAAAATACCTTCATAGACTCTGAACGGAATTTGGCCGTCACGGTTGCGCTCCCTGCGCTCATGGGTTTTTCCAAAAAAGTTCTCCATGCTACTGCGGCTTGTCAAAATATCAAGTATTTTTTGGAATGACACCGGGGCGGGTTGGAAAAATTCTGCGGCGGGCAGCTCGGCCGGGGATGGGCCGGGAACGGTGTTATCTGACCTTCTTGAATAGAAGGTCCTCTGACCCCGGAAGGGTAATGTGTATGACTTCGTTGTCCATGCGTCCGACGATTACTCCGCCGCTTTTTGTGTTGAGCCTGAGTTCGTCGTCTTTCACATACCAGGAAAGAGGCACCTCATCGTCACCCACCCTCCATACGCCGACCCCGGTTTCTTTCAACTCCAGGGAGGTCTCGCGATGGTTCGGGGGAGCCTGTGCCCTTATTTCGGCAATATAAGTCCCGAGTTGCGGCGCTCTTGATCCGCAACCGATTACGATAGCAAGGGGTATGCAAAGTAGAAGCAAGCGGAAACAAACCGGAGTTTGCACCTTTAAAGACATCTCAATGTACCTGTTCAGGTGGCGGCAATCTGGCTCGCGGCGCGGACGATAGATTTCAATCTGCTCCAGAGCATCGGCTTGTCAAAATAGTAAATCTGGACGGAGAAAACCAGCATTAACGCGTTTTCCAGAATTTTTTTCCATCCGATCGGCTCACCCACCATGTCGTAGCACCCACAGGTTATCGGGGCGCCCCGGTACATATTTACCAGGATCATCACATCGAAGATTATAAGAAGAAGTCCGATCACCGTTACGGATGTGCGCGACTTGAAACCGATGACCAGGAAAAGCCCGGCGAGCAGTTCGATCCACGGCAGAATTACAGCCGCCAGGTTGATGAACGTGAAGGGAATCAGCCGGTAATCGGCTATTGCTTCGGCGAACTGCGCGGGATGAGGTATTTTGCTCAGGCTCGCGTAGATGAAGAAATATCCCAGGTAGACCCTTAGGGCAAACGATAGGTACTCACTTCTTATCACTCGTCTAACGAAGGAGCGGATCATTTCGAATCCTTTTCGTCAACTGGATACCCGTTGGCTTCCCAGGCGTTCAGGCCGCCGTTCAGGACATTCACATTCGTATGTCCTCGGAGCACCAATTTGTTTGCGATTTCGAGATCATAGGGTCTGCTTATCGAATTCCCGTAGATTACAATTCTTTTGGCCCTGTCTTCCTCCGAAAAGCTCATAAGGTAGACTATATCGAAAAGGGCCGACGGCATGTTGAGCGCGCCTTTTATATGCCGCTTGTGGTAAAAATTGGCAGGCATGGCGTCCACGATGAGGGTCCCCCCCTGCCGGTAGTCTTCCATTGCGGCCGCGGGGCTGATCGAAGAGATGGACTCGGTGTCCGGCGACTCGGGAAGAAGAGAAATCCCATAGGGATTGGAAATGTTGAACGTCACGGCCAGAAGGACGCTCACCCCGAAGAGAAGAAAAAAATCCAACGGGGAGGATCGAGAAGTCCTGAATACCGCGTTGGCTCCTTCCTCTATGATTTCCTGGTCTTTCAGGAGCCACCCGCGCATCTCCCTGACGAAGTTTCTGGAAAGATCCGGGTAATCCCGCATCAGGCGGTCAAATCGATCTTTGGGTAACGCGAGAAGCCGGGTTTGGGCAACGCTCAGGGCATTGGCGCTACGCGTTGCCCCGGCCAGAAGGGCCGTCTCGCCGAAGTGCTCCCCCGGACCGCGTATAGAAAATTCCCTTTCGATCCTGTTCGCATGGCGGACAAAAATCCTGACGCGACCCGAAGCGACGATATAGAAAAAGGACGCGGGGTCACCTTCCTTGAAAATGAACTCGTTTGGCCCCGCGATCATGCTCTGAAAGTTTTGGGCGAGTTCATCGAGTTCACCGGGAGGCAAATCTCGAAACACCGAGCGTTTCAGCAGGTCTATTCCGTTTTCAGGTTCGATATCGGTCATAGCGGCCCTATATATTCTTTTTGTGCAGTGCCTTCAGTCGCTTCAGGAAGCGGTCGGGGTCCTGAATGACTCCTGTGTGGCTGAAGAGCACCTTGCCGTTTTCGGTTGAAACTATCATGGTAGTAGGCGTGAGTACCCCGTCCATGGAGGCCGAAATCGCTAAATCCTCGTCCAGCAGGACCGGGAATGGCACCTTGAACGTTTTCTTGTAAGCCTCCACCTCGGCTTTTTCATTGCCGGAAGCTATTGCCATGACCTTTACATCGGTCAAATGCGAGTCCGCCTGGATCGCTCTGTAGATGTTGTTCACTATGGGTGCGTTGGTGTGGCAGAAAGGGCAAAGTGCGCTCATGAACTCGATGACAACCAGCGAGGCCTTTATGTCGGAAACCTTGAACGGTTCGTTGGCCTTGAGGCCAAGGTAGTCCTGCGCCTGCGCCGAATCAGGGGCAGGAAGAGTAAACTTAGCCGGAGGGAGCTTGTCGGCCGTGTCGGCCCAAACTACCCGGCTGGACTGCAAGAGAACCAACGCGCATATGACAGTCCAGAAAACCCAAACGATTTCCCTTTTTTTCATTTGTTTTCTCCATTCGATGCTGTAGGCTCCAACTCATAATTGCAGGGCATGGCGGGATTCCCTTTGGCCCTGATGGATAAGTTGGAGGAAGATCTTTGAGACACCCTGGTTGCGTCAACGGATAAGAGGAGTCAATTTCACACCATGCTAAAGCCGGGACTGCGGAACTCGAAACGACCGCGATAGGCGGCTGCCGATAAAAGGCTTGCTTTCGACCACGGTCATATACAGATCGGATGAGCCAAGGGGAAACTTCAACCCTAAAGCATATTTCATTCCATAACATTTCCAGCTGGCCGTCGACAAGCCCGCCGCATCTGAAGGGACGCCTTATGGAAACGGCGTTTCGCCCCCGGGTTTGACCGGACAAATGCCGGGATGGGCGTAAATCTGTTTTCAGTGTTCCATCAAGACTTTCTAGAATTAATGCGCCTGCCGCTTCTCCCAAATTGCTTATGAAACTTTAGTGCATAATCTAGTGTAGAAAGGAATCGATGATCCGGGCTGAAAAGAACGGCGGTCCGAGAGCGATTGCTATCCTCTCGTCCGTGAAGGCCTTAAAAAAAGTTAAGCACTTACCGTTGAGGAGACAACCGATGTGCGACAAGTTCCGGGAAGTGGAATTAGAGGCCCAGATCGTGGCGCTGCGCGGCCGGGTGGCGGAACTGGAGTCGGTCGCAAAAGAGCGCAGTGAGATGGAGAAGACCCTGCGGGACCAGCTTCGATTCCTTCAGATGTTAATCGACACTATTCCGAACCCGATTTTTTTCAAAGACAAGGGCGGGAAATATCTCGGGTGCAACAAGGCGTTTGAGAAACGCACCGGGCACGGCAGGGTCGATATCGTGGGAAAATCGGCATACGATCTTTTTCCACGGGAGCTTGCCGAACGATATGAACAGCACGACTCCGAGCTTCTCGAGCGTCCCGGCGAAAAGGCATACGAGGCAAGGCTGAGGTATCCGGACGGCCAGGATCGCGATGTCATAATAACGAAGGGAATTTTTACGGATTGCGAAGGCAACGTTTCAGGGTTGGTCGGGGTCACACTGGACATAACCGGGCGCAAACGGGCGGAGGAAGCCCTGCGAAAAGCCCACGACCAACTCGAGGAGCGTGTGGCGATGAGGACCGCCGCACTGGCGGAGGCTAACTCCAGGCTCGGTAAAGAAGTCGCCGAGCGAAGCAGGATTGCGGAGGAACTGCGAATAAGCTCCGATAAGCTGAAGATATTTGCTTACTCGGTTGCACATGATCTGAAAAGCCCCTCGATTGGAATTCACGGGCTTGCCGGAATGCTGCGAAAAAGATTTGCCGGGGTCCTCGGTGAGAAAGGGGCCGTTTTTTGTGACCAGATAATGAAAGCATCGGAGCATGTGGCCTCCCTGGTCGATGCAATCAATATGTTTATCGCCACAAAAGAAAACGCGCTCAAGATAGAGGTGATAGATATCGAGGAACTCTTCCACATGCTGCGGGACGAGTTTTCGGCGAGACTGAGAGAAAGGGGAATAGCATTGATCGAGCCCAAAGGGGTGCCGCTCGTGCGGGCGGATAAGATTTCCATCCTCAGGGTTTTCAGAAATCTGATAGATAACGCCGTCAAATATGGAGGCGACGGGCTCACCACTATTGAAATCGGTTATGAAGAATCGGTCAATTCCCATAACTTCACGGTAAGAGACGACGGGGCCGGCATCCAGGCCAGGGACCGCAGTGAGATCTTCAACCTTTTTCAGCGGCAAGCCGCATCCGATGAGATCGAAGGTATGGGCCTGGGGCTTGCAATCGTAAAGGAAATAATCGAACTGCACAAAGGCGAGATCCGGGTCGAGGGGGGGCACGAAAATGGAACGGTTTTTTATCTATCGGTTTCGAAGGAGCTGTAAATTCAGTTTCTGGTTTCCAGTTTCGAATACTTAAAAAAACTGAGCCCTGAAAACTAAGCGTGTACGATTTTTCCGCTGGGCGTCCACGATGCTTTTTTTGCCGCGATTACGTCGTAGCATTCGATGAAATCGCCGACCTTCCCCAAGCCCGATCCCGAGATCTGCACGCCCACCTGTTGTCCAACTCTGGCTTCCTTTATCTGCTGTTTTTCGATTTGGATCGATTCGATCCTGGCGCTGTGAACCGGTCCCATTGCAGTTACCACCCTGAAATTTTTTCCGACCTGGACAGAGCCTTCAACGACCTCGCAGCCGAGAATCACGCCACCCTTTTTCGATTTGAAAGTGGCGATCACCTGGCACTTTCCGGTAACATTTTCTTCGCTCTCGATCGGAGACATGGTCTGGGCTATAGCCCTGATGCCGTCGGCCAGTTTGTATATTACGCTATAGAGCCGCACCTCCACGCCGTGTTCCTTTACCCATTGTTCCAGCTTCGGGGCGACCTCAACGTTGAATCCTATGACAAGCCTGCTTCCGGTCAAAGCCATCAGCAAGTCCTGCTTCGATACATTTCCCACGCCGGAGTAGATCAGCTTTATTACCGCTTCGGAAATCCCGAGGTTGGAAAGCAGGGCGGAAACCGCTTCAACGCTTCCCATCGTATCGCATTTCAGCACTATTTCGAGTTTCGGCTTATCCTCGGCCCGTCCAAAGCCGAAGGGGCCGGGCTTCATCTGGTGTGAGACCTTCCGGGAATGTTTTGTCTCGGGCATTTGTGCTCTCCATTGCGGTCACGGAGCAGAATCGAATCCACCTGAACAAAATATCCCATTAAGCTAAGAACCGGCGCGGTCGCAGGCTAGGGACCCGTCAAAAGAAAGTCCCCGCACCGCGGTGTTTCGCACAAAAAATGAGGGCTTGTCCGCGGACCACGGGGCCGGCTCAGGCGATGGCCTTATCGAAGGTAACGATCAATGCCCTGACAGGACAGCTCTTCACGCACAACTCGCAGGCGCTGCACCGATCGGATTCGAACTCCACATCCATCAACGGCCTGTTCACATGAAGCGCCCCCGTCGGGCAAACTGCCGTGCAGGCGCCGCACTGGCAGCATCTTTGCTCGTCGCGGTGAATGCCGTGGCCGACCGGTTCCACATGGACGCCGGCCTGTTCGAGATATTGGACCCCTTTGTTGAAGTCATCCTCCTCGCCAAGCAGTTCCAATACCAGCATTCCCTCTTTTCGGGGAAAAATCTGGGCCTTCAAAATGTTGAATGTCAGGCCATGATCGCGCACCAGGTTGGTTATTATTGGTTTATCGACGATGTCCCTGGGAAACCTCAATACAAGTATTCTAGAATGCAAAGGCTGCTCCTTTCTTTTCGGGCCGGGTAAAAATAACATCCCCGCGCAAAAGTCCAAGTATTTTCATGGGGCATGAAATACGGGACGTGAATTTCCCTTCTTCGTTTATCTCTTGACCGACCATACTTCAAGACTTTACTATTCTGTCGTTGAAATCACCTTTTTAGTGAATGTTGACCTGAACATACAAAGCCTTGAGACCGGGTTTGAAGCCGAGGCGCCGGATTAAGGGCGGGGGACTTTTAATGAAGATCACATCGATTGCGGTGAGCAAAAACAAGGGTACCCGCAAGGAGCTTGTCGAGCAGGCGCTCCTGGTGAGGGAACACGGCGTCGAGGGCGACGCCCACGCAGGGCCATGGCACAGGCAGGTGAGCTTTCTTGCAACGGAGAGCATTGAAAAGGCTAAAGCCACCGGTCTCAAAGTGGGTTTTGGAGACTTTGCGGAAAATATTGCGACCGAAGGAATAGACTGGGTCAATACCCCGATCGGCACAAAGTTCAGGCTTGGCGAATCGGCCCTTGTCGAAGTGACCCAGATCGGCAAGGAGTGCCACAAAAAGTGCGCTATCTACTATCAGGCCGGTGACTGCATCATGCCTCGCGAGGGAGTTTTTGCGAGGGTGCTCGAAGGCGGGACTATTCGTTGCGGGGACGAAATCGTGCCGGTCGACGAACCCGTGACATCATCCGCCCAGATTAGAGGTTAAGACGTCATGCAGACAAAAAAAGCCGATAGCGGCCACGCGGAAATAATCGAAAAAATCCGGGCCGGAAAACGGGAGTTGGGTAAAGAACTTTTGATCCTGACCCACCATTACCAGAGAAAAGAGATCGTGGCGCTGGGCGATTTCGTTGGGGACTCTTTCGAGTTGGCCAAAAATGCCGCCGCCGACCGGGATTGCCGCTTCATAGTGTTTTGTGGAGTGCACTTCATGGCGGAAAGCGCGGCGATTCTGGCACAGCCTCACCAGGTCGTTCAGATTCCCAACGTCGAAGCCGGGTGTTGGATGGCAAGCATGGCCGAAGCTGAAACGGTGAAGTCCGCCTGGGAAGAGATCGAAGCATCTGCGGGAAAAGGTTCGACGATTCCGGTGGTCTATATGAACTCGGATGCGGAGCTGAAGTCGTTTTGCGGTGATCGGGGCGGGATCGTATGCACGTCGTCTAACGCGTCCAAGGCCGTTACGTGGGCATTCGGACAAAAGGAGAAGATCCTTTTTTTCCCCGACCAGCATTTGGGCCGCAACGTAGGTTACGACCTCGGGCTGGCGCCCGAAGAGATGATAGTGTGGTCGCCCGGCAAGCCTCTGGGCGGAAACGGCCCGGAGGCGATCGAGCGGGCGAGGATGATTCTCTGGGATGGCTATTGCCTTGTGCATACGCGGTTTACGGTCGAGCAGATCGGAAAAATGCGGAGCGAGTTTCCTGAAGCTAAAATCGTCGTACACCCCGAGTGCCGGCGGGAGGTCGTGGCGCTTGCCGACGCGTGCGGGTCGACGAGCTACATAGTGAAGTACGTAAGGGAGGCGCCTGCCGGTTCGACAATCGTCATCGGTACGGAAATAAACCTGGTTCACCGCCTGGCGGAGCAATATCCGGACAAGAAGGTGCTCGATCTGCACTCGTCGCTCTGCCCGAATATGTTCAAGATCAACTTGCGAAATCTGCTCGAGGTAATTGAAAACCTGGGAGAAATGAATGTGGTCAGGGTATCCGAAGAGGTGAGGGCGGGGGCCAGGGTGGCGCTCGACCGGATGCTCGGCCTGGTATAGGCGATGTTTAAAACTCTCCAACCCCTTGTGCTTGCCTCGGGGTCTCCGCGTAGAAAAGAGTTGCTCGCTCGTCTCGGGATCGAATTCCTGGTGGACCCGAGCAGAATAGACGAATCCGCGGATTGCGGCGGGGTCGGCGGGGCCGGGGAAAGTCCCTCGGAAATCGCAGAGACATGCGCCCGTGCCAAGGCCGATTCGATTTCCGCTCTCCATCCCGATTCCTGGATTTTGGGGGCCGATACTATAGTTGTCCTGGATGGCCGAATTTTTGGGAAGCCGTCCGGGAGCGCCGAGGCTGTCGAGATGCTCCAAACCCTTGGCGGCAGGGTGCATGAGGTTATTACGGGCATGTGCCTCATCGGCCCCGGGGGTAAGCTTCGCAGGAAGGATTCGGTTGTCACGCGGGTCTTCTTCAAGGATCTCTCGACAAGGGAAATAGAGGCATACGCAGGGGGCCCCGAGCCGATGGACAAGGCCGGGGCCTATGGGATCCAGGGGATCGGGGCTTTCCTGGTAAGGTCCGTCGAGGGGTCCTATACGAACGTCGTCGGACTTCCGCTGTGCCAGACCATTGAATGGCTTATAGCGGATAATGTCATAGAGCCGAGGTAATCAGTTGATGGCTTCTCCAGTGATCAATCACCCATTTCAAGAGATCGGAGAGAAAAACGATGCTGAGAAAACCGGTCCTCGACTATTTCTTCAAGCCCGGGGCGATTGCAGTCATAGGGGCGAGTCCCCGGGAACTCTCCATTGGCTTCACGCTGCTTGCCAATTTAAAAAAAGAGGGCTTTCCCGGTCCGATCTATCCCATCAATCCGAAACACGAGAAGATCCTGGGGTTTAAAGCCTACCCTTCCATAGGGGCAGTGGGCTCCCCGATCGATTTGGCCATTATCGTCGTCCCCATTCGCGGGGTGCCGGCAGTCATCAGAGAATGTGGTGAGGCGGGGGTGAAGGGGGTCATCATCCTCTCGGCCGGTGGAAAAGAGTCGGGAGAGGAAGGTGTGCGCATAGAGGCGGAAATCAGGGCCGAGGCGCAACGCAGCGGAATACGCTACCTTGGGCCAAACTGCATGGGTATTCTTTCCCCGGTCAATAGTTTGAACGCCAGTTTTGCGGCCCACTCAGCCGAACCGGGAAGCCTGGCGTTGCTTACCCAGAGCGGGGCTATCTGCAGTGCCATTCTGGATGTGGCAGCCAGCGAAAAGATCGGCTTTTCACATTTCGTCAGCGTCGGTTCCATGGCCGATTTGGACTTCGCGGACATGATAGACTACCTTGGCAACGACCCGAATGCCCGAAGCATCATCATCTACATGGAGAACATGACCCGGCATCGCAAGTTCATGAGTGCGGCGCGCTCCGTTTCCAGGGTCAAGCCGATCATCGTGGTCAAATCGGGCCGCAGCGAAGCGGCCGCCAAGGCCGCGGCCTCACACACCGGGGCCCTCGCCGGCCTGGATGAAGCTTACAATGCGGCATTTCGCCGTGCGGGAATGATCCGGGTGGACACCATCAGTCAGCTTTTCAGTTGTGCGGAAGCCCTGGGCAAGATGCAGCGGCCCACCGGAGCCAAGCTGGCCATCGTCACCAACGCCGGTGGTCCCGGGGTTATGGCGGTGGATGCTTTGAGCAAATGGGGGGTCGATCTTGCGGCGCTCAGCGCTGAAACGCTTCGAAAGCTCGATGCGTTCCTGCCCTCCTACTGGAGCCGTGGAAATCCCATCGATATCCTGGGAGACGCACAACCGGACCGCTACGTACAGGCGGTGCACGTCTGCCTGGAGGCTCCCGAACTCTCCGGGCTGATCGTGATTCTGGCCTCCCAGGCCATGACGGACTCTACGGTAGTGGCCAGGTCCCTGGCAGCCGAGATCAAGAATCGGCCAAAGCCCTTCATGGCCGTATGGATGGGCGCGCGGGACGTGGAAGCCGGCATAAGAATACTAAATGAGGCGCAGATTCCCACCTTCGCCACTCCCGAAGAGGCGGTGGATACTTTCATGCATATGTACTCCTATTCCCGCAACCTGGAGCTTCTGCAAGAGACGCCGCCAACTCTGCCGTACGAAATACAGGTCAATACGAGGGAGGCTCGAACCTTCATTAACGAGTGCCTCAAGCGCCGCGAAAAAGTCCTTACGGAAATTGAATCCAAGGCCATCTTGTCGGCCTATGGCATCCCGGTCAACCGTACGGTTGTGGCATCGAGTTCCAGAACGGCCGCCGAGGCGGCTAAAGGCATTGGCTTTCCGGTCGTGGTAAAGATCTACTCACCCGATATCACCCATAAATCCGATGTCGACGGTGTCCGGGTTCACTTGGGAAGCGAGCAGGAGGTATCGGCGGCTTTCGAAGAGATCACTTCGAGGGCAAGGAGGCTAAAGCCGGAAGCGAGGATCAAGGGAGTTACGGTGCAAAGCCATGTGAAAAAATCCGAAGTGGAATTGATCGTTGGAAGCAAGCGCGACCCGCAGTTCGGGCCGCTCATTCTCTTCGGAATGGGCGGGATCCTGACCGAGGTGCTTAAGGATTCGGCGGTGGATCTGCCTCCCCTCAACCTGCTCCTGGCCCGCCGTCTCATGGAGCGAACCCGCGTCTATCGCCTTCTCCAGGGCTACCGGAATATTCCCGCGGCCAACTTGGACCTTGCGGCGGAATTTCTCGTTCGAATTTCGCAACTGGTGACCGATTTCCCGGAAATCGTCGAATTGGACCTCAACCCCGTGGTCATAAGCGATGGATGTCCGGTGGCCATCGATGCCCGCATTGTGGTCGAGCCCTGCGAAGTGGCTGCCCCCCGGCACCTGATTATCAGTCCCTATCCCAACCAGTATGAAAGTGAATGGCTGCTAAAAGACGGCACTCCGGTCTCGATCCGTCCCGTGAAGCCCGAAGATGAGTCTCTGGTAGCAGATTTGCTGGATCGTTGCTCCGAGCGCACAATCTACTTTCGCTATTTCAGAGTGATCAAAAGCTGGCCCCACGAGGCTTTGATCCGCTTCACCCAGAACGACTACGACCGGGAAATCAGTCTTGTCGCAATCGGGCTGCCGCCTGGCCCAACCGTAATGATGGGGGTCGGAAGGCTGGTGATGATCCCGGAGCAGGACGCAGCCGAATTTGCCGTGATGGTTGCCGATCCGTGGCAGGGCGAAGGCCTTGGTCCGAAGCTCATCGAGCGGGCCATAGAAATTGCAAGGGAGAACGGGGTGCGGACCCTGTACGGTGAGGTGCAGGCAGAAAACACGGCCATGCTGGAGTTGGTAAAAAAGATGGGATTTAACGTCCAGGGGCCCGACGAGGGTACCTGCCGGGTGGAACTGGATCCGGCCTCCTGGATTGCATCAGATTACGAGGACGCTTAAAGAGAGTGCCCCCCGCAGCCTGATCGCCTCCGCCGATGCCTGTCCCGGCTACTTTCTTCCCGGTTGCTCTTTCGCCGACGCTATCTTTCGCTACGGCTCGGCCTGAGCTATTTTCATTCCGGTGTTTCAGTTCTATTAAGGAAACATTCTGTTTCTTTTAGGTTGTTTTGCAGGTGCAGAATGCCCCCATTCCACTTCTGCCAGTCTCTTGAGCGATATGAAGCCAAGGCTAACACAACAACTGGCACAAACATTGCCAGAAACTAACTGGGCAAACCGGGGAATTATTGTTGGCGCCAGAACGAGATCTCTTGGAAAGGGAGAAAAACGAATGAAGACAGTGGCTGTTATCGGTTGCGGAGCTTACATGGAAAGCGGCTATGGCTGTCCCGGTGAGTGGAGATGCCTTAAGGCCGCCGCCCTGGGGGAGGGCAAGTTCGGTGAGCCCTCACAGGTAATCTCTTTTGTTCGATGCGAATGCCCGGGGCGAAGTACGGCGCCCAACCTGGGAATGGCGGTAAAGCTTTCCGAGATGAAACCTGACGCCGTGTACTTGAGTTCCTGCCTTGTCAGCGCCAGACCCGGTTGTCCTTATGCCACGGCGGAGGATTTGGCCAAAATATTGGAGGACAAAACAGGCCTTCTCATAATCCTGGGGACGCACGAGTATCATTGACAGGGGAAAAGGGTATTGAGGGGGTAAAAAATCATGAACAATGAGCCCTCGAGACGGTTTCACTGCCGGAAGTGCGATCATCGCTGGGAGGCGCCTTTCGGGGGCGGCAGGCAAATGGTCTGCCCCAAATGCGGAGGGCAGGACATTTACCGGACTAACCCTGGAGAGATGCCGTCGTACGGGAAAGGACGATGCCGAAGATGCCAGCCACGACGCGAAGAACCCGTATAGAGACATGAATATCTGCGTGAAAGTGGCTCTGTCATCCTGTCTGGTCAACGGGGTTCTCATGACCGCCAAATACTTTCTGGGCGAGATATCCGGAAGCATGGCTCTCAAGGCGGACGCCGTTCACTCTCTCACCGACGTTATATCTTCCCTTTCAATCCTCGGGGGGATCCTGATTTCGGATCGCAAGACAAAGACCTTCCCCTTCGGGTTGTACAAGGTTGAAAATCTTCTGGCGCTGTTGTCATCATTCTTCATATTCTTTGCAGGCTACGAAATCGCCAAGGAATCCATCTATGCGGAGCATACCGGTGCCATCAGGAACTCTGGCTTGACGATTGCCGGCATTGTTTTCATGCTGACCACAACGTATCTCTATTCAAGATACGAATTGAAAGCCGGCCTGAAGGCAGGATCACCCAGCCTGGTGGCTGATGCCAAACATATTGCCACCGATATGTTTTCATCCCTGGTCATACTCGTGGCCATTATCGGCACTCGTTTGGGTTTTCCCCTGGACAGGTATGCTTCGATTCTCATTGTCGCTCTTGTTCTATACATGGGGCTGACCATACTGGTTGGTTCTCTCAAGGTACTCTTGGATGCCACTCTCGATTACGCTACTCTGAATGGAATCCGCGCCTTGCTGGCAAGCCACCCTTTCGTCAAGAACGTCACGTCGCTGGGCGGACGGAAATCAGGAAGGTACAAATTCGTGGAAGCCGGCGTGAAGGTGGAAGCGAGGCTTCTGCGTGATGCTCATGCCGTGGTTTCCCACCTTCAAGAAGACATTTTGGACCGATGGCCCGACATCGATAGAATCCTCATTCACTATGAACCGGAGCAAAAGGATTCCATCCACATTGCCGTCCCGGTGAATACTCCGGAGGGGGCCATACCAGGACTCGACTCCCTCCTGTCCGAGCATTTCGGAGAGGCGCCCTTCTTTGTTGTGCTCAAGAAAGAGATGCGCACCGGCAATGTTGCTTTTGAGACTTTTGTTGCGAACAATTTCAGGAATCTTGGACGCCGCCGGGGAGTGAAGGCCGCCGAATTGCTGTCTGAGACGGGCATTGACGAAGTATGGACACGGGTGACGCTCGATGGCAAGGGGGCCGGCTACGCCCTGGAAGCCCTTGGGATTGACGTTTTTACCACGGGAGCAACTAACCTGAAGGAACTGGTATCTGGGATCGAATAGCCGGATCGGCTCGCAATCGGATCAGAGATGATTATCGTTCGATTCCGTCCCGTCCCGATGCGCTCCGGGCGACTGCTGTGCTTCAACGAGAAGCAACACGGATGTGGAAAATCCAGCTCACATTCGCCCAGCCACCAGGTGAGGGATCGTCAGAAGGGAGTGTAGCACTCCATGTCACCATTTTTGCAACCCACTGGCAAGCTGGTTGGCTAAGCTTCCTTGGTTTTTCAGCGCGTCCCTCGTGTTTTCCGGATTGCGCTTCAAATCTGAGGCGCCAGATCCTGCTGTCAGGTTTCCGGGGCAGGAAGAAAACGACAATCGTCGGCGGCGCCTGGCGAAAAATGGGGTAGTCCGGCAACGGCTGGAATAGGAGAAGGATTATGCCGACTTTGAATGACCTTGTTGAGAAGATCAAACGGGAAGTGGACTTTTTGAAGGTTGGCATGATTGCATGCCACAATGGGGTAGCGCGTGGTACATCCCGCGCGGGCGAGTTAACGGGATACCTTGATATCGATGTAGATGCCGGCGTCTGGGATAGAATCCTCAATGAGATGCGCTCAGAGCAGGGTATCGCCGCTGTGGAAGCTTACCTCTTCACGGGAAGACGTTTTGTGGGAGATGATGTAATGCTTATCGCCGTCGCAGGCGACATTCGCGAGAACGTTCTGCCCGTTCTGGAAAAGACCTTAAACCGACTGAAAAAAGAAGCCGTCAAAAAGCGGGAGAAGTTGCTTGTGGCATAGGAGCCCCACCACTGCAACCATGAGGAAGCTGCGCCAGACGTTGGTGCGTGAGGCTACCAAAGCGGTTAGCCATTTTGAAAGAGGAGAAAATGCAGAGATGAGAGTAACTTACAAACAAAGTTTTGGGAAAGGCAATGAAACGGGTCTACGGCATGCAATGCGATTTTTGGACGATTACGAACCCTGTGTAACATATAATCGTCATCACGACGAAACGGATCGATGGCTGATAATTGAACTTTCAATGGAGGAATCCGTAACAGAGAAGCAGGCAATTGATAGAGCGCAAGAGGATTATTTGGTGTACCTACAACAGCATAAAAATGACGAGGAAGAAATTTGGGAAAGCGAAGATCAGGACGTTCATAGCAATTAACAACACGATAAGCAGGCTGTCAAAAAGGGCTTGCTCAAGTGCACTCTTCAAGTTGTGGTTCTGACATTTAGAATCTCTTGCTCCAACTTTTCAGGTGAGGTTGGAACGCCAACCTTATTCATGGATTGGCCTTGCCGCAGCAGCTACCGGGAATACAGCCCCGGGATGAAGGAGCAGACCCGCAGCACCCCGTATCGCCGATTCCGGGAACGTTGCCATCCTGCTTAGCTCCCGAAAGGCTGGAAGACTTGGACAGCAGTTTTGTCAATTCGAAGCTGCCGCATTTCCCGCAGGATACCTCGTCACTGCTGCCGTATAGCAGCTTTTCAAAGACGTTGCCGCAGGACCTGCAAAGAAACTCGAATATAGGCATTACGCATTTCTCCCGTGGTTATGAGTTTTCACTTATAACGGCTGGACCGGTGGATGTCCGGCCGTTGGTTTCCTCCCTGGTTACGGGCACTGTCTATCCCGGCAGCATTCCGGTTCGCTAATGGTAATCGTGAGTCCCGAGGACCACGGGAATTCCCGTTTTATCTTCCAGTATTCTCGCAAGGTCCTCAGGGCTTGCATAAGGACATCCTGGTGTGGCGTTCGCGAGACAGGAGCTGAAGAAAATCGCGTCGGGTTTCATTTGAGCCAGTTTCAATGCCATCCCCAGGTTGGGGGCCACTGTCCGGCCTGGACACTCGCATTTCACAAAAGAAACAACATGGCACGGTTCGCCGAATTTGCCTTCTCCCAAAGCCGCCGCTTTAAGGCATCTCCACTCGCCAGGACAGCCATAGCCATTATCCATGTAACTTCCACAGCCCACTATCGCCACTTTTTTCACGGTGTAATCCTTCCCATTCCAAATGAAATTTCAGCTAGGAGATGATCTCAAACGGCCAGGCAACAAGACCACCTTCGAGGTACGATATTCGTTTGAAACCTGCGGCGTTGAGAATCAGTTGCGCTTCGTATCCACGCATGCTGACTTTACAGAACGCTACGATGTCCTTGTCTTTGGGCAACTCGGCGGCCTTCTCCCTTAATGCTCCAAGAGGGATGTGAACAACATTTCCGTAGGGGAAGCGCATTATCCTGAACTCGATCGGGGTCCGGACATCGAGCAGGATGAAGTCATCACCGCTATCGAGCCGTTGTTTCACAATGAGAGGCGAAAGCCCTTTCGCGAAGCCGTCGAGCTTGTTCGCGAGGATATGTGCGGCCGTGGCTATCGGGTCGATGGGCGAGGAAAAGGGAGGAGCATATCCGAGGTCGATATTCCCGATGTCATCCACTGTCGCTCCGAAGTGAAGAGCACTTGCCGCCACTTCCAGACGCTTGGCGGCGTCACCCGTGCCAACGATCTGAACGCCCAGAAGTTTTCGCGAAATTTTTGACGCGCTCATTTTGATGATGAGAGGTTTGCTTTGAGGAATATAATGGGGCATATCCGGTCCGGCCCAAATGGATGTCTCCACGTCCGGGTATAGATCCCGTGCCTGTTTTTCTGAAAGACCTGTGCGGCCTATAGTGAAATCAAAGGCCCTGCATATCCCGGTTGAAGTGATACCCTTGAATACGGCGGGTTTTCCTGCGATGTGATCTGCGATCACCCTGCCGTGCTTATTGGACGTAGACCCCAAGGGAACGAAAAAAAACTGTTGAATGGTATGATCGGCATGGCGGTTCACCACGCAGTCTCCCCCGGCATAGATGTCTGGATAGTTCGTCTGGCAAAATTCGTTTATGACGATCCCACCTTTGAGGGCGCAGATGAGTCCGGCTTCCCGGGCCAGTTCGTCATTGGGGCGTACTCCGACACCGATGACAACGAGGTCGGCAGGGATATTCCTCTTATCGGTTCGAACCGATGCCGCTCTTCCATTTCCCTCGATTGCGAGGACTTGCTCGCCAAGCGCCAGTTCGACGCCTTTTTGCCGCATGTGCCTGGCTGCGAGCAAACTCATCTCGGTGTCCAGAAACTGCGGCATGATCTGGTCAAACATTTCCACTATAGTGACGTCGAGACCGCGGCGGCGCAGCGCCTCCGCCATTTCCACCCCGATATAGCCCGCCCCGATGAGCACCGCGCGCTTGAGTCCGTCTGCTTCGATACGATCAACCATGCTTTCGGCATCGTCCGGGTGACGCATCGTCCACACATTCTTCAGTTCAAGGCCTGGTATCGAGG
Source organism: uncultured delta proteobacterium (assembly GCA_963826655.1). Classification (GTDB taxonomy): domain Bacteria; phylum Desulfobacterota; class Syntrophobacteria; order Syntrophobacterales; family Syntrophobacteraceae; genus SbD1. The sequence goes on from CAWGZP010000161.1 coordinate 36,033, forward strand.
GCCGAATGGGCCTGCTTCCCGTTGCAAGAACCAGTTTGTCGTATGGGAGATCCTCTTCTGAACCCGTTTCGACATTCCTCACATGGACTGTCTTATGCTCTCGGTCGATGCTAACCGCCTCGGTTCGTGTGCGGCTCTTAAATCCCTTTACCTTCTCGAAAAAGGCGGCATTGCGCACCACGCCCGCAGGGGTCTCCGTGAGCATCGCGATATCGGGGAAAGTCCCTTCGACATAATAGGGCAGCCCGCAAGCCCCGTAGGAAATCACGCTGCCGCGGTCGATCATAGTGACTTCACTATCAGGCAGAAGGCGCTTGATGCGCGATGCTGCCTTCGGTCCGCATGCCACTCCGCCGACGATGACAACTCTTAGCTTTTTATCCATTGCTCCTCCCATTATCTTGAAGTCCCGGCCATTTCGCGACATTGCTAAAAACTCGGCAGAATGCCAATCGGAAACCGTGTTAGCGCGGTGGTGCGCGGCTCCCTTTTATCCAACCGGCCCGATGACCGCCCGGAGTTTTAGCAGCAGTTCACGGGCTTCCTTCTTTCCCGGCTCTACGGGAGTCCGGCAGAGAACGCCAAGGCCCTCGCTTTTATCGTGGAAATCCGCGTCGGAGAGGGGACTTACTACCGCGGTATTCACCATGGCATTTACGCTGATCATTTCCCTCACTAAATCGAGCGAATCAGAGTCCGGGGCTCCGGAATCAACAATTACAAGATGGGGACATTGGGCACGCACAATACCCATCGCATCGGCCCTTGCGGTTACTTGTTCGAGGCAAACTCCCGGGTCTGAGGACAGACCTTCGGTGAATGAACGAAAGATTTCCGGATGGGCGGTAACCAAGAGAATGTGCAGCATTTACAACTCCGTTCGATGCAATGTTTTTAACACCAGGGCGCAAGATATGCTTGGGGCCTTGGAGCGCCGATAGATGCGAGTTTTTTCTCCGGGCCGGGACGTCACGAGTCAGAACATTCTTTTTCTTTGAAAGTGAGGCATTTACTCGATCAATTTTTTAGTTTTCAACCATCCGGCGGCAGGACCAGGCTCCGGGCCAATGCCCGGAGCCCTTCCTGAAAACTGCATTAGACGCAACCGGTCGGTTTCGGCAAGCCCGCCATTTTACATGCGCCCTTACCCGGTCCCGATGGGAAAAGTTCATAGATGTACTTGAGCTTGTATCCGGTAACCTTGGTAAGGATCCGGACCATCGGAGCGATGCCGTGCTTTCTGTAGTAATCCTGGAGCACATGAATAACCGACCAGTGCTCATCGGTCAGGTCGGTTATGCCCTCGGAATTCTTTACGTATTCTACCCAGTCCTTGCTCCATGTGTCAAAGCTGGCAATAAAGCCGTCCTCATCCACTTCGAAAATATTATCTTTGAACTCAATATGGCTCATGAATTTTCCACCTAACTATGAGATCCGGGAGATCATGGTATTCGCCCTGTTTTCATTACCAACCGCCAAGGAAGAGCCTGTCCTACAGCCTTCTCCCTTTCCCGGTGATTGAGACCTGCCGGTTTGTCAAGCTCCACCGCCACCACAGGTGAAATCGCTCGTGAACTGCTGCAGGTTTCCTTTCAGGAAAGCATCGACAGCCTCTCCCACGGTTTGGACACTACCCCCAAAGAGGACATCGATTCCCACCTGGTTGAAACCCATGAGCGGTCTCATGCCCATTCCGCCTGCGATAAGAACCTGTACTCCGTTTTGGGCCAGATGGTTGACCGGGGCCATGCACCCTCCCTGCTGGTGAGGTACGTTACGCAGAGTCCGGACATTTTGGACCTGTCCGTCAGTGACCTCCACAAGGGTGTAGAGGTCGCAGTGCCCGAAGTGAGCGCCAAGAGGTGAGTCCAGCCCTCCCGGGTTCGTTGACGGGATTGCTACAGTGATGTTTTTCATTTTTTCTCCTCACAATTGAATATGATGTAAAATTCGACGGGCAAATGCCCGCCGGCCTGTAAATATGGAATGGGGTCACCTGCCGTGAGGCTCACCGCCGAAAGTGGGCAAGCTCGTCAATCCTCAGCCACGCTCTCCCGACTTCCAGGCTGAAGTCCGTTTCGGGCAATTCCGTAACGACCAACCCGCGCACCATTGCTTTGGTTACAACCGGATCGTGCGGGAGCTTTGCGATTACGGGGTAGTCGCGCAGGCGGCAAAATGCCTCGATCTTGTCTACTTCGTCATGGTTAAGATCGAACTTGTTGATGATGACCGCAAAAGTTACCTGAAAATGGCTGCACAGGTCAGCCACCCTCTCGAGGTCGTGCCGACCCGTGGGGGTCGGCTCGGTTACCGCAACCGCCAGACTGGTTCCGGAAAGTGAGCTGATCACGGGGCAGCCGATCCCCGGCGCCCCATCGCAAAGGACTAGATCCGTCCCTTGAGATTTGGTCAACTCACGGGCTTGCTGCTTTAGAATCATGACAAGCCGGCCCGAATTCGCCTGCCCCGGAAAGAGCCGAGCATGAACCATGGGGCCAAACCTGGTAGATGATACATACCATTGCCCGCAGTGCTTCAGCGTGAAGCCGATAGCCTTCTCCGGACAGAACTTGACGCAGACCTTGCAGCCTTCACAACGGAGAGGATCAACGGAAAAGCCGTTGCCGTTATTGCGTACGGCATCGTAGCGGCACATGGAAGCACACATCCCGCACCCGGTACACTTTTCGCTGAGGATTTGGGCCTCGTACCCAGAGTGAAATTCTTCAGTCCGATAATTCGTGGGACTTAACAGTAAGTGGAGGTCCGGGGCGTCAACGTCCAAATCACAAATCACCTTGTCCGAAGCCACATGTGCAAATGCCCCCGTGAGCGAGGTCTTGCCGGTCCCCCCCTTGCCGCTGATAATGACTACTTCACGCATGGGTCGCCTCCCGGAGAGACGGTCTCATTGCCAATTCGCAAATCCCTGCATGCATGGAGACGAAGATCTCCCTGAATTCCGGCGACAGATCGGCGATGACCCTGCCTTGGGAATAAGCCACGGCAGCGGCCCGTTCAAAAGGGATTTCGGCCAACAGGGGTATCCCTTTGTCTTCACAGAATCGGTACACTTCGTCATTGCCGATCCCGGCCCGGTTTACCACCACGCCCATTGGTTTTCCCAGCGGGGAAAAGGCCTCCCGGGCAAGCTTTAAATCATGGAAGCCGAAGGGAGTGGGCTCCGTTACCAGGACAATGACATCGCTGTCGATCACTGCGTTCACGGCCGGGCAACTAACCCCCGGAGGGGCATCGATGATCGCATCGTGACCGTTTGCGGCAATCATATCTCTGAGCCCGGCTTTAACCTGCCGCATGAAGGGCGGACTCATCGCTTCCCCTATGCGCAAACGGCCCATGATAAATTGGATTCCATTTGCACGGCCCCGGGCTATCTCGCCCAGTTCCCGTTTGCCTGGAGAAAGCGCTCCTTCGGGGCACAAAGCGATGCAGCCGCCGCATCCGTGGCACATTTCCGGAAATGTCAGGAGCAGTGTGCCCATTACGCTGATTGCCTTGAATTGACAGAATTCGGAGCAGACGCCGCAAAGGCTGCATTTCGATTCGTCAACTACCGGGACCTCCAGCCACGCCGTCGTGCCTTCCTCGATATCCGGACGGAGGAAAAGATGCAGGTTGGGCTCCTCCACGTCCAGGTCGACCGCGATCAACGGTTTTCCCCAAACCCTTGTAAGTGAGGCGGTTACCGTGGTCTTGCCGGTACCTCCTTTGCCGCTGGCGACAGAGACAATCATCGCCCCGGTTTCCTGTTTGGCGCATCAGCCTGCTGCACGGCCCCGCTTTGAAAGCGCTCCACCGCCTGGCGCACAGACATGCCTTCCATGTTCTGCACAACTCCGATTTTGGCAGCGGAAAGCGCTCGAAATGCCTTTGGCCCTACAAAGCCCGTGAGAATACAACTGACCCCGGCCCCGGCTATCAATTCGGCTGCCTGTATACCCGCGCCTTGATCCATTACCTGAGTCTGCCCGTTATCTATGTAGCTGGTCTCCATGCTTTCGAGATCAACCATAACGAAACCGGCCGCTCTGCCGAACCTGGGATCAACCAGGTCATCCAGAGTAGGACCCTCACTCGTTATTGCAATCTTACTCATGCTATACTCCTCATCAGATAGCGACAGGGAACAAGATGAACCGGGTATTGAACGGCCGGGGATCGATATCGGGTTTACCCTTCTGTTCCCGGATTCCAATTCCAGTATCCGCCGTTTGATTTCATCCAGGACTCTGCCTAAATATCCGGTTTGGGTCTTTAGGGTTTCCGGCTGAGAGCCCGGCACAAAGCCGGAGGTGGAAAACCCACGAGTTCCACGCCCGAAGGAATATCCGAACCAACGCTGCCATCGGGATAGTCCGGTATTTGAAAACCTGTTTCGCCGGCCTTGACCGCCAACGCCTCTTCCAGGGGAAGCAAAATCTTCGAGCCTGATTCAGGGCGCCAGGGATTCCAAAGCCCATGCAAAAACCTTTCGTCCTGCGTCTCCCGGCCCCGGCCGGCCCTGTTCCGTCACCACGCGGCATATCGAATACCTCCTGTCCTCTTTCCGGCTTTTCGCCAAATGAGATCAGATATCCAACCCCACCTGCAAAACCCTGGATTGGCCCGTCCCGGTTATCGGGGATTCACAAACTCAACCTTGAAACCACAAGGTTACAATCTCTGTGCCATGCTCCGAACTTGCTGAAAATCGCTGATAAAGGATCTTGAGCTTTGAAAGAGTGGAAACAATCTGCATCTTTATTGCAAATTGAGGGGACGATAAGCACCTGTCCAGGCTTGCTCCATCTGTGTCGGGAGATGAAGAAGTAGTACTGATCTTGTTAAGTCCCGCTGGTCCGGTTCTTGAAAAACCTCTCGAATAGATCCATGGTTTGGATCGGCCGAACGAGAGAAAAAGGATGAGGAGAAGGCCATGTTAGCAATTCCGGTTTTTCGAGCCCGCGTAGCGCCCGTACTCGATTGGTGTTCGAAAATCATCATTATCCCTATAGAAGGAGCCGATGCCGCGTCAGGTCGGCAAATCGACGTCATGGAGGAAAATACATTTGGACTGATGCGAACTCTGCGGGACAAGGGGATAAAAACTGTCATCTGCGGGGCGCTGAGTCCCGAGATGTTGAACTATGGCGAAAGCCTTGGTTTGAAGATCATCTATGGGATTGCGGGCGATATTGAAGAAATCTTGCAGGCTTATCGCGAACGGAAACTGGACCGGCCCCGGTATTGGCTTCCCGGATGTTGCGGACAACGCCGGTTCAAGGGTGGTGCGAGGTGTACCGGCAAAGGGACGGATGAAATCGCAAGCGGCGGTAACTCAAGTGGGTCGGGAGGCTGCTGTATCTGCCCCAAATGTGGATCGAAAAAAGAGTAGCACGAACCTGGAACACGATGCTCACAAGTCCGTTGTCCGGCTTGCCACAACTCGATGACCAGGCATGAAAAAATCTAGAGCAACCTTTTTTATTCGTCCCCTGATTTACTTTCCTCAGGTATTATATTTAGCCTTTTCATCTTACGCCGCAAAGTGTTCTTGTCTACCCCAAGTTCCCGCGCGGTGGCCATCCGGCGCCAGGCGTTGCGGTTGAGGGCATCTATTATCGTACGCCGTTCGGCATCAAGAAGGGTAAATCCCGAAAAATCGACAAGTTGACACGCATTTGTATTGAGATATCCGGGCAGGCATTTCACTTGAATCAGTCCCTCCCGGCAAAGGATGAAGGCGTATTCGATCACATTCTCCAACTCCCGGATGTTTCCGGGCCAGGTATGGCGCATGAAGACCGCCAGGGCCTCATGACTCAAGCCGGCAATGTTTTTGTTCCGCAGTTTATTTAGACGTTCGATAAAGTGCTCGGAAAGAAAAGGGATATCTTCTTTTCGCTGTGCGAGGGTGGGCAATTCCAACTTTACCACATTGATGCGGTAATAGAGGTCCTTTCGGAAAGAGCCTTCTTCGACGAGTCGAGAAAGCTCCTTATTCGATGCAGTGACGATTCTGACGTTAGTCCTGACAGTTTTTGAAGATCCCAGAGGTTCATAGGAGTGTTCTTCGAGGACCCTCAAAAGACGTACCTGGAGGGCCGGTGAGACGTCTCCGATTTCGTCGAGAAATAGAGTGCCTCCCTCAGCTAAGGCGAACCGCCCCATCCGGTTCCGTTTTGCGTCTGTAAATGCTCCCGCTACATGGCCGAAAAGTTCGGATTCCAGGAGAGTGTCGGGAAGCGCCCCGCAGTTTACGGCGACAAACGCTCCCTTGGCCCTGGGGCTTAGACTGTGAACGGCGCGGCTCAGCAGTTCCTTCCCTGTGCCGCTTTCGCCCTGAATCAGCACGGTGCTTTCACTTTGAGCGACTTCCGGGAGAATTGAAAAGAGGCGCCTCATTATCGGGGATTTTGAAATAATGTCCTTAAAGCAGTATTGACGGCCTATTTCCTTGCGCAAAGTTTCGACAAGACTTAAATCCCGAAATGTCTCGACTCCGCCGATTATCCGTCCCAGTTTGTCCCGCAGCAAAGTCGTGCTGACGCCTATCGGTATTTCCCTGCCGTCAGCGCGAAGGATCACCACAGGCTTGTCGATTACCGGTCTTTTTGTTTCCAGGGTGAACTTCAAGGCGCAGGTGGATTCGCAGATGCTGGCCCGGAAGACTTCACAGCAGAGGCGGCCAATTGCTTCGGACGCGGGAACGCCCGTGATCTTCTCCGCGGCGCGATTGAAAAATGTGATCCGCCATTCGGGGTCTACGGTGAACACCCCGTCGGCAATACTGTTTAAAATAATTTCAGTTTGCGGTGATAGAGTGGATTCCAACGTGTCTGAGTCTTTTGCCAATGTACTTCCTTTCAAATTATATTCGAACCGGCCGGAATCTGAATGGTGCTGCAAACCCCGATTTGTCCTATTATACTTAATCACCCCGGTTTATCAAAAAGCATGCTTACCCGGAGCACTACTATTTCGGCCCGATGCTCCAAAGCCGGGCCGGGGACTACACGTCTCAGGTCATTAACGGCAATTAGCGAAGGTGGCATATTCATTGCTGTTCCCTGGCAGAATCAATGCAGAATGCGGCCGGATGCATGGAATCAAGACGGCCGGCGCCGTCCCACATCGAGTCTCTAACCAAGGAAAAGTATCTTGATTTTCAAAAGGCCATGGTCCAGGCGTTATTGCAATCGTTTCTGGGGGGTAAGCATGGGGAGACGTTTGTTTCGAGCAACCCGGAGCATGATTCCGGGATCACTCTGGCTGCTTCTGGCGATCGGAACGGGATTACAGGGTTGTGCCGGTCAGGATCATTCCTTTACGAGGGAAGAACATCCCTTGCCTACCAGCCTCATCGTGAAACAGCTGGAGGAGCCACCCCCCGGATCCGTCGATGTTCGTGCCGGATCTCTCACGGTGGACCGGGCCATTGAGGAAGCACTGAGAGTCAGCCCCGAACTGGAGCAAATCCAGCATCGGATCGGCGCGGCTGCGGAGCAGGTGAGCCAGGCCGAGGCGTCCTTCTATCCGAGGCTGGTTCTTTCCGAGGATTTCAACGTCACGGACAATGCGGTTTATGCCCTTATGGATATTATCAATCAAAGGCGCTTCACTCCTGTCATAAATTTCAACAATCCAGGCCAGGAGCAGGATGTGGCCTCGAGGGTCCAGGCAGAATGGGTTCTTTTTCAGGGAGGAAGCCGGTGGTACGACAGAAAGGCGGCACTCGGGCAGCACAGTTCTGTCGAGGCTGAACTACAGGCGGGCCGCAATCGCCTGGTTGCGAAAGTGTCTGAAACTTACTATCGCTGGTTGAACGGACTTTGCTTTATCGGGGTTGCCGAGAAAGCTCTCGAAGCAGCCAAAACAGATGAGCGCCTGGGCGAAGCGCGCATTCGCGCTGAAACGGCTTTGCCAAGCGAGATTCTTCGCCTCAAGGTGCGCACCTCCGAAGCCCGCGATCACCTGGTCGCTGCGCGTACGGGGGCTCGCAAGCTCCAGGCCGGACTCGAGCGCCTCCTGGCCAGGTCTATTAACCCCGAAGAAATTCCCGATCCGGCGCTGATCGTCTCCTCGCCTCCTATTATCGAAAAGGAGCCGGAAGAGACGAATTCCCTGGTCAAAAAGGCATTGGATAACCGTCCCGAAATGGCGGCGGTTCGATCCCTGGTCCAATCCGCTGGAGAAAGGGTCAAGTCTGCCCGGGGAGGACTATTGCCCAAAGTTGCCGCGAGCGCCTGGTACCAGGGGGATTCGCAAAACCTCAGCAACAACGCTGAGAGTTGGATGGTGGGTATTCAAGCCACCTGGCCGATCTTTGACGGGGGAGCGACCTATTCAAGAATCCGCGAGGCCCGCAACCGCCTCGATGAAATCGAGGCCCGAGGCAAAGAAGTAGCCCTGGATATTGCCCTCGAGGTCAACCAGGCAGTCCTGGCGGTTCAGGAGGCGGCAGAAAAAATGAAGGTGGCGGAAGAAAGAAAACAATGGGCGGAAAAGGCCCTGGAAGAAGTGAGGAATCTATACCGCAACCAGGTTGCCGCGGTGGATTCCCTGCTGCAGGCGGAGCTTGCCTGGAGCCAGGCCGAAGTTTCCTACACGTCCGCTCTCTTTGAAGTTAGAATCTCTCAGGCTCTCCTCAAGCAATCGCTGGGTGATTTTGCCGAAGGAATATTGACGGAGGCCCGCCATGAGTAAACCACTCGGAAGATACCTGGATCGCCCAATTGTGCGTGAAGCGGGAAAAGGGCTGGGCGTTTTGGGATTGCTGATTGTCATGATGATGTGGCTTGCGGGAGCTTTTGTTCAAAAGGTCGATTCGGGACCACCGGCGCCCAAGCCTAAACAGGGTAAGTTCAATACTGTGAAGGCCGAACGGAGGGTCTATCCACTCATAATCGACCAGGTGGGGACGCTTCGAGCTCAAAACGAGGCGCAGGTTTCGAGCCGGATTCTGGCCCAGGTCAAAGAGATTCTCGTCCGCGAAGGGGATAGCGTCGCCGGAAGCGATGGGAATGGCGCTCCTACCGTCATGGCTCGCCTTGACGACCGGGATATACAGGCGAAGCTTCGGCAGGCTCAATCGCAGTCCATGGCCATGGATAGGGCTGTGGCGGTGGCCCGGGCGAAAGTAGCGGCAGCCAGGGCCCAAGTGGAATCCACGCGCGCCACTAAGGGGAAGGAACTCTCCGATTATCGCCGCTACCAGGATCTGAAGCAGCGAGCAGGCGGCAACCGGCCAGCAACTGGAGCATGCGCGTGCTCAAAAGGACATAGCCGAAGCCCAGGCGGCAGCGGCGCTCCAGGAGGTACAGGCGGCGCTGGGAGAAATCGAAAGAGCCCAGTCCCAAAAGGAACAGGCGGAGGCTGCCACTGCCGAAGCCAGGGCAATGCTTAGCTACGCTGTGATTCAGGCCCCCTTTACCGGCCAGGTGATCCGAAAGATGGTCAACGTTGGCGACATGGCCTCCCCCGGTCAGCCGCTCTTTTTCCTGGAAACCCCAACTCGTCCCGAACTGCATGCCGCCCTTTCCGAATCCCTCATCCAATATCTGAAAACAGGGCAGGCTCTGGAAGTTCGTATCGATGCCCTGAATCTGATCTTGGAGGGAAAAGTCCGGGAAATTGTTCCACAGTCGGACCCCGGTACGCGGACCGTTCTCGTGAAGGTAAGCCTGCCGGCCGGGCAGGGGCTGGTAAACGGCCTTTTCGGGCGTATCCGAATTCCTTACAGCCAGTATGACGCACTCGTGATCCCCTCTAACGCCGTGACCGAGGTGGGGCAGCTTCCGGTGGTCGAGGTGATCGATATGGACGGATATCCCCAGCGCCGCTTCGTTACGCTCGGGGAACGCCAGGGTGACCTCATCGAAGTGCTCTCGGGACTCGAGGAAAACGAGGAGGTCATTATCCCGTGAGCGATCCACGAGTCGATAGCGAAAATTCGGAGACCGTGCCTCAAAGCCCGCAGCCCCGCCCGCAGCACCACTGGATGACTCGCATCGTAGAGGCGTTTCTGAAGGGAAACCTCTCGGTCATCCTGATTCTTATCAGCCTGATTGCCGGCGCCGTAGCCCTGTGGATCACCCCAAGGGAAGAGGACCCCCAGATCGTAGTTCCCATCGCCGACGTGATGGTGAATATGCCGGGGGCTTCCGCCCGCGAAGTGGAACGGCAGGTTTCCACCCGTCTCGAAAAACTTCTCTACCAAATCGACGGTGTGGAATACGTCTATTCCACAAGCTTTCCATCCCGGGCCGTCATTACTGTGCGCTTCCATGTCGGTCAAGACCGGGAGAGAAGCTGGGTTAAGCTATACAATAAAATTCAGGCTAATATCGACCAGGTCCCGCCAGGGGTGACCGGATGGGTCGTCAAGCCCGTCGAAATCGACGATGTGCCCATCGTAAACCTGACGCTCTACAGCGACCGCTACAGCGACTACCACCTGCGCCGTATGGCCGAAGAACTCGAAATCCAGCTCCAGGCGGTGAAAAACGCTGGACGCACTTTTATCGTTGGAGGCCGCCCCCGGCAGATCACGGTCGAGCTTTCGCCCCAGCGCATGGCGGGCCGCGGAATAACGATCGAAAATATCCAGAAGACCATACGGGGAGCGAACGTGGCGCTTCCCTCCGGAAACCTGGTCTCCAATAACGAAGAGGTGCGGCTGGACGCAGGGCGTTTTTTGGCTTCGGTCCGCGAGGTTGAGAGCCTGATAGTCGGGGTGCGCGAGATGCGGCCCGTTTACCTGAGTGAGGTCGCTGCGGTACGGGATGGTCCGGCCGAACCGGAAGCCTATACGAGCATCGCGTTTGGCAAAAAAGCCTACTCCTCGATCGATCCGGCCGAAGAAGGCGGAAATCCGATTCTGCCATCCGGGATCGAGCGGTTCAAGGACTACCCTTCGGTGACTGTGGCAGTGGCCAAACGGAAAGGGACCAATGCCGTCCGGGTCGCAGAAGAGGTGGGAAAGGAGGCCGAACGCTTCTCCCGCGAGGTGCTGCCCCAGGGAGTTCATCTGCGCATTACGAGGGATTACGGAAAAACCGCCGACGGGAAGGTAAACGACCTGGTCGAAGCCCTCCTGATAGCTATTGCCATCGTGGTCCTGCTTTTGGCCTACACCCTGGGGTGGCGCGAGGGAATTATCATCGCTCTCGCGGTGCCGGTCACTTTCAGCTTCACGCTGCTCATCAACTACTTTCTCGGTTTCACCATCAATCGCGTCACCCTCTTTGCCCTCATCCTGTCCCTCGGCCTGGTAGTGGACGATCCCATCGTGGATGTGGAAAACATTCATAGACATTTTTCCATGCGAAAAGAGCCGCCGTTTCGAGCAGTCGTGAGCGCCGTAAACGAAGTGCGCCCTCCCATTATCCTGGCCACAATGGCTGTAATCATTTCCTTTATACCCATGTTTTTCATTACGGGGATGATGGGGCCCTATATGGCGCCCATGGCGCTAAACGTGCCGGTCGCCATGCTCATGAGCCTGCTCGTCGCCTTTACTATCACTCCCTGGCTCTCGCTCCACATCCTGGGCGGAATCTACGATAGACCACACGAAAAACCCTTTTCCCTCGAAGATACCACTCTTTTCAAGATCTATGACCGCGTGATGGAATCCATCATACGCCACAGGCGCCTTCGGCTGGGAATTCTGGGTACTGTCGCCATTCTGCTGGGTTTCGCCGTCTGGCTGGTCCTATCCGAGCGTGTGCCGCTCAAAATGCTTCCCTTCGACAACAAAAACGAACTCCAGGTGGTTATCGATATGCCCAAAGGGACGACCCTCGAAACCACCCAGGCTGCCGCGCACGCCCTCTCGGACTTCCTGGTGCGCGTTCCCGAGGTGACCGATGTAAGCCTTTATGCAGGAGCATCGAGCCCCATCGACTTCAACGGCATGGTGCGCCACTACTACCTGAGGCAGGGAGCCAACGTGGGGGACCTGCGCATCAATTTTATCGCCAAAAAACGCAGGACGGAACAAAGCCATGCCCTGGCCCTGAGACTGAGAAACGATCTCAAACGCATCGCGGACCGTTTCGGCGCCAATATCAAGATAGTTGAAAGCCCGCCGGGCCCCCCGGTCATTTCGACTTTGGTCGCCGAAGTGTACGGCCGGACCGGTCAGCCTTACGAAGAGCTTGTTCCGGCAGCCAAAGGAGTCAGGCGTATCATGGAGACCACTCAAGGGGTGGTGGATGTGGACGATATCCTGGTGGCCCCCGAGCGAAAGGCCGTGTTCCGGGTAGACAGGACTAAAGCCGCGCTTCACGGAATAAGCGACCGGCAGATCGCCGAGGCTCTCCAGGGAACAGTGATGGGAACGGCCCCGAGTTCGCTTCGACTCGGAAATGAGGTCAATCCTACCCTCATTAAATTGCAGTTCGAGAAACGGGATCGGGCGCTCGCGGCGAGCCTCGGTCAACTCATGATCCAGGGCACGGCCGGAGAGAGCGTGTTCCTTGCCGAGCTTGGAGCCTTCGAAGATGAAACCATCGACCAGCCCGTTTATCACAAGAACCTGCACCCGGTGGTCTACGTTTTTGGAGAAACAGCCGGACTGCCGCCTCCCAATGCGGTGCTTACGCTCGAAGACAAGGTTGCAAAGGATGGGCAGCTCAAAAAATTCGATATCGTCTGGTCCGGTGAAGGGGAATGGGATATCACGCTGAGCGTCTTTCGGGACCTGGGTATTGCCTTTGGGGTCGCGGTGCTCGGGATTTACCTGCTGCTCCTCTACCAGACCGGGAGCTATCTCCTGCCGGCGATCCAGCTCATTGCGCTTCCCCTTTCGGTTATCGGCATTCTTCCGGGCTTTTGGCTCTTGAACCTGTTCACGAGCCATCCGGCGGGGGGCTGGGGAAATCCGGTCTACTTTACGGCTACGGCCATGATAGGCATGATTGCCCTGTCGGGGATCGCCACTCGCAATTCGATCCTGCTCATCGAGTTCGTCGAGGAACGAAAAAAGGAGGGTAAACCTCTCGTTCGCTCTCTCATAGAGGCCGGTGCGCTGAGAACCCGGCCAATTTTTCTCACCTCGTTTGCCGCCATGCTGGCCGCCTGGCCCATCACCCTGGATCCCATCTTTTCCGGCCTGGCCTGGGCGTTGATCTTCGGCATAGCGGTTTCGACCTTCTTCACGCTGATCGTCGTTCCATTGGTCTACTACATGGCGTATGGCGAAAAGAATGAATAAGCAGGTAGCGCCGTGTCCCATGGCGGGCGCTCAAAAGGTCGACACGTTGTGAGACCCGGTGGCAGCTGTCCCAGCCAGGTTTCTTCTACAAGAAAAGCATTATGTGCAGCGAACCTGCCACACCGGAAATGCATCAGCCATTGGCGTCCTGAAAACCAGATTTCCCGGACTAAAATTCTAAAATAGGCTTTCAAAAGTAAATGATATCTTGAAAAATCGAAGAGTTGTGAACCAGGCAAGAAACTTTAACCTTATGCAATAAGTCAGCTGCGATAAGTCAGCGTTGGAATCATTGACAACCGCCTGTTCCACAAGTATGGTCCCAAGCAACGGTAATGATGGACAACCGCGGTTTGATGTAGGGTGGGCACAGCTTTATCGTGCCCACCAAATGCACTGATGCATACTGTCTGGAAGAAGCACATGGCAAACTACCGCCGTGCCGGAGCCTTAGGTGGAACGTTTTTCTTTACTGTTGTGACCTACCGCCGAAGACCGATACTAGATCGTCCTGAAAGCAGGCTGACGTTGCGGGATGTCATAGAAAGTGTTCGGCAACGGCATCCCTTCACTATTGATGCGTGGGTTCTCTTGCCGGAACACCTTCACTGCATATGGACATTGCCCAAAGGCAGCTCCGACTTCTCCATGCGCTGGAGCCTCATTAAGTCCGGCTTTTCGAAGCGTACGAAGGTTCTATTCCAGGTTGAAGAATGGATGAACGCGTCGAGACTTGACCACAGGGAATCTACAATTTGGCAAAGAAGGTTTTGGGAGCATCAGATTCGCGATGATGAGGAATATCAAGCGTACATGGATTACACCCATTATAATCCGGTAAAACATGGCCATGTAAAAAGAGTCTTAGATTGGCCACATTCAACCTTTCATCGATATGTCAAGTCAGGTGTTTACCCGGAGGGATGGGGCGGAACAATCGATAAAGGTGATGGACGCAAGTTCGGCGAGTAAAAGCGGTGGGCACGATGAAACTGTGCCCACCCTACATGGTTACCGCACCGGAAATGCATCAGCCATTGGCGTCCTGAAAACCAGATTTCCCGGACTAAAATTCTCAAATGGGCTTTTAAAAGGAGATTATATCTTCAAAAATCGAAGAGTTATGAACTTGGCAAGAAACTTTAACCTTATGCAATAAGTCAGCTGCGATAAGTCAGCGTTCGAATCATTGACAACCGCCTGTTCCACAAGTATGGTCCCAAGCAACGGTAATGATGGACAACCGCGGTTTGATGTAGGGTGGGCACAGCTTTATCGTGCCCACCAAATGCACTGATGCATACTGTCTGGAAGAAGCACATGGCAAACTACCGCCGTGCCGGAGCCTTAGGTGGAACGTTTTTCTTTACTGTTGTGACCTACCGCCGAAGACCGATACTAGATCGTCCTGAAAGCAGGCTGACGTTGCGGGATGTCATAGAAAGTGTTCGGCAACGGCATCCCTTCACTATTGATGCGTGGGTTCTCTTGCCGGAACACCTTCACTGCATATGGACATTGCCCAAAGGCAGCTCCCACTTCTCCATGCGCTGGAGCCTCATTAAGTCCGGCTTTTCGAAGCGTACGAAGGCTCTATTCCAGGTTGAAGAATGGATGAACGCGTCGAGACTTGACCACAGGGAATCTACAATTTGGCAAAGAAGGTTTTGGGAGCATCAGATTCGCGATGATGAGGAATATCAAGCGTACATGGATTACACCCATTATAATCCGGTAAAACATGGCCATGTAAAAAGAGTCTTAGATTGGCCACATTCAACCTTTCATCGATATGTCAAGTCAGGTGTTTACCCGGAGGGATGGGGCGGAACAATCGATAAAGGTGATGGACGCAAGTTTGGCGAGTAAAAGCGGTGGGCACGATGAAACTGTGCCCACCCTACATGGTTACCGCACCGGAAATGCCTCCGCCATTAGCGCCCTGAAAACCAGATTTCCCGGACTAAAATTCTCAAATGGGCTTTTAAAAGGAGATTATATCTTCAAAAATCGAAGAGTTATGAACTTGGCAAGAAACTTTAACCTTATGCAATAAGTCAGCTGCGATAAGTCAGCGTTGGAATCATTGACAACCGCCTGTTCCACAAGTATGGTCCCAAGCAACGGTAATGATGGACAACCGCGGTTTGATGTAGGGTGGGCACAGCTTTATCGTGCCCACCAAATGCACTGATGCATACTGTCTGGAAGAAGCACATGGCAAACTACCGCCGTGCCAGAGCCTTAGGTGGAACGTTTTTCTTTACTGTTGTGACCTACCGCCGAAGACCGATACTAGATCGTCCTGAAAGCAGGCTGACGTTGCGGGATGTCATAGAAAGTGTTCGGCAACGGCATCCCTTCACTATTGATGCGTGGGTTCTCTTGCCGGAACACCTTCACTGCATATGGACATTGCCCAAAGGCAGCTCCGACTTCTCCATGCGCTGGAGCCTCATTAAGTCCGGCTTTTCGAAGCGTACGAAGGTTCTATTCCAGGTTGAA
The DNA here is from genome assembly GCA_963826655.1 of uncultured delta proteobacterium. Taxonomy (GTDB): domain Bacteria; phylum Desulfobacterota; class Syntrophobacteria; order Syntrophobacterales; family Syntrophobacteraceae; genus SbD1. The sequence continues at coordinate 51,766 of CAWGZP010000161.1, forward strand.
GAATGGATGAACGCGTCGAGACTTGACCACAGGGAATCTACAATTTGGCAAAGAAGGTTTTGGGAGCATCAGATTCGCGATGATGAGGAATATCAAGCGTACATGGATTACACCCATTATAATCCGGTAAAACATGGCCATGTAAAAAGAGTCTTAGATTGGCCACATTCAACCTTTCATCGATATGTCAAGTCAGGTGTTTACCCGGAGGGATGGGGCGGAACAATCGATAAAGGTGATGGACGCAAGTTCGGCGAGTAAAAGCGGTGGGCACGATGAAACTGTGCCCACCCTACATGGCTAAAGCCTGTTACCGAAAGACTCACCATTGATTTCTGGCATTCCAAAACCGGTGAGGCGGGTAAAGTAGGTACCAACAACAAGGCGGTACGATATTTAAGTGATGTTATCCGCAAACATGTTCGACCTCAGCAGCTCTCCGGGTCGCTTTTATAGCGATTACGGAACAAGCAATCCGAGGAGATAAAAATAAATTTCCAGGGGCTCACCATGAAATACGATGGACAAACCCTCTGACATGTGAAATTAAATAGATGATTTGATGGACGGGTCAGCTGAATTGCTGCGTCTAGTCCATTTAAACCAATAGTAACTCTCAGACCATAAATAATAGCGGGAGATACTATGTGCAAAGTGATTAGCATGATCAACTGGAGAGGGCGGAGTAGGGAAATCAACGATGACATTGCATCTCGGTGTAGGTGTCATGCGGGCTATCCCAGACAGACCCAAAGTTCTGTTGGTGGATTTAGATCCGCAGTGCAACTTATCCTTTCTCGCACTAGGAGTGAACGGTTATGTCAATCGAGTTTATCATAATAATCAAGCAACTCTCAAAGAGATGTTCGGATGCTATTTTTCTTCCATTCCGTTTGATATAACTACCTCAATATTGAAATAACCGATAACTGCTTCTCCCGGTCACGTATGGACTAAGGTAGATGTCTTCCTTTCCCATCAGGAACTCGTGCTTGTCGATTTACGCTTAGCAAGGGAAAGAAGAAGTGGTGCTTCCCACAAAGAAGATACACAGAATGAACTCGCCAAAGTGTCAATTCTGCATAGAGCGTTGTCCCAAGTGAAGGACCAATATGACTATATAATATTGGATTGTCCGCCCAACATTAACCTTGTTACTCAAAATGCCTTTTTCGCAAGTGAATATTACTTGATTCCGGCGATTCCTGATTTCCTATCGACTGTAGGCATGTCCTTGATCAAAGAAAAAATGGAAGATATCAATAAAGATTTCAAGAGCATGATCGATTATTCTGGTATTGACGTAGATTACAAGGATACTTAAATAGCCGGGATCATATTCAATATGGTCGATGAATATGGTGGGAAGCCCAAGGATACTCATTTCCAGACGATTAGCTCTGTTACTTCACAGCATCCTGGTGTTCCCTTTCAGCATTATCTCACTGATGGAGATGGAATAGCAGTTGCTTCAGAAAACAATCTCTGCGTTTATAGTTATGAGCATTTACCAAAATCAAGACAAAATGCTGAAAAACAGGCGAGCTACTTAGAGGATATTTGTATAGAACTGATAAGCCGGATACCTTAATATTTCTAATATTTCGCCAGGGGAAGAGGAGTAACCTATGAAATCGCATGAACTGGCCAAAATTCTTCGCCTGTGTTCGGACGTGCTTTACAGGATGCCCAATAGAGAGATTAAAGATACATTGTCAAATCTCTTAGAGGCGTTGGATGACGAGCTTTCTCAACCAGGTGCTAAACAAAAGAACCGGGCTGCCTCTAAATCCAGCACATCCCTGCTGAATATTCCAACCCCCCCCCCGCGTCAATTGATGGCATCCTTCAAGATCTTCTCACAATGCCTCTCGGCAGGGCAAAGGATTTTTTGGATACAGAATCGGAATCATTGTTAACTGAGGACCTTCGTGCAATTGCTAATCGATTTGGAATTAAGACCCAAACACGACAAAGTCGTGCAGTTCTGCAACACACGATTTTAAAATACCTCGAAAGAAACAGACTTGATGAGACAATCAGAAGTCGCACGAGCCTACAAGAAGCTAAACAGAAAAGTGATGCTGATACTGAATCCTCCAGTAAAGAGCCGACCAACTCAGGAAGTGAATGAGGCCGATTTCCGGCCCGAATCTCTTCGTTCACCCTGTTTTTTTTTCCTGTCTCCTGCTCACGTTTTTGCCAAATAGGCACACATGGCCCTTATTTTACTAGTGTCCCCTAGATTCCATGCGGGTTTGCGGCCCTGCAACCTTCCCAAAAGTTAAAAACGTGTAGGCACACGACTTATCCTTTTTAAGTTGACATACCTTCGCGGTACATGCTGCTTAGGTAGACATGTATCTTCTAGAAAACGATTGGGGTCAGGTCTTGTAATATGACATTTGGTGGTGCATGTCATTTTCGCGGGATCGATTTTAACCCGGTGATTTTCCCATATTATTTCATATTCCTTCCAAACTAATCCCATCCCTCTCATTACGGCAAGTTTCGACCTTGCTATTCTGCCGTCTTCTTTAACCGCTTTCGCCAGTAGAAAGGCCGCCGCTTTTGGTGAGCGAACGCTACGATTCGTATTCGTTCCGGATAAACCGCGTATATCAGATTGTAAGGAAACCGCCATAAAGACTTCCGCCGCACTCTCCTGCCGATTTTCCGGCAAGCCTCGGGGGTCTTCAAAATCTGATCGAATGCCCTTTCCACTTCTCCAAGCAAGTCCGACCCCAGACCCGGTTCACACGACTCGTAGTACCGTGCCGCCTCGGAGACTTCCGCATCGGCATCGGGATGTAACGTAATCAGCCTCACGAAATGGCGGCCCGCGCTCGGCGAAGCGCTTCTTCAGCAGATATCTCGGTCGCCAACCCCTGCTCCAATTCATCAAGGCGGCGCTCAGCCTCTTCAGCCCACAATGTTTCGATCTCCGCCTCGGACAGATCGTCGAGGCTCTCGACCACCCACTTTGCGAGCGTAGCGCGGTCCTTTAAATCCAGCTTCTTGATCTCAGCTTCGAGTTCTTCGAGACTCATATGATTCTCCTTCGCCGCTAATCATATAGCGACCTCTAAGTTTGGTTGCCTCGCTCCGATAACTAGATTATGCACATTGGAACTCGGCTTAGCAATTGGAAAAGGGCAACGGGATCGGGTGATTCAGCAGCACTTTCGGTTCCAAGTCGAGGCATGAATCTCGTTGCGAGCCGTACACACTCTCGTAATCCGAGAGGTTAGGCTCATCATCATTTAAAGTTCGAAGAAGTTGTCCCAAGGGCCGGTCTTTTTTTAAGCCGGATGCGGCAGTAGACTCCCTTCGCGAAATCGGAAACGGTTTTATGAGGAGGGCAAAAGATTGCATTTTGGAAAACATAAGGATAGCGCGGCAGGCTTCTTGACTTTGAGCCATGTGGTAGATATTATTTCGCCATATGGCAAACAATGGGATTGTCCCCGCAGGACGAAGGAGGTCGGTAATGCCTGAGGAGCCTGGATTGAAAATGAATATTAAACCAAAATCGGCTGCGCGGCGTAAGGTACCATCCGGCACTAAGGGACGGAACTCCTACATACTGCTGCTGGGCCTTGAAGTTGTGCAGACTCCCGCGTTGCTCAATCGCATCAAGGAAGGTCTTGGCTACAATTCATGGGAAAGCTTCATTCGAAACACCGACTTACGGAAAGAGGATGCTATCAACCTGGTGCAAATCAGTTCGAGGACGCTCGCCAGGCGGAAAGAAGAAGGGCGGCTACATCCGGATGAATCCGATCGATTGATCCGCGCGGCGCGAATATTTGGGTTGACCGCAGAGTTGTTTGATGGCGATGTGGACTCTGCACGCAAATGGCTTACGGCGGCGCAGCCTGCCCTCGGCGGATCAACGCCGATTGAGTATGCATCTACCGAGGTTGGAGCAAGGGAGGTGGAATCGTTGATCGGGCGGCTTGAGCATGGGATTCCCTCCTGATGCCTGTGGCCTGGCGCATAACGAGGGAAAAGCATGCGGCAAACCCCTTTGATGGTGAGGGAGCACGTCTGTACGGGAGCCGGTGGTCAACGCCAGGCACACGCGTGGCATTTGTTTCAGGGTCCCTCTCGCTGGCGACGCTAGAGGTTCTTGTACATCTTCAGGACAGTTCTCCTCTGGCAAGCTACGTGGTATTCACCGTCGAGTTTTCAGAAGAACTGGTTCAGGATCATGGTCCGTTACCCAAAAATTGGCGGAGTTTTCCCGCCCCGCCGGAGACCCGGGAGATGGGCGATGTTTGGATAAACAGCAATTCCAGTGTCCTGCTTCGAGTCCCCAGCGTCATTATAGTGCATGAGTACAATTTCTTGATTAACCCTGTGCATCATGATTTTCCAAAGCTGATAATCCGCGGCCCCATGCCTCTTGATGTCGATGCCGGAGTTTTTGGAGCCGGGAAATAATAGCCGGTCCATCGTTTTAATGTGATTTAATCCTTTCTGGGGATTTAAAGTGTCCCAGGCAGGGTGCTGAAAAAGTACCGGCAGGTGTGAAAAGGGCCTCAAGAAGACGGGTGATTTCGCCATCCCGGCGAAAGCCGAAATCCAGAGTATCTTTGAGCTATTTGATTTATAAAGCAAAATACTGGGCACTAGCTTTTGCCGGGGTGACCTACGGGATTTTTACTTCATGGGGGAGAATTGGGTCAGCCCTTGAAAATGCAAATTTGACTGTGGGAACCCTCTTATTTATCAATGACTTTCTAGTTTCAAGGGCTGACCCTGCTTTTTATTCTCTATCCGCGCTGTCCGCGAAATCCGCGGTTTGGCCTGCCCGCAATGGGGCCTGCGAAATGAAGGAGCGGTTGCGCTCCCAAGGGGGGCACAACCGCGATGCTGCTTGTCGACCTGGTAGAAACTTACAGTCAGAGCGGAACTACAAAGCGGATGTCGAACCACTCGCCGGAGACGTCGTTGTTCGTATAAATTGGGAAATTATAAATGAAATCTACGCTGCACGGACCGAAATTATAGCCGACGATCGGGCCCGCTCCCCATATGTTGGCCTTGGAGTCAGGGAGATTAACGCCGAAGCTGGAGTCGTCTGTAACCTGAGTTTCTTCATAAGCGCCGACGCCAAACGTCCATTTGCCCCAAACGTAGGCTGCGGTGTAATCGACCGCAAGTTGCTGGCCTGACCAGTAATGGGTAGTTTGGTCCTCCAGGTTGAAGGCATAGTGGAAGGAAGCGCTGAAGTTCCACCCCCCATGCAGCCAACTCAGTCCGAGGGATGGCTGAAAAGTATAGTACTTATTGCCGTTAGGCGCAAAGGGCGTGGCTATGGGGGCGGCTTGGGGCCCGGCTGTGGTATCGTTAAGGGTGATCCCCAGGCCGGTCTTGACGTGGAAATCGCAGGGAAGCTTCCATGACAAATCGTAGGGCACGAGGACAGTACCGAATGTGCCCCAGTTAGCGTTGCCTGTGAACTTATTCGGTGCGCCCGGCGGTGACGGCAGCTGTATTCTGAGGTTCATCAAATCGACCGGCTGCGCTATGGCCATACCATAATCGGCGCCCAGAAATTTACATCCGGGGACCCACACCAGAACGGGAATTTCATCGAAAACGAACAACTTGAAGTTCGTGCCTTCGTGTCCGCTCGGAGCAAAAGGCCCCCCCCAGAAATGTAAAGCCACACCGACATGGATGTCGTTAACGAAATAGACTCCTGGAGGCGGAAGCGCCCCAGCGGCCAATCCTTCATCTAACCCGCTCAGGTGGGGGTCCCAATTCTCGGTTGCCAAAGCGGGAGCGGCAAGTATCGCCGCCGCCGCGACTACAAATAACACCACTATAAATTTCCTCATCGCTTCCTCCTCAAATCGTAAAAAATAATTGTCCCCCCCAACGCAGAGGAGTAAGCCCAATCCCCTCCAACTGCTCCAACACCCAGCCGCACGCGGCAACCGTCTCGAGGCCTCTTGCTCCCTCCTGACCCAACTTGGGCAGGTGGGATCTATTTTGTGAATTTTGTCATTCCAGAGCTTTAAATATCCGTAATTTGTCGATATTCCGCAAGAGATTTTTTCTAAGTGCTGGGAACTGAATTTTGCGAGGGGCTGCCCCGTTAACTTGGCTTTTTAATCATCTATACTTTTCGCGTACATACACTCGAAGTGACTCGGAAAAAGATGGCAAACGGCATCGTTAGCGGGGGGATCGGCGGAGTCCTTATCGGACCGGCAGAGGGGCCGACAGGTATCTTGGTCTGTTTGTGCTCTCTTCTGATATTGTGCCCGCCCGGCAGAAAAAAGGTCGCTGATTGAGCGGCACGGCCGGACATCTAACATAGAGTCCGGATCATATCTTGAGAGGCTTGGAGTTCAAGGTTTTGGCAAACTGTACGTAATAAAGGAGAGTTTTCAGAAGAACTGGTTTAACCCTATGCGTCATGATTTCCCAAAGCTGATAATCTGCGGCCCCACGCCTCTTGATATCGATGCCGGAGTTTTTGAAGCCGGGAAATAACAGCCGGCCCATCGTTTTTAATGTGATTTAGTCCCTTCTTCGCTCATCGGGCCAGAAGTATAACGCTCGACCGAGGGGGAGGGGATAAGTCCGGGTATCTTCCAGAAGCGGTTCCTCACCGGCGGCGAACAGGTCCTGCGGGGGGGTGCGCGGAGGTGTCGACGGCCAGATGCCACCGGGCCCCTGGCGGAGCGGGGGGCAAAGCGAAATCGGCCGCATCGGCGCCGGCATTGAACAGCAGGCAAAGTGCGCGCTGCTCGTCTTCATGGATCAGGCAGGCAAATTGTTTTTCTTTCGGATTCGCCCAGTCGGGTAATCCCCCTTGCGGGCCAAACCAACGGATTTCGGCGTCCGTATAAAATTGCTCCTTGCTCAGAACCGGATGGGCGCCCGAAAGGCGATCATGCCCCGGGCGAAACGAAGAATTTCCCCGTGCCGTTCCAAACGGCCCCAGTCATACCAGCTCGTTTCATTGTCCTGGCAGTAGGCGTTATTGTTGCCGCCCTGCGTGCGGCGAAATTCGTCCCCGCCCAGCAGCATCGGCACGCCGCGCGAGATCAGCAGGGTCAGAAGGAAGTTCTTGATCTGGCCTTTGCGCAGGGTCTCGATCCCGGCATCGGTCGTCTCGCCTTCATAGCCGCAGTTCCAGCTGAAGTTGGCGTCGGTCCCGTCACGATTGTTTTCTCCATTTGCTTCGTTGTGCTTATGGAGATAGCTCACCAGGTCGTTCAGGGTAAAGCCGTCGTGGCAGGTGACGAAGTTGATGCTCGCCTCCGGGCCTTTACCGGACCCGGCGTAGATATCGGCACTGCCGCAGATACGGCTGGCAAACAAACTGAGCATCCCATCATCGCCTCGCCAGAAACGCCGGACATCATCGCGGTACCGGCCGTTCCACTCCGCCCACCGCCGCTCGGAAAAACTACCCACCTCGTAGGCGCCGGCGGCGTCCCACGCCTCGGCGATGATTTTGATATCTCTTAAAATCGGGTCTTCCGCGATTCGTTCGAGAAGCGGGGCATTGGGCAGCAGGTTGCCGGCGCCGTCCCGGCCGAGGACCGCCGCCAGATCAAACCGGAACCCATCGACGTGCATCTCGATCATCCAATACCGGAGCGCTTCCAGGATGTGGCTCCGCACCAGGGGATGGTTGGCGTTGACGGTGTTGCCTGTGCCGGTAAAGTCCCTGTAGTGGCGTTTGTCGCCGGCCAGCGTGTAGAAGATAGAGTTATCGATCCCGCGGAAACAGAGCGTAGGACCCAGTTCGTCTCCTTCCGCCGTGTGATTGAACACCACGTCCAGGATCACTTCAAGGCCCGCGTCGTGAAGGGCCCGGACCATCTCCTTGAATTCCAGCTTCTGCTGGCCCAAACCTCCCGAACTGCTGTAGGAGGCTTTGGGTGCAAAGAAAACCACGGGATCGTATCCCCAATAATTCCTGAGCGCTCGACCTGTTTGCGGGTCCTTTCGCGTGACGGAAGTTTCATTGAACTCCTGCACGGGCATCAGTTCCACAGCGGTCACTCCCAGGGCCTTGAGAAAAGGGATCTTTTCGACCAGGCCCCGGTAGGTCCCCGGATGGTTCACGCCCGACGTGGGATGAATGGTAAAGCCGCGGACATGCGTTTCGTAGATGACGGTTTTCGACCATGGATGCCGTGGCGGCTCGTCGCCATCCCAATCGAAGGGCTCGTTTACAAAAACGCATTTCGGCATCGATCCGGCATTGTCCAGCTTCGAGAGGGCCAGGTCGGGCTCCGGCGCCGACGGGTCGTATCCATGCGCCGACGCAAAATCCCATGGGGGCAGTCCGGAAATCACTGTGGCGCAGGGATCGAGGAGAAGCCTGTTAAAATTGAAACGATGCCCCTCGCGGGGTTCGTAAGGGCCATCCAGGCGATAGGCATAGAGTTGACCGGGACCGATCCCTTCCACCCAGACGTGCCATACGTCGCCTGTGTGGTTGCGCACTGGATCCAGGTCGATTACCCGTGCGGGCAATGCGTCTCCGGGACGGTCGAAAAACTCGAGCCGAACGCGGCAGGCGTTGCGGCTGAAAATGGCGAAATTTACCCCTCCTCCACTTTCGCTGGTCCCAAAAGGCAGAGGAAAGCCCGCCCGAACGTCAGCGCGCTCGCAAACCTTTGAGATGTAATCGTGCAACTCACGCCCAAGTGTTTTCATCTAAAAACCTTCGAGATGTAATCGTGCAACTCACGCCCAAGTGTTTTCATCACCGCTGCCACAGGATTCGAGTGGATTCCAACGGGACCGCCACCCCTGAGCGCTGAGGCAACACCCGCACAGTGTAGTCTCCCGCCGGACGCGTATCGGGCGCCGATGCTCGATAGATGAAGCGGCGGGGTCCGTCAGGCAGCGGCCGTATGCGCGTCATTTCCTCCCGTACGGGACCGGCGCCGTCGATTCCGTCCGCATAAAGCTCAACTCGCACCTCGTTCGGGTCGAAATCGTTGACAAAGACTTCGACTTCAAACATGTGGTGGCCGGCGTTTGTTTCGACCCGCAAGTCTCCGAAGCGTAGCGAGCCCCACCTGCTATCCACCGAATGCAGCCATTCGGCCACTTGCCTGCCCATTGCGCTTTTGTTCGCCGCGCGCTCACGGTAGGCCGCCGCCGCCGGGAGATAATGTTGTTCGGTGTATTCGCGTACCGCGCGGCTGGCGGAGAAGTGCGGGGTCAACCGCGCCATGCTTTCCCGCATCCGTGTGACCCAGGCGGTGGGAATGCCGCTCTCGTCCCGGGTGTAAAACTCCGGGATCACCTCGCGCTCGAGCAGGTCGTAGAGCGCGCCGGCTTCGACCGCGTCCCAGGCCGGATCGCCGTCATGTTCCAGGCCGTCCCCCAGTGCCCACCCCACTTCGGGTGTATATGCTTCCGCCCACCAACCGTCCAACTCCGAGAGGTTGATGCCGCCGTTTACGAGCACTTTCATGCCGCTCGTTCCACATGCCTCCCAGGGCCGCCGCGGCGTGTTGATCCAGACGTCGACCCCCTGCACCAGGTGTTCGGTCAAGGACATGTCGTAGTCGCTGAGGAAGATCACATGGGGGCGGGCCTCGGGCCGCCGGATAAAATGTGTCCATTCCCGAATCAGTGCCTGCCCCGCCTGGTCCTCCGGATGGGCCTTGCCGGCTATGATGAGTTGCACCGGGCGCTCGGAATTGGTTAACAGGCGAAGCAGCCGCTCCGGGTCGTGCAGCAGCAGGTTCGGCCTCTTGTAGGTGGCGAAGCGCCGCGCAAAGCCCAGTGTCAACGCATCAGGATCAAATAAATGTTTAGCCGTTTCAACCGCCTCGGGCGGCGCGCCTGAGACGGCCAGTTGCATGGACAGTCGCTCCCGTGCGAATTCAACGAGAGCCTTGCTGCCTGCCGTGCGGAATTTCCAGAGGCTATCGTCGCCGACGCCGCGAATGACCTTCTCCAAGGTTTCCATCGTGCCGAGCCTGCGCCCCAGCCAGCGGTCCTTTCCACAGGTCTCGGTCCAAAGGTCATCGGCTGCCGCCGAGTCCCAGGTCGGCATGTGGACCCCGTTAGTCACATGTCCCAGAGGGATTTCGTCCTGCGGCCAGTGGGGAAAGAGAGGCAAAAAGATGTGCCGGCTCACTTTCCCATGCAGGCGGCTCACGCCATTGACCGCCCCGCTCCCCCGGATCGCCAGATATGCCATGTTGAAACTTTCCGACGGGTCGTCCGGGTTCTGGCGGCCCAGGGCAAGCAAATCGTGCAGCGTAATGCCAAGCTTCTGCTCGGCATAACTGCCGAGGTATTGTTCGATAAGGGCCGGAGCAAAAAGGTCAAAGCCGGCGGCCACGGCAGTGTGGGTGGTGAAAAGGTTCCCTGCCCGAGTTGCGGACAGCGCGACATCGAAGGGTTGCCCGTTCTCCTCCATGAAACTGCGGGCGCGTTCCAACACGGCAAAGGCCGCATGCCCTTCATTGAGATGACAGACCTCCGGCCGGAGGCCAAGCGCACCCAGCAGCCGCCATCCTGCGATACCGAGGAGGAGTTCCTGCTTTAGACGCAGTTCCGGTCCGCCGCCATACAGTTCGCTGGTAATCCCTCGATGAGCCGGGAAATTAGCCGCGTCATTGCTGTCCAGCAGGTAAAGTTTCACTCTGCCGATTTGGACCTGCCAGGCGCGCAGCCAGACCGAGTAACCGGGCAGGGCGATCTCCAGGCGCAACCACTCACCGTTTGCCTCGCGCACGGGCGAGACCGGCAACTGTCCGGGGTCGTTATAAGGGAAGAGTGCCTGTTGCGCTCCGTCCTGGTCGATTACCTGCCGAAAATAGCCTTGCTGATAGAGCAGCCCCACTCCGACTATCGGTACGCCCAAGTCGCTGGCGGCTTTGAGCTGATCGCCGGCCACATTGCCAAGCCCGCCCGAGTAGATGGGCAAAGCTTCACTCACCATAAATTCCATGCTGAAATACGCGGCGCAGGTCAAGGGGCTCTTCGAATGATTCTGCTGAAACCACGCGGGCGCCTCCAGCGCCTGCTTCCTGCCTTGCATCATGGCATCAACGGTTTTGCGGAATACGGGATCGGCCAACACGCTTTCGATCCGGTCTCGCGAGACCGTTTGCAGGACGACCCATGGATTATGCGTGATGTCCCACAGTTCGGGATCAAGTCTGCGCCATACCTCGTCGGTAGCATGATTCCACGACCAGCGCAGATTCAGGGCCAGGTCGGCAAGAGAATCGAACCCCTCGATTTCCGTGGGTAGAAGATTGTATATAGGGTGGCTGACTCGGTTGCTCATGGTTTCTCCTTCACATTCGTCTCGGACTCAGGGCACGAATTACGTTAATTCGGGCCCTGCTGCCAGGGTATCGCTCACGATCGTCTGGGCTTCCTCCAGGATGCGGCGCAGATGCTCGGCCCCACGGAAGCTCTCCGCGTAAATTTTGTAGATGTTTTCGGTCCCGGACGGACGCGCCGCGAACCATCCGCTTTGGGCCATCACTTTCAACCCGCCGATGGGCGCGCCGTTGCCCGGCGCGCGGGTGAGGATGGTCTGTATTTTTTCGCCGGCCAAATCCGTTAGCCGAACCTGCTGCGGCGAGAGTCTTCCGAGTAATTGCTTTTGCTCCGGGGTGGCCGCCGCCTCAACGCGGTCGTAGAGAGGCTCACCGAACTCGCGTGTGAGTTCGGTGTAAATCTCGGCGGGGTCTCTGTCCATCCGCGCCGTCATCTCAGCCGCCAGCAAAGCAGGGATGATTGCGTCTTTATCCGTCGTCCAGACTGTGCCGTCCAGGCGGATAAAAGAGGCGCCCGCGCTCTCTTCGCCCCCGAAGCCAAGAGAGCCGTCGAGCAGGCCGTCGACGAACCATTTGAATCCGACCGGAGTTTCGTAGAGCTTGCGGCCAAGCTTCGCCGTGACGAGATCGATCATACGGCTGCTTACCACGGTCTTCCCGACGCCGGCTTCCTGCCGCCATTTCGGACGGTGTTGGAAGAGGTAGAAAATTGCGGCCGAAAGGTAATGATTGGGAGGAAGCAACCCCCCGCTCCTGGTGACGATACCGTGCCGGTCGTGGTCGGTGTCGCAGGCAAAAGCGATATCGAAGCGATCCTTGAGCCCGATCAGCCTTTGCATCGCATAGGGCGAGGACGGATCCATGCGGATCCGGCCGTCCCAATCCACAGTCATAAAACGGAACGTCGGATCGACGGTATCGTTTACGACCGTTAGGTTTAACCCGTAGCGTTCGGCAATCGGTCCCCAGTAGTGGACCCCTGCGCCGCCGAGCGGGTCGACGCCCATACTGATTTTAACGGTGCGCAAGGCGTCCATGTCGATCACATTGGCGAGATCGGTGATGTAGGCCTCGAGATAGTCGTGCCTGTGAGTGGTCGGGGCGCGAAGGGCTCTTTCGAAAGGGACCCTTTTCAAACCCTGAAGGCCATTTTCCAAAAGCTCGTTTGCCTTCGCCTCGATCCAGGCGGTGACGGTCGATTCGGCCGGCCCGCCGTTCGGGGGATCGTATTTGAACCCGCCGTCACGCGGCGGATTGTGTGAAGGCGTGATGACGATGCCGTCGGCAAGACCTGTCTTGCGCCCTCGGTTGTAAGTAAGAATCGCGTGGGAAACGGCAGGGGTCGGAGTATATTCGTCCCCCTTCGAGATCATGACTTCCACCCCGTTTGCCGCCAGCACCTCTAGTGCGCCGGCAAAAGCCGGAACGGACAGGGCGTGGGTATCCATGCCCATGAAGAGCGGGCCGTCTATGCCTTGCTGCTTGCGATAGAGACAGATAGCCTGGGTGATTGCCAGAATATGCGGCTCGTTGAAGGCGTTGTCCAGCGAAGAGCCCCTGTGCCCGGAGGTCCCGAAAGCCACCCGCTGAGCCGGCACTGCGGGATCGGGGCGATTGACATAGTAGGCGGTGACGAGGCGTGGGATGTCGGTCAACATCCCGGGATCGGGAGGTTTACCGGCATAAGGGGAAACGTTCATAAGTTCCTCCGATAGCAATCAGTAGTGCGACAAAAAAAGTATTACCAGCATGTCCTTTCGGGACACCCGGAAACCATGAAAAGACATTGCAATCACCCCCCTTTTGTAAAGGGGGGCAGGGGGGATTTCGCACCTCGCTTGAAACTCTTCGTAACAGTATCTCGCGTCCTTTTGGGACACCCTGAAACAATGAAACGTAACTTTTCGGAACAGCATTAACTCATGGGCCATGGTTTCGGGTTAATGAACTGAAAACTTAAAACTAAAAACTGAAAACCAGGAACTATAAACTCAAAGCTGAAAACTCTTAGCCCCTCACACGCCCGGCCCCAGGCGCAGACTTTGACGCAAATGTGCGCGGTCTCCCAGCACCCGCAGCAACGGTCCCTGCCGGGTCATCTCCACTATGCTCAACGCGGCCACAGGCATGGCGAGGCGCTCGCGGTAGCGGCCCACATCGATGCCCAGCAGGGAACACAGCATGATGCGCACCGTGGATTTATGGGAGACCACCAGGACGTTGCCAGATGGATAGGTCCGTTCGATCTCGTCCAGCACCACGGAACTGCGGCGGGCTATATCCACTCCCTTTTCGCCTTCGGTGGGCCCGTTCCAACCCGGATCGGCCAGCCATCGGATGTAGTCATCGTGAAACTGCTGGTTCACTTCTTCGGGGGTCTTGCCCTCCCAGCGGCCGTAGGCGATTTCTTTGAGACCATCTCTCAGGTGCGGGGTCAGTCCCACGGCTTCGCACAAAGGTTGGGCCGTTGCCTGGGTTCGTTTCATGGGACTGCAAAAAACGGCCTCCAACGCGAGGCCTCTATAAGCAGCGGCAAAATCCCGGGCCATTTCATGACCTTCGGGTGTCAAATCCGGATCAAGGGCGCCGCAATAGCTGCCCGTCCGGCTGGCGGTGGTTTCCCCATGTCGAAGGAAATAGAGAATAAGGCCCACGGGCGATTGTCTCCTTCAGGCTTTCTCCAGTTCGTCGCGATACTCTCCCCGGCGCGCCATTCCGTTGCACTTAGCCCGGTGGTACAGGGCATGTTGGGCTGCAATCACATTGGCTTCGATGCCTTTCCAGGTATCCAGGGCCGGCTGCTGGATAGCGCGGGAATAGGAAAAGGTAATCACCCATGGCGCCTTGGAGCGCCACCTGATATTCATGGCGTTCAAGCGGGCCGAGGCCAGTTGCGCACTCTGGCCCCCGGACAGAAAGGCTACGCCGGGGACCGCCCCCGGTACGGTCCGGAGTAGAGTCGACACCGTCGCGTCCGCCACTTCTTCCACCCCGGCCTGCGTTGGACAATCCAAACCGGAGAGCACCATGTTTGGCTTTAAGATCATGCCTTCAAAAAGCACCCGTTGCCGGTAGAGTTGATCGAACACCGTGTGCAGCGACGCCTCGCTTACCCTGGTGCACCGCTCCAGGGTGTGGCTGCCGTCCATGAGCACCTCCGGCTCGACTATGGGCACGAGACCGGCTTCCTGGCACAGGGCGGCATAACGCGCCAGGGCGTGGGCATTGGCTTCGAGGCACCCACGACTGGGGATGTGATCGCCGATGGTGATCACGGCTCGCCACTTGGCAAACCTGGCCCCCATCTGCCGGTATTCCGACAAACGCTCCCGCAGGCTATCCAGGCCTTCGGTAATTTTCTCGCCCGGATGTCCGGCCAGATCCTTTGCGCCCGCATCCACCTTGATACCCGGAACAATTCCGGCCTCGCCAAGGAGCCTGGTAAAAGGCGTGCCGTCATTTTTTGACTGTCGTATGGTCTCATCATATAAAATGGCGCCGCTGATGAATTCCCCCAGCCCGGGCGTGGTCAAGATCAATTCCCGCCAGTTCCGGCGGGCCTCCACCGTTTGCGGTATCCCCAGTTTGGCAAAGCGCCGGTCACAGGTTGGAGTACTCTCGTCCATGGCCAGGATACCCTTGCCTTCCTGCATCAAGGTCCGAGCCGTGGTAACAAGCTCTTGTTCATTCATTGCCGCTGCCTCCTTTACTGATCATCGCCAGTGTCCCATCAGATGTTTCCCTATGGGTTCTAAATAATTACTTTGTACGCCCTGTCAATTTGCAGCTTTTTGACGCCATGGTCCGGGGAGGGGCAGGGGAGGGCTATTTTTAAGTAGAGAATTAGCAGGGAGCGCACCCGGCAACAAGTGAATCGAGGCGGCCGGCGATACCTTTCCACCTGAACTCCCTTAAATTTTAGTGAATACATGTAACTATTTTGTCAGTGTTCTTTCAGCGTTGTGAATCCCCCGGCCAAAGCCGACCTATGTAGAAGCGCCGAACGGAAATTACCCTGGAGTGCTGACGGGCTGATTTCGGACCCACATCACCGATCTACAGGCAATAGATAAGAGGTGTCATGGCTCACAACACTGGGATACTGTTGGCAACCGGCACGAACGAGATGGAAATTGTGGAATTCTATCTCGATGAGGTACTGACGAGTGGTGAAATTCATCGCGGCAGTTACGGCATTAACGTTGCCAAGGTTGTCGAGATAATTAGGAAACCCAAAGCTACATTCATACCGTTGGCCCCGCCGGGACTCTTGGGCACGTTCATTTTCCGCGATAAGGTCATAGCTCTCATAGATCTGGCCATGAAACTGGATAAGCGAAAACCCGCGGAAGAGATCAATCCTTTGACCATAGTTACAGAGTTTAACAGAACCACCATGGCCTTTGTGGTTGCAGGTGTAAATCGGATCATCCGCCTGCCTTGGGGGCAGATAGAACCGGCCGGCCCCATTCTGGGCAATCTCACCAATTCGATTACAGGCGTTGTGAAGCGTGAAGACCGCAATATTTTGATCCTCGACATGGAAAAGATTCTTGCAGAACTCAATCCACAGTACGCAATCAAAGAAGAATCCGAAGTTCTCAGCGGGGTTGCCGATATGCATTACAAGGCATTGATAGTGGATGATTCCTCGTCCATCAGAAAAATCCTGACCAAAAATCTTGAAAAAGCGGGTTTCATCGTAAAGACGGCAAGTGACGGGAGCGAAGCCTGGAACAAGCTTTTGGGATTGAAAGACCAGTCCCTGAAGGAGAAGCGACGGGTTCCCGATTACCTGGATATTGTAATATCGGATATCGAAATGCCCCAAATGGACGGCTACACCCTGTGCCACGCCATTAAACAGGATGCTGCACTCAAAACCATGCCGGTCATACTCTTTTCTTCACTCATAAATGAGCGGCAGCTCCACAAAGGAAAATCGGTTGGCGCGGACGATCAAATCACCAAACCGGAAACTGCGAATTTGGCGCAAAGGGCTGCAACTTTGATTACCCAGTACAGAAGCGGCCAAAATCCAACTCAAGCGAATGCTGGTTAGGAGGATGGTCATACTGTGGTTCGGTTGTAAGGGGGGATACCTACAGGTGGATATTATCGAGCGGGCATAATCAGCGGAGAATTGCTCTCGTTTTTGCGGAGAAGGACGTAGAATGCGCCCCAACCGCCATCATATGAACGGGCCGAGGCAAAAGCGAGGACCACCCTTTTGAGGGGCGCACGGATGAGCCAGGTGGGCAGGTTGTTTTTCAGAACCGGCTCCTTGTCTTTAGAATTTAGCCCTCTTCCCGCAATTATCAGTACACACCGGCGCCGGGCGGCAAAGCACTCCATGATGAAATCCCTGACCGCGCTGCGGGCCTCCTGCCTGTTCAACCCATGCAAGTCGAGGTAGTCCTGATAGCTGAAGTAGCCCTCCCTCAGATTTTTTAAAATTTCGGGCGAGATCCCCAGTACGGCGCCGTCGATGTATTCATCGGAAGAGGAGAGTTCAAAGTGCCCTTCGCCTGCGACCAGGTCTACCAGTTGAGTATAAGCCTCGATTTGCTCCATGGCCAGAAAACGCGGATAATCCCTGTGGACGGGCTGGACGGGGACTTTTTTGCTTGGCCCGGAGGGCAGGGGGCTTACACCTGTCATTGCCGTTTGGAAAAGGGAATCATCATCTGGTGGTTGGATGCCGATCTTTGTGGGGGGCGGTTCGTGTTTTCCGGCAAACGGGTCGACTCCCGCACTATGTTTCCCATCGGTGGAAAAAGCTCGCTCAAACAGTTGATCCAACTCCCTAAACGGGGTATAGAAAGTGTTGGGGTTTTGCCGTGAGGATCGGCGCAATGGTTTGGGGCTTTCGCCCTTGCGTTTGTTCATTTCGATCTCACTTTCCTGCCTCAGGATAACACGGAATAAAAGGGCGGAAAACGTATATCATGAAATTAAACTCTGTTGCTGTGATTGAAAACCAGCACGACTTTTCAAAACTTATAAGCACTCTCGAAAAGACCGATTGTGTTGCTATAGATACAGAGTCGAACAGTTTTTACGCCTATTTCAACCGCACCTGCCTCATACAGGTCTCCAGCGGCGAGCAGGACTTTATCATCGACCCGTTTTTACTTGATGGTATCGGCGCCTTTGGTGAGATACTTGCCAATCCCGGCATAGAGAAAATTTTTCACGCGGCCTCCAACGACATTGCTGGGCTCAAGCGGGATTTTAAATTCCAGGTGCACAATGTTTTCGATACGTCAATCGCCGCCAAGATACTGGGGTATAAGCACCTGGGGCTCGCCCCGATACTGTTCGAGCATTTCGGGATAAGCCTCGATAAAAAGTGGCAGCGATATGACTGGGGAAGACGGCCCCTGAGAGACGAGCAGATCGAATACGCAAGGCTCGACACTCATTACCTTATCCCGCTCAGGCATAGGCTGGTAGCCGAACTCGAGGAAAAAGAACTCCTCGATGTGGCGCGCGAGGCCTTTGGGAAGCTTTGTCTGCAGGAGATAACGGAAAAACAGTTCCGCCCCGGCGATTTCCTTCATATCTACGGGGCACAGGCCCTGGACCCGGTTGGCAAGCGCATTCTAAAGGCGCTCTATCTATTCCGGGAAAAAGAAGCACGGCGCCGCGACCGCGCGCCGTTCAGGATTCTGACAAACGAGACGCTTTTAAAGCTCGCCGTGCAGCGGCCGAAGAACCTGAAAGATTTTAGTAAAATAAAGGGTATTCCCCGGGCCTTCGCCAACTCGCGAGCCGTTCCACTGCTGGAGCTGATACGCAGGAACGAAGAACAGCCCGAGGAGGTGGTTGTAAACTGATTTGCGCCAAACGCCTCGCAAGCAACCCGCCCGGCCCGCCCGGGTGATTCTTCATTCCAGGATATTCCATGACGTCTGATATAGAAATAAAAGATAGTTTCAAACATTACAGCCATGACCAGGACAAAACGAGGAGCCCCGAGGAGACGATCTCGTGGGTGCGTGATCGCCTGGCAGAACTGGATATGAACATTCTCGCCAGGACCATGCGGATCGATACGGGCAGGCTCGACATACCGGTATATATCAGTCTGTGCGGCGATGACGCCACCCGGTTCACCGGAACGAAAAAGCAGATGGGCAAAGGCGCCACGCCGCAGCAGTCCGAAGCGAGCGCTCTTATGGAGTTGATGGAGCGTTTCAGCTTCTTTTCGTTCATCCACGATTTTCCGTTCCCCACTTTTACATACAGGGAGCTGGACGACTTTGCGGTTTCGGCGCAGGACTTGAAGACATCGGTCTATGATGCCCAAACCGATACGGAGCAGTGCAGGCAGTTTCTCGATGATCTGCCGCTCCGGTGGGTCAAGGCCCGGAACCTGACGCTTGGCAGGGACCAGTGGGCGCCGATAGACTGGTTCTACACCATAAACGAATATAACGGGCCGGCCAGTGGAAACACGATGGAGGAGGCGATCCTCCAGGCGCTGTGCGAGGTGGTCGAAAGGCACGTCGCGTCGATCATCAGCAACGAGATGCGGGTCACCCCCGAGATTGACATCGATTCGCTTCGCGACCCGGCCGCAATCGAACTCGTGGAGAAGTTTCGCGCAAAAGGTATCGAGCTTTTCCTGCGCGACTTCTCGCTGGATACAGGGATACCTACGGTCGGAGTGCTTGCCTACGATCCATCGACCTTTCCGGAGAAAAGCGAGATCGTCTTTACGGCGGGAACTACATCGAACCCCGAAAAATCTCTTTGCCGGGCGCTTACCGAAATAGCGCAACTGGCGGGAGATTTCCAGAGCCGCACTACCTATCGGCCGACTCTGCCCAAGTATGCCAGCCTGGAAGAGGCCGCCTACATGATGAAGAGCAGCGGGAAGGTTTCTATCCACGACCTTCCGAACCACGACGACGACAACATGCGGGTTGAAATCGAACGGTGTACGGCTGCGCTGGCAAAGATAGGCCTTCAAATCCTGGTGGTAAACGTCACCCACCCGAAACTGCGCGTCCCGGCGGTTTACACGATCATCCCCGGAGCGCATTTTCTGGATCACACGCGCAACACCGATTTCCCGCAGCACGCGGCGCGGACCATGCTGAAGGGTGCGTCCGGCGACGAGGTGGTTCTCCACGAGGTGGCTCTTCAGATGGAGCGGTTGCTTGCCGCGTTTGGGCCGCGTTACGACCTGACGTTCTTTCTCGCCCATAGCCTGGAGCTAAACGGAGATCCGGAAGCCGCACTCAGGCTTTTCCAAAGCGCCCTGGCGCAGTCTCCCGATCCGGGTGAGATCGGCAGCGTCCATGTCCATATAGCGTCCTGCCTCAAGGAGCTGGAACGATACGAGGAGGCCCTGGAGGCGCTCGATCTTGCCGTAGGGGCCAATCCGGAGTTGAAGGAAATATACAACTTGCAGGGTTTCTGCTATTTCAAGCTGAAGAGGCACAACGAATCGATTGCTTCTTTTGAACGGGCCATAGAGCTCGATCCGGGTTCCGCGATAGATTACGCCAATATCGGGTCCAACCTGAGAGAACTGGGTCACAAGCAGGAGGCCATCAGGGTCTACCGCATCGCCCTCGAGCTGGATCCGGATATCGAATTCGCCAGGATCGGCCTGGAAAGGCTAGAGGCCGAACTGGCCGCTCATTGAGTGTTTCGGACCACAGTCCATCCTGAACCATGGAAAGTTCACCGCAGAGGACGCGGAGCAGCATAAGCGCGGCCAGGGCTGAAGTCATTTCACGCGGAGGCGCGTAGAATGCGGTGGAAACAGCGATTTAACCTGATACGCCTGCCGAAATGTCCAGAAACTGTACGCTTCCACAACCCGCCACTCCGCGGCTTGCCCGCTAAAGCTATCTTTTTCGCGTTTGTCCGATAACGAAGGGGCTTTCTCATGAAACGTTTTTACGACTTGAAGGAAAGCGAAGTCCTTGCCCTTGCGATTTCAAGCGAGGAAGAGGACATGCAAATCTACCTCAACTTCGCCAACCGGTTGCGTGACGAATTCCCCGCGACGGCCCGCTTGTTCGAATCGATGGCCGGCGAAGAGCAAGTCCACAAAAACCAGCTTCTTGAAATGTTTCGCAGCAAGTTCGGCGAGCGCTTGCCCTACATCACGCGCCAGGACGTGCGCGGATTCATGAAACGCCGCCCGATCTGGTTGATGGACAAGCTGCGCATAGATGCCGTGCGGCGGCAGGCGATGATGATGGAGGTTGAGGCCACCAATTTTTACAACCGCGCCGCACAACGCTCCACGGATGTCAATGTGCGCAAGTTGCTCGGCGATCTGGCACAGGAGGAAACCGGCCACGTGGCGAAAGCCGACGCTGCCGAACGCACGATTATACCCACCGATGAAAAAGCGGCCGAAGACGACGTGGCGCGGCGCATGTTGTTGTTGCAGATCATTCAGCCGGGTTTGGCAGGCTTGATCGACGGCTCGGTTTCCACAATGGCGCCGATTTTCGCGGCCGCGTTTGCCACGCATCAATCGTGGGACGCGTTTTTGGTCGGCCTTGCGGCCTCCATCGGTTCGGGCCTCAGCATGGGCATCACCGAGGCGATGTCGGACGATGGCGCGTTGACGGGGCGCGGCCGGCCGTGGGTGCGCGGCGCCGCATGCGGGGTAATGACCATGGCGGGCGGCCTTGGCCATACCCTGCCTTATCTGATTAAGGATTTTTGGACGGCGACATCGGTTGCCGGACTGGTCGTGGCGGTCGAGTTGTGTGCGATTTCGTGGATACGCTGGAAATATATGGATACGCCGTTCACCTCGGCCATCGTCCAGGTCGTCCTCGGCGGGGCGCTGGTGCTGCTCACGGGGATATTGATCGGAAGTTCATAAGCCTGTCACCAGGGAGTCGTTTCCAGATCAATTCTTGATTTTTGCGTAACGGTAGGGCATAAAGGCCAATAAGGAGTATTGTATCCGCTCACAGACTACTTGCAAACCAAGGAGGGATTATCGGAAAATTTATCTGAGCAGGCGTGCAGAGTATTTACAAAATACCTGCCGTTCCATTCGAACCCTACTGTCTTGTTCCGAGGAGAATGAAATGGGACCCAACTCGCGGCGCCACGCACAGGAGTGGGTGCAAAACGCCAAAAACTATTACAGGTCCGTCGGAAGGAAGCTTGCCCTGGCGGAGTTCTCCGATTCCCATGGGATGTTTACACAAGGCGAGATGTATATCTTCGTGGTGGATTCAAATGGGACAATGCTGGCCCATGGTATCCACAGTAAACACATTGGGGAAAACTTCATGGAAGTCAAGGATTCGGATGAAAAATTCTTCATCAAGGAGATTGTCGAGTCTGCCGGCATCGATCGAAGTGGCTGGGTGGAGTATAGATGGTTCAACCCGGTGACAAAAGAATGGATGCCCAAGGGTACTTATTTTGAGGTGGTCGACGATCTGATCTTTTGTGCTCCCGGTTACTGACACCGGGTCTCAGCGTCTCGGCCCCTGCCGGGAAAATCGAACGACAAGGGGCAGTTCCATATTACCGGGGGCTGCCTTAGTGCCCCATTGACATTTTTCCGCCGATCTCATCTCTCCCCGTCGAACGTAAGTTCAATGTTCATTCTCTCCGGAACAAGGAGGCACAGGACACTAAAACTCCGCCGCCGGCGTTCGTGCCTCTCTCTCTTCTTCTGCTCCAGCATCCGCTCATATTCCGCCGGCCCGAGCATGAGGGCCGGCTGCGACGGCTACGGCACGAACGTTGGTGAGGCCGATGAAGCCGAGAATCGTCGCCAGGCAGCGCTTCTACAGGTCGTAAGGCTCGCTCTCGGACCCCGGCGGATAGGCGCCAACCGCGGGCATAGACCGCTGCCGCCGGTTTCCCGGCTACAAGCCCCTTGTATCCCTCGCTCGGTGAGTAGCTGAAGGTGTAGCCGGGCTGGACGAGGATGTCGATGTAGTGTTCCAGGACGTATGGTATGCACCCCTCTAAGCCACTTGTGCCTTCATTCCATCTTTGTCGATGAAATAGACCATGTTATCGGTATCGTTGAGATTGCGGGTCTCCAGGTAAACCGGGCGGCCCCAGAGAAAATAGATGTGCGCAAGCGTCTTTCTGCAATACTCGTCGTCTAGCGGCAGGCCTTCGAATTGGTGCTTTAGATACAACTGGGAACTGTTGTGGTAATTTCCGTCCATAACCATGATCCTGGGTATTCCCCAGTTCATTAGACTCTGCACCAGCATCTGCTTTACCTTTTTCCAACCGGTTTCCCTCACTTCGAGATCCACGTGCGAGCCTTTATCGGCTTCGAGGTAGATATAGAGCTGCAGGTCCTCGATCACTTCGCTGTTCAAAAATTCATCTATGAAGAACCAGTCCATTAGCGTTCGGCGTACCTCCATGATCTTCTCTCGGCCCTTGTTGAGGTGGAGGTCCCAGTTCGCCTTTTTCAGGGCATTGGAGCAAGCTTCGTATTCCGAACCGAATCGCCCGGTGTTCCACCGCATTTCGATATTTTTGAAAAGCGCGCTCCCGAGCATATAGGGATTGAGCGTCCGAGGGTTATGCGCTTTGACCCTGGAGTTATAAAGGTTGTAATAGCCGTGTTCCTCGGCGCTCAGAAACTTTTCGGCAAAAAGCCGGTTCATGATCTTTTCGTGCCAGTAGGTGGCCCAGCCTTCGTTCATGATCTTGGTCCGCCGGTAAGGGAGAAAGTAGAGCGCCTGTCCCCGGACGGTGCTCAAAATGTCTTTTTGCCACTCCTGGAAAAAAATAGGCGAGTTGTCGATCACATATTTGAGAATGTCCACGGTAGGTTCGGGAGGGGTTTTTCGCCTCAGCCTTTGCTTTTCAGCGTGGAGAATGGGCTTTTTCTGCGGGAGCAGGTCGTCAAAAGCGCCTTCGGCAGGCAAAGCCCCGGACCAGCCATAGAGCCTGTCCCGAGTTTGCGCCTCCGTTTCCGGGCTAATCAACTCGTCAGGATCTATGTTCCACTCGATTGACATCGCCGCGTCAATCAGTTTTTCGACAATTTCACGATTGTAGTCTTCCTCGTACCGGCGAAAGCGCCGTGCCGCCTCGGAGGCCGAGGTTATCATGTCCCGCCTGGTTGTCTGGAAATGCCTGCTGTTTTTCATGAAATCGTTGTGGGCGTAAACGTGGGCCATAACCAGGACCTGGATTGGAAGCGGGTTCGTCTCCATCAGGTACGCACGGGCGGGATCGCTGTTGAATACCACCTCGTAGGGAACCGAATAGCCATGTTCGTACTTGGTGCGCTCCATTTCGTAATCTCGCCCGAAGCTCCAGTGGGAATAATTTACAGGCAGCCGGTAGGCCATAATTTCAAGCATCTTTTGGGCTGGAACGACGTCGAACTCCTGCTCCATGAAATCAAGTCCGAACTCAGCCCCTATTTTCTTTATGAACTCCTCGGCCTCGTTGAGCCTCTTGAGATCGATATTGTTCATTTGGATGGACCATTGCCCTTTCCCCGTTTCCCCGCAAGAAATATCCGCAGGGCAGGGTAAATGTCGGACTTGTCCCTGATGATTACCCCCAGCACAGGAGACCGCCCCAGCATCCCGCGATAATACGAGAAGTTATCACTACCGATATTGGGCTGCAGCCCGATTTTATGTCTGTACGCTTCCATGAGAACCGAAGAGGAGTGTTCGGTCTGAATTTCACCATATCCGAAGTTTGCGACTCCCCTGTCGAGCATCTTTGCAAGTGACCTGACAGCCCGGTCTACGTCCCAGTCTTCACCGTCGGAAAAATGGAAGGGATAGACGTTCCACCTGCTTGTGGGGTATTCCGTGTCGATCAGGTCGGTGGCAAGCTCATAGGCCGAATGGCAGGATGTCCCGCCTGACTCCCCGCGGTGCAGGAACTCATACTCGTCCACCAGCCTGGCCTCGGTCGTATGCGCGATAAAGCGTATCTCGACGCGCTTGTAAATGACCCTCAGAAAAGAGGTCATCCAAAAGTAAAACGAGCGCGCGAGGTACTTTTTCATCGTGCCCATGCTGCCCGAAACGTCCATCATGGCGATGACAACCGCGTTGGACTGGTGATCGGTATCGTCGACAATTGTGCGAAAGCGCAGGTCGGACGAATCGAGGTAAAAGCGGTCCGGCCGGGCAGCCCCTTCCTGCCCCTCTTTGAAAGGTCGAGGACCCTCGCCTGCCGAAAGGAGACCGAGTGCCACAGAGGCGTCTCCCTGCGCGGCGTCCAGCGCCGCCCGGCACTCTTCTTCACTCTTTGCGGTCCTCAGCATCAGTTCCTGCACGAGGCCCTCAGTTCTTTTTATGGCCTCCTTGACCGTGCGTTTTTTGTCCAGTCTTGGTAAGATCCCGTGCTTTTCTATGGAGTCATGCTTCCAGCCCTTAACAACCACCGCCTCGCGGATTTCCTTTTGCTGCAGATTGGGTAATCCGATATCTTCCAACATCATTTCCACCAACTCGGCGAGTTCTATTTCGGTCTCCAGGTAATCCTCTCCAGGCTCTTCACCCGGCCTGCCGGGCTGTCCGCTGCCGGGTTTCGGCCGCTGCCCGATGACCGTTCCTTCCTCCGACTCCCCGCTGCCAAAACCTCCCTTCGCTCCATCCGAATACCTGTGGACAAACTTATAGCTCTTGATTCCGCGAACAGGCACACGGACAATCTGATCGCCGCTTCGCGTAATGATCGCCTCATCGCTTATTATATCGGGGAGGTTACGCCTGATGGCCTCCTTGATCTTTTCGCGGTGCCTGGCCGCGTCCGAAAGTCCCTTGGCGCTCGAATCGTAGTCCGGGATAAGCACTGACATGCCGTTACCCTTCCTTCCTCAGCATCTCTCCCACGAAATGGAGCAGATTGTTCGCACACACAGGGCAGTATCCCTTCTCCAGAAGCTTCGATACGGCGTCTTGCTTACGTTTGGAGGTCTTGGGGTCTCTTATGTTCTCATCGGCAAGAGTGAGCGAGACAATGTTTCTCAAGTCCGCCATGAGCTTTTTTTCGATGCCTTCCTGGAGCGGCAGATACGTGTCGAAGCTGAACCGATCTCCACGGTCCAGCGCATCCGATTTGAATACAAACAGTCCCTGCCGGAACTCCCTCTTGGCGATTTCGGATATCCCGATCATCTCCTCGATCGTACGCATGAGCCTTTCATCCGGCTCCTGCTCTTCCTGTGTCACGGGGTCGATTATCTTTCGCTTGAGACAAAAAGCAGTCGCGTTCTTCATGTAGTTCTCAAAAAGCGCCTGGGCCTGATCTTCATAAGCAAAAAGAAAAGCCCGGTTTACCTGCCGCCTGGCCTCCGTGCGATACTCGGAGAGCGTGCTTCCTTTCTCGCTTTTCAGCAGTTCCATGTACCTGTTTTTTTCTTCATCCGAAAATCCTATGTGGTGCTCGAACTGGTGCGTCAATGCTCGAATGATATCGACCGGATTTATGCAGCCCGTTCCTTCCCTTGCGGCCCCAAGGGCTATATTGATGGCATTCATCACGAACCTCGGACTTATTCCGGTCATTCCCTCTCCCTTAACCCTGCCTTCCAGGCGCATTTTCTTAACGCTTACCGGGTCCTTCTCCTTCTCCATGATCACCTGGCCGTCGTAGTACCTTGCCTTCTTCACCAACTCGGGACAAAGGTTGAACGGTACGAGGCGGGTCAACACGGCAAACATTGCCGCCGTTTCGAAAGTGAGAGGAGCGATGTGGACCTTATTATGGAACTCGCTTTTCTCGGTGAGCTTTTTGTAAATCGAGACTTCGTCCTTTATGCGCAGGTTATAGGGGACGTATATCGGATACATCCTGTCGTGCAGGGCTTCGTTTTCCTTGTTGGCTTTGAACTTGTCGAACTCGGTCTGGTTCGTATGACTGAGGATTACCGTGTCGATATGAATCTGCGGGAACCCCGGAGCCTTGATCAATTGCTCCTGGGCAACCGTTATGAGGACATAATGGAATTTGATGTCGCATTTCAAAATTTCGATGTACTCGATAAGACCCCTGTTCGCGATCTCTATCTCCCCGTCGAACTTGTATCCGAGCGGATGAGCTTCGCCGAATCTCGTTATTTTTCCGAGGTCTATGTGGCCGATAAGCTCAGAGATGTCCTGGTTTTTGGGGTCCGAGGGCTGAAAGGTGCCAATGCCAACCCGGTCGCGCTCGCTGAGGTTGATCTGCACGACCGGCATGTTTTCCCAGGTATATTGCCCGACCTGGTCGCGGCATTGCGAGTCTTCCTCCAGCTTGCATTTACAGACCGGACAAAGGTCCCCCTCTATTTTTACTCCGAGCAGATTCTCAAATTCAGGCCGAAGCGAGCGGGGAATCAGGTGAAGAGGTTCCTCATGAATAGGACAACCCTTAATGGCGTATAGCGGAGTTGAGTCCAATTCGAGCCCGGATCGAAGCAGGGTTGCCACGGTAGATTTCCCGGATGAGACCGGACCCACCAGTATCAGTATCCGCTTGCCCGTCTCTGTGCGGTTGGCCCCCGCCCTGAAGAAGCGAACCAGGTCATGTAAAGACTCCTCGATCCCGAAAATTTCCTTTGAAAAAAAATTGTACCGCACCATATCTTCGTAATGGGGCAGTTTTTCAGAATCCACTATTTCAGTCGACCCTTTCGACGCAATCATATCGTATATTCGAGCCGAGGCCGTTCGAGCAATTCTCGGTTCCTCCGCGACCAGTTCGAGATAATCTTTCATGGTTCCTTCCCAAACCGTACCCCCCGAGCCGGATTTTTGAATCAGCAAATCTATCGACTTCAAAAACTCATCTTTTTTGGCATTCATGAGAGCACCTCTTTTAAACTATCTAAAATTACTCCATGATTTCAGTTCCTTACCTTTAGACGGTTGTCTTGAAATGATCGTCTACATCATGCTGCCGGATTTTTTCAATATTAGTCAAAAAAAACCGAACTGTGGACGCTCCCTGAATCAGAAGTCCGACCTGTTATTCTACGTGAACGTGGACGCTAAAGTTGCGCTGTCTCGAATTATTGCAAATCGCCTCCGGCAACATTTTATCCTTAGCCCCACGCGTAGAACTCCTCGACTGTTCTGAATAAACATAATCATGGTCCTATGCGACGGCATAGTAGATCGACGGGCACATGAATGTGCTGGAAGAGAGCCTGGCCGGTTGTCAATAGCCAAGTATCTATAATTGCAATAAAAATTAGTTATCTTGAGTTCGGGGCAGGGGACGCTTTGGACAATGAGCCGTGTTGAAACGCGGCCATGGGAGACGGCGCCGGTGCCGGGACAGATTCACCGTGGCGGTCTTGCAACTACACCTTCCTTTTCCCCGCTGCGCTCGGTACGGTCCGGGGGCGAGGGAAAGAACCGTTTGAAGAAGAAGACGCTGATTGCGATAGGGGCGAAATAATAAGCCGTTCGGTAGATGAGAATAGCGAGAAGAGAAAAGGCGTAATCGAGGCCCATGAGGTAGAATGATCCGGCCATTGAGCCTTCCATGAGGCCGATCGAGGCGGGGGTCAGTGAAAACAGGCCCATGAAAAGACCTACCGAGAATCCGACCATCAGGACTTTATTGTCCACGGGGTAATCTATGGCGGTGAATGAAAACTTGAGGCAAAGGAACATGAACACCCAATCGCAAAGGGCAAAGGTCGCGGGGAGGAGCAGTTTCGCCCTGTTGCTCATTATCATGTTCAGGCTGTCATTAAAGTTTTCGAAGAAAACCTCGGCCCTCTCCCGCCCGATCCATTGAGGCCTGCCAACCCTGGTGCAAAAAGCGATCACCGCCTTGAGCCCGATTTGCCATACTCTCTTCCGGAAAGCCTCATGAATGATTGTCTGTATGGTGAGCCAGGTCATCAGAAAGGCAATCAGCAGGACCAAGCCTCCGAACACTTCCTGGTTGCGGTCCGTTATCTGGTGCTGGCTGTAGAGATAGAAAAATCCGAGATAAATGAACAAGACCGCTATAGTGTTGGTGAGAAAGCCATGTATGATGGAGACGGAGAGGGTCTTGCTTGGGGGAATGTCCTCGCGCGCGAGCAGGTAAACTTTTGCCGCCACCCCGCTTAGTCCTGCCATTGACATGAGGTAGTTGAGTGTGGCGGAGAGGAGCGAAATTTTGAAACAGGATGAAAAAGAGAGCTGGATGCCGATTCCCTTGATCAATCGGTGGAGAACACCTGCTACGCACGCGTAGCTCGTAAAGGAGGCCGCCGCCACGGCAACAGCCCAAAGGGGGCTGATGTCTCCCAGGTGCTCCATGAGTTTCTGAAGATTGGCCTGCTTTATGGTGTAGAAAAGGACTACGATGCCGAAAACGGCGGCAACCCAAAACCTTTTCCGAGTGGCTATACTTACCAACTCTCCTCCAAAACTGAGCGATCAGCGCTGAAATTTTGGCTCTCAGCCGATACATCATGCCCAGGCGAGAACATAACGCGCAACTACTCCGCTGCAGCTTCGGTTTTATCTGCTCTAAAAGGCGCGCTTTACCTTTGAGTGTAACCACTGAGCGCCAAAAGCTCAAACCGGAGAGATATACCTAAACGGCAGATGCGTCAAATCTGATGAAGTGTTTACCTCATGATTTTTTTCACTTCTTCAAAGTGTGACAGAATTATCTCCTCGGCGAGCCTGGAAAGTTCTCCCCGGAACGCATCGGGTTCAGGAAGGCCGAGAGGCGCCGGGACGTCCAGCTTTTCCATGGATACAGTGCTGATGTAGAGATTTTTATCCAACTCGGCCATTTCTATGGCCGTAAAGTTATCTCCCAGGATCTTCTTTCTTTCGATCTCCTGCACGTCCAGGTTCCTGAAGAAAGAGAGCATCGAGAGGAGGTCGAAATTTCCGTGGAAAGAATCGATGTTCCTGTTAACCGCTGCGCGCTCGCACTCGAGGTCTTCATATTGCAGCTTATATTTTGTCATACCGTTATAAAGGCTGGCATAAGATTCGATGACCAGCTTCCGGAATTTCCCTTTTCGGGTCAGCGCCCGCACGCGAATGAGCCGTACATATCGGGTAAATTCGATATTCAGGCAAGCCCTCCAGAAGGGGCTGGTCCCCGTTCCAAGGGTTTCTGCGAGCCGGCTTCGCATGGTTGGCTCGACCATAAGCGAGGAAAGTCTCGCCAACCGTCTACCAACGGACCAGGCTTCCCTCTGGCAGCTGGCAGCCAGCTTGTTGAGATTTTCTATCTGAAGCTCGATCAGGCGACGCTCCAGCAGGTAGTTCGCGATCACCTCTTCTTTGACCTGTCGGGTCAGACCAGCGACCAAATCATCTTGCATCGACGAATGGCAAACCTCCGATGGAGCAAAAAACGGTCAACGCAGTGAAAAATCGGGACAATGGGCCCTTTTCAAGGGTCCTCGTTCACACGTCTCCATGTTCGGCGAGACCGGATGTTTTCAGAAGCAGGAAAGTATTAGGGTCAAGCATAAACTCCGAGTTAGCTGGATTGTAGACGCCTTTTTCCTTCAGCGCCTTTAGCTTGATGCCGCTCTTTTCGGGCTCGAGTACAAAAACTGAGCTGAACAGGTCGTCCATTGAGTCGATCGGGTATGGGATGCCTCTTTCATTTACGTCAGGCATATGCCTGTGGGACCTCGCGGAGATCCAGACGGGAGTAGAGTGCCGCCGGGCAAGGTCGCCTATCTTTTCGAAAACAGGACGTTCAGTGTTGCCAAAGTCCAGACCGTCCAGAATGATGAGCGAAGGCACGAACCGGGCCTGCTGTTTCAGATTGTCTATGCTCAACTCCAGCTTTTCCGGGCTGAATGTCTGATTGAGAAAAGACATTATGAACCGCAGCGGCTCGATGAATCGCTCCAAATCGGAGACCTTGCACTCAGGTTTGTTCGAAAAGATATCTTTGAGCAGTTCCTGGTACCAGAGTTTTACTTTGTCCGGAACGAGATCCGCACAGACATGGAGAACAGGCTCGCCCTCGAGCAGATATCCTATGGCAACATGAGTGAGGCAGGCAGTCTTGCCCGCCCCGGCCCGGGCCAGGAGAATTCCCATCTCTCCGGGCTCGAGCCGGTTGACCGGTATTTTTGCGTAACCACGGCAAACCACGCTTTCATCAGTCATTTCGGTTCTCCCTTTTCTGGATGCTCGGTTCTTTTTGCCCAAATTATTACAATAATACTTTAGAGATGTGAAAAATTCCACCCAAAGGTCTCCGGGTGCATATTTTCTCATTAGCCGGGCAATAGTGATGCTTTCCGGATGTGCAATTTCACCAAAAGGCCCCTGGTTGAATATTTTCCGGCGAGGCCTTCAACACTGAGCAGTGGGAGAGCAGTAGCTCGAAAATGATTCAATATATCTTAAGCAGACTTAAAACATCACCAGGGAACGCTTCGTTAACCACTAATATACTATCATGCAATGGCGGTCGAGTCGATCACTCCACTTCGGTTAACCTCCGGCGCCGCCTTCACTGCGGCGTTCCTTTCATCGCCCCGTCGATGCTGTCTTGAGTCTCGGAACATGGAATACCCGTTGTCTTAACCCTGTCCCGGAGTGAAGCCGGTGTGGCATGTTATCTAATTTAGAGGTAATATTGACGATGTCCGGTTCTGCTCCTGCAGGCGGGCAATATTTTTGGAATAAGGGCATCGGACCTGTTCGGACGGGTAGGAAAGACAATCGCCCGAACTGCCTTCACTCAGGGCCGTCCCTGACGAGGATCGCGAATTGGAATGCATATTGATTGGAACCGGCGGAATGATGCCGATGCCCCAGAGGATGCTCACCTCCATGGCGTTGAGGCTTAACGGCCAGATATATCTTTTCGATGCCGGGGAGGGGACGCAGATCAACTGGAAGAAGGTGCGGCTTGGGGTGCGCGGGCTGAAGCTGATTGCCGTAACCCACCTGCATGCCGACCACTGCCTGGGAATTCCCGGTATGATAATGCTCAGGGCGCAAATGGAGGACCCGAGCCCCCTTACGATCCTCGGCCCCGCCGGAATCCGGGAGTTTGTCATACAGTCTCAGAGGACGCTCGAATTCCAGGTCAATTTCCCAATCAATATCATCGAATGGCCGTCGGATAACTCGGGTCTGGCGTACACCGACGGTCAGGCCAGGATTCTTTGGCAGCCCGTAAAGCATACCCGGTTCTGCCTCGGATACAGGTTCGAAGAACTGGACCGGCCGGGAGAATTCAACCCTGCGCGGGCACAGGCCCTGGGGGTACCGATGGGGCAACTGTGGGGAAAGCTCCAAAAAGGTGAAAATGTGAGAACACCCTCAGGCGATATCGTGCGGCCCTCGGATGTGCTCGGGCCTGTCAGGAGAGGCAGGCATATCGCCTTTGTCGTGGACACAAGACCGGCCCCGGGTGTTTACTCACTTTGTGAAAAAGCCGATCTGGCCTTTTTGGAGGGCATGTTCCTGACCGAACACTCCGAACACGCCGACGCCAAAGGGCACATGACGGTTGCCGAAGCCGCAAAAATTGCCAGGAAGTCCGGCGCAGCAAGGGCTGTGCTCGTTCACATAAGCCCCCGTTATGATAACAGTGAGATCGGCAGACTCGAAAATGACGCGCACAAGGAATTTCAGTCTGTCAAAATCGGAAGAGACCTGGACGTTTTCGAGGTGAGTTTCCCTGAAAAAACCGATTCTCGATGAAATAACCCGGCTATCTTGGCGCCGCCGCGGAAGATGGCGCTCGCCGTCTATCCGAAAAGAAGAGGCCCTCCAAGGAATGGAGGGCCTCTAAAATTACTGTGGCTTTGAAAACCTCAAGCAACCGGTCACGGAAACCGTTTCGACCGGAGGGCGTCACGGCTAATCGCCTTTAACTCCCTCCAAGACCTTTGTCAGCCTGTCCTTTTTAGGACCCGGCTTAACTCGGAGCTTTGTCGACTTCCCCACTTTCCTGCGACCGGGCCTGACGAACTTCCGGCTTTTTCTCGAGTCATCTAATCCACTTCATGACCGGATAAAGCGCGGCAGCCACCACCCCGATACTCATACGGGCAACTTTTGCCACTTCTGTGAAAGATTACTTCGTGAGGCGCCATAGTTTCTCGTAGAGGTTTACCTTCGAATGTTAGCCTCGTAGGCGAGGTCAAATTTTTCTCTTGAACCCGAAGGTAAACGCAGTGCAAATCCGGAACCGGGTAACATCGCGTTCTGTTGCAGTGACGGATTGAGTTCTTCTAAACGACTGACCGGTACATTGATCCATGCTGCTACCTCTTCCAGTTTCAGAGGGGTATTCACCAAAACCGGATCGAAGTCCGTAGGCTTGCAATAGTTGGGACACTCAAAACCGTACTTATCCGGCTCGCGCATGATATTCATCGCGGCCAAAACTTTTGAAACATAAACTGCCGAACGCGCGGGCAACATTCGCCCATAAAGCTCCCCGTCCTTAACGCGGCACTTTCTGGCCACGCAACCAATCGGTCGGTCGCCCACATTATATGCGGCCAGAGCCAATAACCATGAGTTGTACTGATCGTGAAGTCTTCTTAGGTATTTGGCGGCAGCTTTGGTCGATTTGATTGGATCTCGTCTCTCGTCCACACAGCGATCGACCCTTAACCCCATTTGTCTTGCTGTTCCCGCCAGCATCTGCCAGTATCCACCCGCTCCTCGATATGACGCGTTCTTCTCGAAACGGCTTTCCACAAACACGACGGAAACCATTTCCGCCGGTACTCCCTGGCTTTCGAGAATCTCGGCCATCCGGGGGAGACACTTGCTTGCCTTGTCCATGGCCTCCGAAAAAGTCTTTCGGCCTTCTCCCTGATAGAAACGGATGTATTTTTTGATTAAAGGTTCATTGATGGGTATCTCGATTCTGTTTCTCCATTGCACCGCGGGGGATTCCTCGAGAGTATCTGCATGAATGGGCTGCGTAAGAGTGGGAACACCGTTTTTCGGAAGTGCGCCTGGCAGCGATAATGCTACCAGCGTTCCTGGAGTTTCCGTGCTCTGCGCTATTGCCTGAACTGGGAAGTGGAAGACGAACATAAAAATCAGAGGCAAAGCGGTGACTTTCACAAGGATGCTGCGAAAGCCGGCTTTGAATCCCGCCGCATGGTGCCTGTGGAGGCTTGAATCAGGCGCCATACTGGTTCTCCTCACATTTTCAAAGAAGCCCTATGGTCCTCACGGATACCCGAGAGAGTATAGGATGTCGCACAATCTATCAGCTCCAGAGCTGAAAGGCAAACCGGGTAATCCGGGATTTTCCGCAGTTAGACCGGATTATCCCGGAAATAGCCTGATTAATCCATGCTCAGGGATATATCCAAAAAGATGGTGTCGGATGCGGACCGAATAGGATGAACCTGCCCGGCCTTGGTTGAAAGCTATCCTTCTGCGCTCCATTGTTCGTGCTATCTTCTTCTTATGCGATTAATCTTCGTATTCCGCTATTTTTCGTTTCTATTATCCAAGTCCCCGTGATTACAGCTAATTCCCAGGCCTGACGCCAGGGTCCACTGGAACCGGTATTGGGGGTGCAACGGAGCCGAAAAGAAGCGGTTTTTCAACAAAAAAAGGGCCATATTCCATGTTTTACGATGGTCCGGACCGCCGGACCCCCGGTTCGCTCAGGCTGAATCACTATCCCGGTCAAATTCGGGTCTTGCCGCTCTGCCTTCCGTCTCCCGCCCGGCACTTTTTGAGTAAAACCTTTCCATCTCCGAATAAACGCAACCGCAATACTGCTGTCTATACATGCCGAGCGCCTTTGCCTTCTGCTGACCTTCCTGCCATCCGGCTCTGAAATCCCTGTAGAGGAACGCAATCCCATGTCTTTTAGACGCCTCTTCGGCAATAGATACCAGGAGTTGGTGCTGCTGGCGCTTGCTGTATAGAAGCGTCGTCGTGAAGGCATCGAAGCGGCTTCTTTTTGCCAAACGTGCAGCCGAGTTCAACCTGACAGAGTAACAGTAAAGGCAACGGCTCGTCTCGCGGAATGCAACCTCCCGGAAAAAAGTCTGCGGATCATAGTCGGGTCTCACGATTAGGGGAAGAGCCAGGTTTTGTGCGTAAGCTTCGAGTGTCGTCAGCCTTTTTTGAAATTCCTGGTAAGGTTGGATGTGCGGATTGTAGAAAAATCCGTGCACGATAAAATTTTGGCCGCGCAGGGCCGAAACGGGATAAATGCAGCAGGGGCCACAGCAAATATGGAGTAGAATTCGGTTCAAACCAACACCTCATGTCCTATTGGGACACTCCTTCAAGACGGAGCGGGAGCCAGGGAGCGGAACAACTTCTCGATCCCTGAATTGCGAAGCAGTCACCCCTCAAAGCATCTCACCGCTTGCTTAATTCTGCCGCAAGTCTTTGTGTAAGCCCGTCGAAGCTGCCGTTGCTCATGCAGACGATCAGGTCGCCCGGTCGTGCGGACCGAAGCAGAAATGCAAGCAATTCATCGGTATCGGGAAAAAATGTGCATCTTTCTCCCGCTTACAGATATCGCCTACCAGCCGCCGGGCGTCAAGGCGCTGATGTTCGTCGATGGAGCCCAGCGCGGGCGGCTGCTTGATACAGATGACGTCGGCTGCGGAAAATGCGCGCGAGTACAGGTCCTGAAACACATTTCGCCTGCTCGAGTTGCTCCTGGGCTCAAAGGCGGCTATAAGGCGCCGTTCCGGATGGAAAAGTTTTAGACCCTGGAGCGTTTCGTGAACGGCGGTCGGATGATGTGCGAAATCGTCCATTACGAGAATTCCTGCAAACTCGCCTGTCACGTCCTGGCGCCGCTTAACACCATTGAAAGACGCAATGGCTTCACGGATGCTCTCCGGGTTCATTCCGGCAATGCTTGCGGCCGCGATCGCGGCAGTAAGGTTCGAGACGTTGTGCCTTCCCGCGAGTCCGGATCGGAATGTTTCTTGCCTGGAGGACCCGGGGTCGCGAAGTTGAAAACGGACTTCGCCCGAGCCGAAATCAACCTGCTGGATATGCCAGTCTGCGTGGGGGGATTGGCCGTAGGTTATCACTTGCCCTTTGCATTCCCGGGCCAGGGCAGCGCAGTTTGCGTCGTCGGCGTTGAGGATAAGATAGCCCTGCTCGGGGATAAGTTTGACAAAATCGCGAAAGGATTTAAGGATGGATTCGAGGTCGGCGAAAATATCCGCATGATCGAACTCGATGCTTCCGACTATCCCGATATAGGGCTGATAATGTAGAAATTTAGGCCCCTTGTCAAAGAAAGCCGTGTCGTACTCATCTCCTTCCAGCACCATGTATTCACCCTGGCCCAGCCTGAAGCTCCTGCCCCAATCCTTGAGGAAGGCGCCTATGAAGGCTCCGGGGTCCTTGCCTCCATGCTCGAGGATCCAGCTGAGAATAGAGGCGGTTGTGCTCTTTCCGTGGGTCCCGGTGACGACCATGGTTCTGCGCCCTTCGATAAAAAACCTGCAGATAGCCTGGGGCATCGACAGATAGGGCCGTTCCTGCGAAAGTATGAATTGTGCCTCGGGATTTTCCCGCCTGACGACATTTCCTATGATAAAAAGATCGGGGTCGAACTTTTGAGGGTTTTCCCGGGCGAACCCCTCGAAGAGCGGAATCCCGAGGGTCCGCAGGTGCGTACTCATTGGAGGATAGAGATTATGGTCCGATCCTGCCACCTCGAAGCCGCTTTGTTTTAACATCGTTGCGAGGGTCCCCATGGCGATCCCACCGATTCCAACCATGTATATTTTCTTGAATCCGTCAGTTTCCATAGCTAAGCGCTTCCATGATTATATCGTGCAAAATGGGCCTCAGTTGCCTGATCGCATCGTTTTGTCTCGTCGGATGAACACGATTGGTTAGAAGAATCACCAGCACCCCCTTTTCCAGGTCGAGCCAGAAAGAGACCCCTGTAAAGCCGAGGTGCCCGACGGTATTGCGGGAAAAAAAGCGCCCGGCGCTCGAACTCTTTCTGCTCGGTGTGTCGTAGCCCAGGCACCAGTCGCTCAAACCTTCACCGGCTTCGGTCCTGGTCCAGAAATCTTTTACAATCTCTCGGGACCAAGGCGGATCGGCTATCCCACCCTCATAGACATTCCACAGGAAGGAAACAAGCGAAAAAACTCCCCGCGCCGTCCCGAAAAGCCCGGCGTGCCCTGCAACTCCATTAAGGGTCCAGGCGTTTTCGTCGTCCACTTCACCCGATAGGAGTCTTTTTCTCCAGGGACAAAGCTGGGTGGCGGCATAACTGGAGTCGGCAGATCGGGCACAAAGAACGGGGGCGCCGAGTTGGTCCGGCATTTGATCTGCGCCCTCTGCCCCGCGTTTGTCAACCGGGCAAAAATGGAGTTCGTCTATTCCGAGTGGAGCAAATAGAAAATTTCGGGCGCTGACGTCGAGTCTTTCGCCCAATTGTTTCTCGAGGATAAGGCCAAGCAGCATGAAACCCAAGTCGCTGTACTTGGCTGTTTGCCCCGGAGGCGCATTGAGGGGCGTATTGAGCAGCATTGACAAAAGCGCGTTGCGCCTGGCTTCCATGGGCAGCTTGATCAGCTCGAGATAAAAGGGCTTATACGGTGGAAATCCCGAGGAGTGAGACAGCAGGCGCCTCACCGTGATCTCTTGCTTGTCCCCGGGGACAGTATCGGGGAAAAACCTGGACAGAGGATCGTCAAGGTCCAGGAGGCCGCGCTGAATTGCGGCCATGCAAAGTGGCGCTGTAACCAGGGGCTTTGTCAGGGAAGCCAGGTCGAAACGAGTCAATGAGGTCACGGCAACGCCGCCCGACTCCACCGTTCCCCAGGTGCGCTCGAAATTATCCTCACGGCCCCTGGAAATGAGCAAAGAGGCCCCGGAAAAGGCGCCTCGGCAAACCGCCGACTTGAACTCGGAGTCGAGGCGGGATTGCGATTCAGCAGGCAACCGGAGCTTCGAGAATTTTGAGTAACCGCTCATTAGTATCCAGCGCAAAGGGCGGGCCGAAGGCAATCACCTCGTTGTGGAGGCCGTGGCCGAACGGCAGGCTGTGTACGACAGGGAAGTCATATTCACGCACATGATCCATGATCATCATGCATATATCGTTGTTTTCACAGCAGTCGGTAAACTCTCCCATGAGGATCGCGCCGAGCCGGGCCAGTATCCCTGCCAGCTTCAGGTGATTTATCATCCGGTCGAGACGGTAGAGGGATTCACCCCGGTCCTCGATCAGGAGCAGCGCACCGGTCATATCGGGCATATAGGGTGTTCCGACCAAGTGGGCAAAGCATCTCAGGTTCCCCCCCAGCACA
Organism: uncultured delta proteobacterium; assembly: GCA_963826655.1. Lineage (GTDB taxonomy): Bacteria > Desulfobacterota > Syntrophobacteria > Syntrophobacterales > Syntrophobacteraceae > SbD1. The sequence goes on from CAWGZP010000161.1 coordinate 89,269, forward strand.
CGGCCCCTGGCGGTCCCGGGCCTGAGAACCTGTGCCCGTTTGAACGCCCATTCGTAGCGGGCCTCTCCGGACAGGACCTCGAGGACATTTTCTGCCATTTCCGGTGTCTGGCACATTCCTGCGAGGTTTGGACCATGGAAAGTCGTCCACCCTGCCTTGCTTATCAGCCCAAGGTGCAGAAAAGTGATGTCGCTGCATCCTATAAGAAGTTTCGGGTTCCGGCTGAAAATGGGAAAGGGTATTTGGGGCAGGAGCCGCCCGCTGCCGTATCCGCCCCGGATGCAAATGATGGCCTTGATCTTCGGGTCCAGGACGGCTTCGGTAAGGTCATGGATCCGCTCCAGGTCCGTTCCTGCGAGGTAGCTCGCCTTTTTGAAAAGGTTTTTCCCCGGAACCACCTCGTATCCGGCCGCGCGCAGGATTTGCGCCCCCTTTTCGTAGAGACCGGTTTCAAAGGGGCTGGATGGCGCTACAATAGCAATCGAGCTTCCCGGATCAAGGCTCCGGTATCCTGGCTTGCCGTTCATGTGAGGGGTGCGCCGGGTTTTTTGTTTCTATCGAAGATTATCCTCAGACCTTTTAAGATGAGGTCCTCGTCAACCGTATCGATCAGGGCACACTCGCTCGCAATCAGAGCGGCCAGCCCGCCGGTTGCGACCACGTGTACCTCGCGGTTCACCTCCTTTTTTATCCTGGAGATGATTCCTTCGACAAGGCTCGCATAGCCGTAGACGATTCCCGCGTTCATCGAAGCGATTGTGTTCTTGGCTATTACGGAAGGAGGGCGGGCGAATATCTCGACCCTTGGGAGCTTGGAGGCCTTCTGAAAAAGTGCTTCACACGAAATCATGATTCCCGGGCTGATGACTCCCCCCATATACTCGCCGCGCTCGGAAATGTAATCAAAAGTTGTGGCCGTCCCGAAATCGACCACAATCAGGGCATCTTTTTTCTGTTCGTAGGCTGCCACAGCGCTGACGATCCTGTCAGCGCCGACCTCCCTTGGATTGTCGTAGAAAATCGGCATGCCGGTCCTGATTCCAGGGCCCACCACCAGGGGAGTTGTTCGGAAAAACCTCTGGCAAAATCGCTCGGCGGAGTTCAGCACGGGAGGTACTACGCATGATATGATCACGTCGGTGACGCTATCGACCGGAATTTCATGCACCGCAAACAGGCTTCGCAGGGTTATCGCATATTCGTCGACAGTCATGTTGACTTCCGTGCGAATGCGCCAATCGTGCACCAGCCGGTTCTCTTTGAACAGGCCAAGCACGGTATTGGTATTTCCGATATCTATTGCGAGGAGCATTCAAAACTCCTTGTTTGTTTATCTCTTCTTTACTCTTCACTCATCACCTCACTATCACCGAATTTACGCCATATGCTTCTGGATGCATGAGGCCATAGCGTATGCGACTTCTTCTATGACTTCACGGTTGGCCCCTTCGACCATGACCCGGATTACGGGCTCCGTTCCCGAGGGGCGAATCACCATCCTGCCCTCTTCTCCCAGCCGCTGTTCCAGTGTCTGCCGCAGCTTCACTATATCCGGGACCTGGTCCATGGGTTTTTTTACACCGACGGGAACGTTCACCAGTTTCTGAGGGTAGTGTTCCATGATCTTCTTGAGTTCGGAAAGAGGGCGCCCCTCGCGAAGCATAACGGCAAGCACCTGGAGAGCCGAAAGAATGCCGTCGCCGGTCGTTCCGTGATCGAGAAAGATCATGTGCCCGGATTGTTCGCCGCCGAGATTGTACCCATTCTGGCGCATCTGCTCCACTACATATCTATCGCCCACCGGCGTTCTTATCAGGCGCCCGCCCATCCTGCGCAACGCTACTTCGAACCCCAGATTGCTCATGATCGTTGCGACGACGGTATTGTCCTTCAGTGTATTGTGCTCGATGTAGTACTTGGCGCAAATTGCCATGATTTGATCGCCATCGAGTATTGCGCCTTTTTCGTCGGCCAGGATGATCCGATCCGCGTCCCCGTCAAGGGCAAAACCGGCATTGGCCTTCTGCTCGCGGGTAACCGCCGCCATACGCTCGGGAAAAAGAGCGCCGCAGTCCTTGTTGATGTTCTTTCCGTTGGGTCTGTCCCCGGTGAGGATCACTTCGGCCCCGAGTTCCTCGAAGACCGTGGGGGCAACACGGTATGCAGCCCCGTGGGCGCAATCTATCACAATTTTGAGCCCCTCGAGGGTCAGGTCCCGCGAAAATGTATTTTTCAGGTAGACGATGTAGCGTCCCTGGGCATCATCGATTCGCCGAGCCCGGCCTATTTCGGATGCCGATGGTTTTGGCAACCGATCTATTTCTCCGCTCAGGATAAGTTCTTCCATGTACTTTTCGGTTTCGTCGGGAAGCTTGAAACCGTCGTTGCCAAATATCTTTATGCCGTTATATTCGTAGGGATTATGCGATGCAGAAATGACTATGCCGGCATCGGCGCGCATGCTGCTCGTAATGAACGCTATGCCCGGAGTAGGCAGCGGTCCGACGAGGAGTACGTCGACCCCCATCGAACAGATCCCTGAAGTGATGGCATTCTCGATCATGTAGCCGGAAAGGCGTGTGTCTTTTCCGATGATGATCTTGGGCCTGCGATGCGTTCTTTTGAATATATGAGCCGTGCTTAACCCGACCTTCATAGCCAGGTCCGTAGTCATTGGAAAGACGTTTGCAACGCCACGAATTCCGTCTGTCCCAAAGAGTTTTCCCATATAACCTCCATGATACGTGAACGATGGCTTTCAGGGGAATCTCGCCATTCATGCACAGGATTTCTCAGTTTCCAGGAAAATACCCGTTCCGGATAGCCTCAGCCAATCGAGCTGCTTCCCGGTGAAAAGCAACATCGTGGACCCTTATGATATGGACTCCGGCCGCAATACCGAAGGTATTGACAACTAAAGTGCCCGGCTCTCTTTCCTCCACGGTGCGGGATAGGACTTTGCCGATAAATCCCTTGCGCGAGGCCCCGAGCAGTATGGGGCGGTCCATGCATGAAAAAGAATCAAGGTCCCTTATTATTTGAAGATTGTGCGCGACCGTCTTACCGAAACCTATGCCCGGATCAAAGATTATTTGCCCGCGCTCTACGCCGTTTTGGGCCGCGAACTTCATTTGTTCTTCCATAAAGGCAATTATCTCGGATACGACGCTTTCGTAAGTGGGATTTGCCTGCATCGTGCGAGGGACGCCAAGCATGTGCATCAAGACGACGGGCGCCCCGGATTCAGCAGCGACCCGCACCATGGCGGGATCGAAGCGCATGGCGCTGATGTCGTTGATTATGTCGGCGCCGGCCGAAAGCGCCTGTGCGGCCACTTCGGACTTGTATGTATCAACGGATATAGGAATGTCGCTTTTTTCACGCACGGCCCTGATGATGGGAATCACCCGCTCCAACTCTACGGCCAGGGGGACGGGGTCCGATCCGGGCCTTGTCGATTCACCCCCGACGTCCAGGATGTCGGCGCCCTCCGCGATAAGCTCAAAAGCCCTGGCAAGACCCCGTTCACGATCTGCGAACCGGTCTCCATCCGAAAAAGAATCCCGCGTTATATTGAGAATGCCCATGATGAGCGCACGGCGGCCGAGTTCGAGGGTTTTGTCCCTTAGCCGCAAGGTGTAGATTTTACGCCCACATGCTGTCATCGAGCACCTGTTCCCGGATATGAATTCAACGCGCCAGATATCCAATATCCAACATCCGGCATCCAATATCCAGCATCATTTTTCTCTACTCTCAGTTGAAAACTTGCGAAAGTATAGCAGGCTGCCGAGACAAAGGGCCGACCCCATTGTGAAATAGACCACGGCGGCAATGTCCCTGGGAACGGGCAGATGCCGAATTGCATAACCCATCAGCATCATAATCAGGATAAGAAAGTAGCTCCTCCATGCCTGGAATCCGAAAAGGCAAGCCGTTTCCGGCTTGGTGCCGATCCTGTCCAGGTTTTTTCTGACAATTCGGGAAAAACCAAACGAATAGACGAAGAGACCCATAAGAACGCTGAGCGCCGCGAGGCTCAGGGGCCGCGTCGTGTTGTGGTACAGCCAGAAACAGGCTGCCGCAATGAGGCCGACACCGACGGCGAGCCACATCACTCCAGCAGCAAAGATGAGCCAGTGCCTGCGGACGGAGGGCTTGCAATTATCAAGGGTTTTTTTCATTCATTTCAGCGACCAAAGTGAGCAGGTCATCTCAAAGAGGTTCTTCCCAATTTAGTAGGCAACTACCCGGCGACCAGCGGGAGCAAACATCCCAGAGGTTCTTCTCAATTTAGTGAGCAACTACCCCGCGACCAACGGGAGCAGACATCCCAAAATCAGTTGGTGAGGCTTTGGGTAGGGGCGGGGATGCGGCCGCCAAGGGAAATGAACTCGCCCGAGCCGTTCATGCCCCGCACGGGTATGATCGTGGCCCCTCCGAGCAGGCCGCCGAATAGAGCTTTTTCTCCAGCTTTTTTCCCGGGAACCGGGATCAGCCTGGCGGCCGTAGTCTTCCTGTTTATTACCCCTATTGCCATCTCGTCGGCTATTATCGCGGCAAGGGTTTCGGCCGAAGTATCTCCCGCCAGGGCGACCATGTCGAGCCCGACCGAACACACGCTGGTCATAGCCTCGAGTTTTTCGATGGAAAGGAACCCCTCCTCAGCCGCCTGGGCGATATTGAGGTCTTCGCTCACCGGAATAAAGGCGCCGCTCAAACCGCCCACGGAAGAGCTTGCGAAGGCGCCTCCTTTTTTTACCGCGTCATTTAGAAGCGCGAGAACGGCAGTTGTGCCGGGAACGCCGATGCTGCGCAGCCCGAGGCTTTGAAAGATTTCTCCAACGCTGTCTCCGACGTTTGGACTGGGAGCGAGCGAGAGATCAACCACGCCGAATTGTACACCAAGCTCTTCGGCCACACGTCTGCCTATCAGTTCGCCGACTTTTGTCACCTTGAAGGCCGTGCGCTTGATGATTTCGGAGAGCTGCCCCAAGTCCAGGCGGGGATTTGCCTCACGAGCCCGGTCTATGGCCTTCCTGACGACACCGGGTCCGCTCACGCCCACATTTATTACGGAATCGGGTTCGCCAACACCCAGGTAAGCGCCCGCCATGAAAGGAATGTCCTGGGGAATATTTGCGAATACACAAAGCTTTGCGCACCCGACTCCATCCCGATCTGCGGTCAGCGAGGCGGCTCTTTTTATCGTTTTTCCCATGAGGTAAACCGCATCCATATTGATGCCCGCGCGGGTCGATGCAACATTTACAGAGGCGCAGATATGCTCGGTTGTCGCAAGCGCTTCCGGGATGGCCTCGATCAAGGCGTGGTCTCCCTTGGTGAAGCCTTTTTCGACGAGGGCGCTGAAGCCCCCGATGAAATCGACCCCGACGTTTTTTGCGGCGCGGTCCATTGCCCCGGCAACCTCTACCATCTTATCCGGTCCGCAGGGGCACGCGGCTATCGCAATCGGACTTACGGCGATCCGTTTGTTCACGATCGGGATTCCGTAGCGAATTTCGACCTCGTTGCAGACTCTCACGAGATCCTTGGCTATGGTTTCAATCTTGGCGGTCATTCTCTCGATAAATTCTGCCGGTTCATGGCTTACGCAATCGAAAAGACTTATGCCAAGCGTAACGGTACGGACGTCGAGGTGCTCGTTTTTGAGCATTTCGAGTGTAGAAAGCACTTCCCTGTAAGTCAGCATGAAATTGTCCGTAGGTCAGACTGTGTGAATGGCTTCAAATATTTCCCTGTGCTGAAGACTTATGTCGAGGTCCAGTTCCCTGCCGCGTTCCTGCAACGTCTCGCGGAAAAGGTCCTGGTCTGCCGTCACAGGAATGTCAACCTCGTAGATCATCGTGTTTGCCCGCGGGTCGTCGCCCCCCCTGAAGACGGCCTTCAGATTGGAGATATTGACATCGAAACGGGCCAGCAGTTCGGTTACGCCTGCGACAAGTCCGGGATGGTCGGGGCCCATCGTAGTTATTATGAAAGGCTCGCTGGGTCGGCCCCCCCGGGACTCCGTTTCCTTCATCTTTTGAAGCAGAACCGAAAGCCCCATCGGGTCGAGTTTTTCGCGCAGGAGGTCAAGCAGAGAGCCCTGCTTCAGCGAGTCTGGGTAGGAGGCGATGAATATGCCTGCGAATTCGGTCTGAAGTATGGTCTGGCTGACGTCCTCTATGTTGCACCCGTTCTGGAAAAGTACCGCGGAGACCGTAGCTATGATGCCGGGTCTGTCACGGCCAAGAACGGAAACGATGATTTTTTTCATACAAGCTCATCGTCGGTGTCGGCAAAGGAAGCCAACTCTTGAATAAGACGAAGTGATTCCGCTGGCTTCGGCGGGATCGATCACGTGGAGAGCAAATCCAGCATGAACTATTACATAATCCCCCGGTTTCGGCTCTTCGGGCAGAAGTATGAGGGAGGCCTTTCTCATCGCTCCGCCGATGCTCACCGTTGCAACCCCGTCATCGATCTGTATGATTTCACCAGGAATGGCAAGACACATTGAAATTACCTTTCTTTAAAGCGTTTGGCAAATAGACTACACTACTCGCTCTATCTTAACCGGATGTTCCAGCTTTTCCCAGGAGCCTCCAGCTTTTTTGATCTCCTTGAGGACCACTGCGACAAAATCCTCCATCCGATTCCGGACGGGTTCGGTGAGGCTCGTGCTCCACGATGTCCAGTCTCCCGGCTCGATTCCGATCACAACAGTCTCGGGCTTGTTTCCAAGTTCGTCTGCATAGATCAGGGTTTCGACTATATTGAGTTCGTGGAGCGAACTCTTATAGGGGATTTTCTTGGGCATGTCCTCTTCGGCAATCCGGTACATGGTGCCCGGAGCGCCGCCTGCCCGCACTATGTCCACAACTATCGCAAAATCCGATCTGCATATCGGATCGAGGAGCTTTAGCCCGAGCGTTCCACCGTCGTAGAGTTCCACGTTTTCCGAAAAGATGTATTCCTCTTCGAGTTTCTGGATTACGCGAACCCCGGTGCCTTCGTCGCCGAGCAAAATGTTGCCAACCCCGAGTACCAGTATGTGTTTATCAGCCATATAACGTATACCTGAAAGTAGCCGGCGACAAAAAAAAGGAACCCGACCGCGCAAAGCGCGGGCCGGATTCCTTAAAAGTACTCAAAAAAGCCGCCCTAGACAACTTCAAACTTATGGACTTCGTTATTCTCAACGTCGATCACGTGCACGCCGCAGGCGATGCATGGGTCGAAAGCATGGACAGTGCGAAGGATCTCCACCGGCCTCTTTGGGATCGACAACCGGTGTCCCGATGAGGGCCTGTTCCAATGGCCCCATTTTATCGGCTGCGTCGCGCGGGCCGAGGTTCCAGGTGGAGGGAACAACCATCTGGTAGTTAGCGATTTTCTTTTCCTTAATGTCGATCCAGTGCCCCAGGGCGCCGCGGGGAACGTCGTTCAAGCCCGCGCCTGCGCCTTCGGACGGCATCTGGTCCCACGTACGATTGTCGCAGATGTTGAGGTCGCCCTTCTTGACGTTGTCAACCAACTGGCCGAGCATGGTTCCCATCGCATCGCCTACGACCTTGGTCTCAATTGCCCTGGCCGCTACCCTGCCCAAAGTGGAGAAGAGAGCGTCGGGGGGTATGGCAAGTTTTTTCAGGACAGCGTCAACGTTTTCTTTCACGGCGGGGACACCCTTGCCGTAAGCAATCAGAACGCGCGCGAGCGGCCCGACTTCCATCGGTTCGTTTTTATAGCGCGGCGACTTCATCCAGCTATAGCGACCGGCGGTATCGTATTTGTCGAACTTGGGTTTGGTCTCGCCGGTAGCAGGGTTGAGGCCTTTCGGTTCGCCCTCATACCAGCTATGCTTGATCTGCTCGGTAATCTGGGTGATGTCTACCGGCTCGATCGCCTTAAGGTTGCGGTTGAATATCGCGCCGCGCGGGAACAGGAAGCTGTCGGGTTCCTTGGGCCCCATCGGGAAATCGCCATAGGCCAGGAAGTTTTTTGTTCCGCCGATCTTGCCCCAGTCTTTGTAGAAGCTTGCGACCGCCAAAACGTCGGGGATATAGACGTTATCGACGAAATCCATGGTTTCCTTCCACAGGTACTTGAATTCGGCGATCCTGTCCGCGGTAAGGTCGGTGGCGCAGCTTACGCCGCCCACGACCAGGCTTTGGGGATGCGGATTCTTGCCGCCGAATATGGCCATCAGCCTGGCAGTGCGGGCCTGCTGTCGCAGGGCGTCGAGATAGTGCGAAACAGCCATCAGGTTGGCTGTGGGCGGCAGTTTATATGCCGGGTGGCCCCAGTAGCCGTTTGCAAAGGGCCCAAGCTGACCGCTGTCCACGAACTTTTTGAGGCGGACCTGCACAGCCTTGAAATCGTTTACCCCGCTCCTGGGGCTATTGGGTGAGACTGTTGCCGCCAAAGCCGCAGTCAGCTTCGGATCGGCCTTGATGGCGCTGATGATGTCCACCCAGTCGAGCGCATGCAGGTGATAGAAGTGCACCATGTGATCATGGAGGTACTGAGAGCCATGGAGCAGGTTGCGGATCAACCGGGCGTTATCGGGAACGTTTGCCCCAACGGCGGCGTCCACCGAGCGGATCGAGGCCAGCCCGTGAATATAGGTGCACACGCCGCAGGCGCGTTGCGCAAAAAGGTATGCGTCCCTCGGGTCCCTGCCCTGGAGCATAATTTCGATTCCCCGGAAAAGGGTCGAACTGCTCCATGCATTGGTCACCTTCCCGTTCTCCACTTCCACTTCTATCTTGAGATGACCTTCGATCCTGGTGATCGGGTCTATTACCACTCGTGCCATAATGGTTTCTCCTTTATATGAAAAAAGGAACTATTGCTTTACTGTTCCAAAAAGTCCCAATCGATCAGGATGACTTATAGAAGGGAGTGCATTTGTCCCAGAAATTCGGTTCGCTGCACCCGATGCAGGGATGACCGGCCTGAACGGGCCAACTTGTCGAGTCGTTAAACTTTACCAGGGGGCAGTTGTTGTAGGTATCTGGGCCCTTGCACCCCATCTGGTAGAGGCAATAGCCTTTTCTGGCCTCTTCGGAGTTGAAATTGGTCACGAATTCGCCGGCTTCGAAATGGGACCGGCGGGGGCACTGATCGTGAACGAGTTGACCGTAAGCGAAAAGGGGCCGTCCTTTGTCGTCAAGCGTAGGCAGCTTGCCGAACAGCAGGAAGTTTACAATCGTTCCAACCAGGTTGATCGGGTTTGGCGGACAACCCGGGATATTGAGAGTGGTAATCCCGGTTACTTCGCTGACGCTCTTGGCCTGTGTCGGGTTCGGGGCGGCTGCCGGCAGTCCGCCGTAGGAGGCGCAAGTCCCGATACATATGGTGGCCATAGCCTTCGGGGCTATCTCTTTTACTGTCTCAAGCATGGTTTTGCCGGCTACTGTGCCGAAATTGCCGTTTTCGCCGGTTGGGACCGCACCATCCACGATAAGAATGAATTTCCCGGCATTTTTAGTAATGGAGTCATGCAGCGATTTTTCCGCTGCTTCCCCGGACGGCGCCATGATAGTCTCGTGATAGTCCATCGAAATGATATCGAGGATTAACTCGTCGATCCACGGATACATGGTGCGCAGGGAAGCTTCAGCGCAACCGGTGCATTCCGCCAGGGCCAGCCATATAACCGGCGGGCGAGGAGCATTGGACAAGGCAGCAGCGACTTTTGACACATAGGCTGTCGACAGCCCCATCGTTGCGGTAAGGGTGGTGCAGTACTTAAGGAAATCTCGCCTTGAGACTCCCTTGCGCTGTAATCTTTCTGCCAGACCTTTCCCTTCACTCATGAGTTCCTCCTAGAAGCCCATCAACGAAAAAGTATGATTATTGATCCCGGCACTTCGTGCCACGCTACTAAAATCTTCTAGATGATATAAAATCGAACGCAATGGTTCCGGAATATGCCAGTTATGCAGAGTGATAAGGGAATGGCGAAATAGAGTTTTGGGCTCTGGCATGACAAATAACTACGTTTCACCTACCCCTTACCATATCTAAAAGAATTATGATACTAAAATGTCGGATGTGTTTTAGGACCATCGGCCCCTGGACTCTGCCGCCGGTCCGAGTCTCTTTTACCGAATTGTTCGATAGCCCGGATGAGGTCTGCCTGGACGATTTTTTTCCTGTCCTCGAGAAGAGCGTTAAGAACGGCCTCACGAACAATGAGGCGGAGATCCGAGCCGGTGCATTCGTCGGTAAGTTTCGCGAGTTCGGCCAGATCGAGTTCCGCGTCAAATTTTTCCAGCACTTTTTCGAAAATCCTGCGCCTCATCTCCTCGTCCGGAACAACAAACCCCATTACCTTGTCGAAGCGCCTCCAGGCGGCGTGATCTAGAAGCTGCGGATAGTTGGTCGCGGCGATCAGCAGCACCCCATCCTCAACGAGGCTGATATCGTCAACCGCTTTCAAAAGCGTGTTGACCGCACGTTTTATGGCGCCGTGATCGTCTGAGGCCCTGGATTTTGCCACGAAATCGAATTCGTCTATGAAGAGGATGCAGGGGTTCAGCTTCTTGGCAAGAGTAAAGACGTTATCGATATTCTTGGAGGTCTCGCCGAGATAGGCGCTGATGATCATTGAAAGCTTGACTTCGAGCAGCGGCAGCCAAAACCACTTGGAAAGCGCCCGCGCAGAGGTGGTCTTTCCCGTCCCCGGGGGGCCGACGAAAAGAAGTTTCCCGATTTCGAAAAGGCCGACGCTCTTGAGATACTCCCTGTGTTCCATTGCCTTGCCTGCTTTTGCTATCTCATCGAGTTGGTCCCTGGTCAGCACCAGGTCGTCGAGGCTGTTTCTTACGTCTTCGGGGAGTTTTATCGTAACCAATTTGAGAATGTCTTCGGATTCCTCACCGTAGAGCTTTTCCACCCTCGTCCGCAGCTTCCCGGAACGCCCAAGAATTGACTGATTGACCACCCTTGCCTGGGGGTAACTCACATTGGGATCGAATTTCTGATAGTAATGGGCCAACACGGGGTTTTCGTGTATGGCTCCCGCAGTGTCCTGAGAGGCGAACCACGCAGTCGCGGTGTCGAACTCCGCCAGTCCGACGAGGTGGTTGGCCCCATCAATTTCCACGAACGGCAGATCGGGCAGGAGCCTTTCCAAATCCGGGTAGCCGCATATTTTTTCCACATCTTTGCCCGTTACGAGAATTGGCCTGGGAACGCTTTCCAGTTTCGAGTCTAAATAGTGCTGCCTGATGTCCGGGGGGAGATCGGCTTCCGTAAGTTTGAGGACACGGTTATAAATTGCGGCAGTGAGGAGCAGTTCTACGAGTTCGACAACCTCGGGCCTTTCCGTCTGCATTCTTTCGCTCTCCCAAAGAAATTTGTTCGACAAGGATGCTGGAGATACCTGCTTTAGTAATACTCCCAAAAGATCCGATAAGGATCTGGAAATGTCTGCCTTAATAGTGGGAAACTTTCCGAAAATCTCTTCTAACTGCGATGAGCACCTGTGTCAATATTGAGTATACGTTGAAGACCGGTCGAAACGCTTGATCTCCAAGCTTCCGGGGGCTTTTCTTTCATTTTCGTGCTCTCCGTGGTTGCCGAAGGTGAGAGTTTTTGCTTTTCCTTTTCCGAAAGCGGGATTAAATACCCGTAAAATTCGAAGGCCGGTCCCGGTCTGAAACTGCTCAGCAGGTGAGTTGGTTGAACGGGTTAACACGGGCAAATATTTGTGCATCCGCCAAATAGCTGCCGCAGACTGATTTTCCCAAAGAAAAGTTTTCTCATGCTCAAGAAGATCACCAGATATTTATGGCCTTACCGGTATCCATTTCTAATAGCCCTCGCCCAGGTTTTTATCATGAGCGGCTGTGAACTGATCAAACCCTGGCCGCTAAAAGTCATAATAGATAACGTCGTGGGCGGGAAACCCGCTCCGTGGGGGATCGACAAGATTTTTACGCCCCCGAGCCTGCTCATCCTGGCCGCGATCGGCCTGATAGTGATCTATATAGTACTGGGAGGCATCACACTCCTCAATAACTACACGACCATCAAGATTGGCCAGCAGATGGTAAACGATATGCGCCGCGACATCTACGGCCATCTGCAGCGGCTCTCTCTCGCCTTTCACAGCCGCCGCCAGGTGGGTGACCTGATGTACCGGGTTACCGCGGATACCTATGCTATCCAGAGCCTGACAATGAATGGCGTTTTCCCGATCTTAACGGCCCTGGTTCTGCTGGGCGGTATGTTTTTCGTAATGATAAAGATCGACTGGCAGCTTACCCTGCTTTCCCTGGCGGTCTGCCCCGCGCTCGTGGTGTCGATTATTGTGATGAGCCGCCGGATTACAGCGGCTGCCATGGTCGCACGCCAGCAGGAAAGCGAGGTTTATTCGGTCGTACAACGGGCGATGTCGGCCATACGCATAATTCAGGCGTTTACCAAGGAAGAGGACGAGCAACGCAAGTTCATGAGCGCAAGCGACCGGAGCCTTGGGGCGAGCCTGAAGCTCTACACACTTCAGACATTTTATTCGGGCGTTGTCAACGTGGTAATGGCCGTAGGGACCGCGCTTGTCGTCCTGGTTGGGGCCAGGCATGTCATGTCGGGCCAGATCACGGTGGGGGATCTGATAATCTTTGTATCCTACCTTGCCTCGCTCTATGGCCCGATGAACACGATTTGTCAGACCTGGGGAGTGATTCAGGGCGCAAAGGTCGGCGTGGAGCGCGTTTTCGAGATTCTTGAAGTCGAAAAAGACCTGAAGGACGGCACAAGGGCGTTTCCAAAATCGGGAACCAAGGGGGAAGTGGTTTGCGAAAATCTTACTTTCCATTACTTGCCCGAGCAGCCGGTGCTAAAGAATATCAACCTGCACGTAGCGCCAGGGGAGAAGATCGCTATAGTCGGTCCGACGGGGGTTGGAAAATCGACACTTGTCAGTCTTTTGCCTCGTTTTTATGACCCATGCTCAGGGAAAGTCTTCATAGACGGGATTGACATCCGCGACTACCAGTTGCACTCGCTTCGGGGCCAGATCTCGATGGTGCTTCAGCCTCCCCTGGTATTTCCTGTTTCGGTGCGGGAGAATATAGCCTACGGAAAGCCCGATGCAAGTCTTGACGAAGTCATCGCGGCTGCAAAACTTGCCCGGATACACGATTCGATAGACAGGCTCGCGGATAAGTATGAGACCATAGTGGGCGAGCAGGGTGCAACACTATCGGAGGGAGAGAGGCAACGCATCACTATTGCCCGCGCCATGTTAAGGAACTCGCCGATCCTGATTCTCGATGAGCCGACCTCCTCGGTGGACGCCGAGACGGAGGCGCTTATCATGGAAGGATTGGAAAAGCTTTCTTCCGGCAGGACGACCTTCATTATCGCTCACAGACTTTCGACCGTGCGTAAAGCGGACAGGATACTGGTCCTTCGCAGGGGAGAAATAATCGAGCAGGGTCCTTTCGACGAACTCGTCAGGGCAAAAGGTCCCTTCGCCGCGCTTTACCAGTCGCAATTCGGCCTGGACGTGCAGGGAAGGGCTGTCTGAGAGATGAAGCGGGAAGCTGCGCGCGCTGAGGTGGCGCACTGAATTGATTTCGCAATGGCCATATGGTATCGTTCTTGCTTTACAAAATATCACTGTGAGTTATGAGTAAAGTGACCGATTAAACAAAGGCGGCCGGTGTACAACCGGCTCATCTCGATATTTGGAACATGGAATAACAGCCAGGGAGCAAGAAACACAAACTTCTGGCTTCCCGCTTCTCTTTTTTGCGCTTCTATTTGGAGTTTCTGTGAGACACCTGATCTGCTTATTGTCTCTTGTTTTTGCTATAATGCTTTTAGGACCGGTTGTTTGCGGCGCCGAGGAAATCACCGTCGAACAGTATCTGAAGGACCTCTCCATTTCGACTCCGGTGGCGTCGAGTTCGATCAAAGATTTGGCTCAGCAGCCCAATGCCAAGTTTCCCGAAGCGGCCAACCGGTTCGATCCCTTCAGCTACATTGCCCACGACCAGCTTTCCGTCCCCACCGGAGCGCGGGTTATGATTTTCGTCCCGCATCCGGACGATGAATCGATAGCCGCCTCGGGACTGATTCAGCGAGTGCTCGAAAAGGAAGGCAAAGTCAAGGTGGTCTTTGTCACAAACGGGGATGGTTACACCTTTGCCGTTCGCCTCAGGGTCAAGAATGCGCGCATTTCCGCCCGGGATTTTATCGAATTCGGGAAAAGAAGGCAGGAGGAGGCGGTCCAGGCCATGTGCGAACTCGGCCTTGGACCTGAGGACACCACTTTTCTCGGTTTCCCCGATGACGGCATAGACGACCTGTGGGAATCCTACTGGTCCAACCTCAAACCGTTTATATCTCCCCACACGCTCTTTGATCGGCCGCACAGAAAAGGTATGAACCGTTGGGTGAAGTATTCGGGCGTGAGCCTCAGGGATGAAATCGAACGGGTGGTAAAGGAGTTTTCGCCCGACTGGGTCGTACTTCCGGATCCCCGCGACTATCATCCCGACCATGCCGCGGTCGGGGTTTTTGTTTTGGACGCGCTTCGAACGATTTACACCGATCAGGACATAATACCGAACCGTGTGCTGACGTACCTGGTGCACTACAAAGATTACCCGCACGCGCCTGAGTGGTCCAAGGAGGTTTTTGGCTCCGGGGTTGGAGGCCTTACCACTGTTTCGGGAAAGACCCTCGCCGATGCGAAGTGGACGACACTGCCGCTTAGCGCCGAAGAGGTCGAAGGCAAACGGCGAGCCTTACTGGCCCATGCGTCCCAGTTCCAGATGCTGCACCTGTTTTTCCGGAATTTTCTGTTGCCCTCCGAAATGTTCGGCAGCCTGGATTTGCTGCAGGTTATTACTGTCCCCCAGGAGTATGCCGCCTACTGCAAGCACCTCGCCCCGGTCGATGAACCGGCCGCAAAGGACGAGGAGAGTCAGTAGGGTCTGAAAAATTTCACGTAAAGCCGCGAAGACGCAAAAAAAGAGAATAGATGGAAGTCGAGTCCATACCCCCAAATCGATACCCGGGGGTAGCCCTGGCAGGCTTTGTCAAACCATTTCCCCAACAATTTTCCGTTTTTCTTTCTTCGCGCCGTCGCGTCTTCGCGTGCACCCGGTTTTTTCAACGAGGTTTATTCTGCTGCCATGATTCGACATCTTATCGTGCTGCTGGTCGTAATGTCTCTTTTGCATCCGGCTTTGGCCCTGGGAGCCGAGATAAGCCAAGCTTCCAGCCCTCCTTCGGGAAAGGTGGCTTCTCAAAGTGGAAGATGGACCACTGCCGAGATAAACGGTGTGCAGTGGCTGATCGATCCCGAAGGCAAACCTTTCTATTCAAAGGGTGTAGATATCGTCTCACCCGGCAGGGAGAGCGAGAAGAGCAGGGCGGGGCAGGCGTATTGCTGGGAGAATTTCTACCCATCGATCGAGGAATGGCGCAGCAAGATCGGGGACCAGCTCAGGCAATGGGGATTTAATACCCTCGGTGGATGGTCCGACGGTTCGCCCGATATCGGGCTGCCGCTCGTGGTGGACCTGGAACTCGGCCGGCATTCGGACTTCCACTGGTTCGATCCCTTCGATCCCCAAATGGAGCAAAAGATCCTGGAAAAAGCCAGGGAACTTACGGCCCCATACAGAAATATGCCTCAACTGATAGGATATTTCAGCGACAATGAAGTCGGCTGGTGGAATGCTCCTCTTTTTAGCTGGTATCTGCGCGCGCCCTGGGAAAACTACACCAAACGCCTTCTGTGGCAAATGATCTACGAGAGCTATAAGGGAAGCTGGGAGGCGTTTCTGGTCGACTGGTCACCTCAGGGCGGCGTCAGAAATTTTGAAGACCTGAAGCAGGCCGGAGTCGAGTCTCAAACTGAGGCCGGGCGGAAACGGCATCCGGCTTGGTAGACCGGTTCATGAGCGCCTGCGCCGGGCGCTATTACGAACTGATGTACAAAGCCATTCACGCCGCTCACCCGGGGGCGCTCGTGCTTGGCGACCGGCTTCCGCTCTATTATCACCAGGACGCGATCCTGGCGATGGGCGACAATGTGGACGTAATTTCGACCAACTACAACGTTGACGTCGCCGACGGCTGGGTTGCTCCATACTTTTTTGACGGGTTGCGCAAACTCAGCCGCAAGCCGGTCCTGGTAACGGAGTTCTTTTTCGCAGCGGCCGAAAACCGGAGCGGCAACCGAAACGAGACCGAACGAAATGTTCATGCAAAACCCGGCCATCTCATGACGGTCGCCACGCAAGCCGAAAGGACGTGGGGAGCGGGTAACGCGCTGCTCAGCTTCGCCCGGTTTCCCAACGTGGTCGGGGCGCACTGGTTTCAGTACTGCGACGAACCGCTGGGGGGGCGCGAAGACGGTGAAGACTACAATATGGGCCTCATCGACACCGCCAACCGGCCGTATGAAGAGTTGACGCAGGATTTCAAGAAGCTCAATCCCATCCTCGAGTCGGTGCATGCCGGGAGCGCGGCTGAGTCGAAAAAAGAGGCCGCCACCGGCGATGCACAGGGGAAAACTGGCGCGCAAAAACGCGGCGAAGTTCAACCGGTCAAGATATTACGGGCGGCTCGCCAGATCGATGTCTCCGACCAGACGCTCGTTGAGTGGGAGAAGGAAAAAACGCTTCTTAAGGGTTTCAAGGCGCCCGCCCCGTATGTTCCCTTTGGAGACGTACACCTTGCATGGGCGCCGGAAGGTTTCTACCTCTTCAGCCTTTCGGA
The DNA here is from genome assembly GCA_963826655.1 of uncultured delta proteobacterium. Taxonomy (GTDB): domain Bacteria; phylum Desulfobacterota; class Syntrophobacteria; order Syntrophobacterales; family Syntrophobacteraceae; genus SbD1. The sequence continues at coordinate 106,024 of CAWGZP010000161.1, forward strand.
TACATACGTCGATCCTGCTTTCCTGGACTATACCGGAAGCTTTCCCGAATCCGAGGCCTTCCAGGTCCATTTCTCTATCGAGGGGCAGGGCAGACGGGACCATTTTGTGGCCTGTCTCGTTGCTGAAAACGATCCCGGCTTCGCTGACGGGTTCGCGATAAAGCCGGAGCTTTTCAGGATGGATAAAGGCGCTTTCGTGGAAAGGCTGCCTTCGGAGGGCCATGTTCAGAAGATAGAAAAAGCTTTGCCGCATATGGCTGTCGAAGCGTTCCTTCCCGCCAGGTGGTTCGGTCTCGATGAGTTGAGGGCGGGGATGCGTTTAAAGGCCAACATTGCGCTTGTGAGCTATTTTCGTGAATTTGCGATGGCTTGGGCGGGACAACCTGACGTGAGGCAGATATCGGATCCCGCGGATTTCAGGGAGATCGTGCTGGAGTGACGATGATAAAGACAACAGCAAGGATTCACCACGGATAAAGAGATTCACAACCAAAGCCGGGGGCAAAACGCTAACCGCGGATGGCACGGATGAGCGCGGATAAAAAGAAAGACAAGAGTAAAGATTCGCCACGCACGGCGCTTGCCATAAAATGGCTCGAGATGGGTCGTCTCTCTTCCTGGCAGGCGGCATTGTCTGAAATCCTCGATTCCATTGCAATCTCGGCGGCGCTGCCGGCTGCATGACGGTGGGAAGGAATTCCCGCTTCCCGCTTCTATCCCTTGAACATTGCCCTCATATGCGTTAAACATAATGTTTCTTATTATTTTACTTATACGTCAACGTCTGGCAACACAGGGTAAAACAGGCGGGAGAAATGTTCGATAACCTTTCAGACAAATTCCAAAAGATATTCAAAAATCTGCGGGGCCAGGGGAAGCTCTCGGAGGCCAACATCCATGAGGCGCTTCGTGAGGTGAGGATGGCGCTTCTCGAGGCCGACGTCCACTTCAAGGTGGCAAAGGATTTCGTGGCCGGAATCGCTCAAAGAGCGGTCGGCCAGGAGGTGATGCAGAGTCTTACGCCGGGCCAGCAGGTCATAAAGATAGTGAGTGAGGAGCTTACCGCGCTCATGGGCGGTGAGGCCGAGCCCCTCAAGCTCTCAGGGCGGTTGCCGGTTGCGGTGATGCTCGTGGGCTTGCAGGGTTCGGGCAAGACGACAACGGCGGGAAAGCTTGCCCGGAAGCTGTCCAACGAGGGCCGAAGACCCTGTCTCGTTCCAGCCGATGTGTACAGGCCCGCTGCGATCGAGCAGTTGATTACGCTTGCCGGCCAACTGAAGCTCCCGGTCTACTCTTCATCGTCTGCGCAGACACCCGAACAGATTGCGAAAGAGGCCCTGATCTATGCGCGCCAGGAAAATTGCGACACGATTATCCTGGATACGGCCGGGCGCCTGCATATTGACACCGAACTAATGGATGAGCTTTCGCGGCTCAAAGACATCCTCCAGCCCCCGGAGATTCTGCTGGTCGCAGACGCCATGACGGGCCAGGACGCCGTGCAGATTGCCGGCGCGTTCAACGAAAAGCTCGGCCTTACAGGGGTAATTCTTACAAAGCTGGATGGTGACGCACGTGGCGGGGCGGCCCTGTCTATACGCTCGGTAACCGACTGCCCGATAAAGCTTATCGGTGTCGGTGAAAAGCTGGACGCCCTCGAGGTTTTTCACCCTGACAGGATGAGTTCGCGAATCCTTGGAATGGGTGACGTTCTGTCGATGATCGAAAAGGCGCAGGAAACTTTCGACGCCGAACAGGCGCAGGAGATGGCGCGCAAATTCAGGCAGGATACTTTTACCCTCGAGGATTTTCTCTCTCAGCTCCAGCAGGTGAAAAAACTGGGTTCCTTTGAACAGATACTCGGCATGCTTCCGGGAATGGGGGTCCTCAAAGATCTTAAGAAGGCCAAGGTCGACGAGAAAGAGTTCGTGCGCATGGAGGCCATAATCTCGTCAATGACCATGGAGGAGCGCAGGAACGCCGACATGCTCAATGGCAGCCGCAGGCGCAGAATTGCCGACGGAAGCGGGACCAGCGTTCAGGACGTGAACCGAACGATTAAAAGCTATGAAGATGCGCGCAGGGTCATGCGGCAGATGATGGGAGGCGGCGCGGGAGGAAGCAAGAAAAAGAAGGGGAAATTCAGGCGAAAAGGGTCATTTTTTCCTTTCTAATCTGCGTATTGTGCGTTATACAAAAAAATTTACTGTTCAAAATCAGGTGGGTCGCCCTTCCGGATATAGGGACTCTGTTCCGGGTTTGTCTTTAATAGGCTTGAGCCCATCGGCTCTGGCCGTTGAATCCAGCCATCTGCGGGCGCCTGGTAAGTTTGTAAAAATCATTTGGGCTTAGCCCAATCTATTGAGGGAGGTATAAAGTCAATGCCGGTTAGAATTCGTTTGTCGCGTGGTGGAAGAAAGAAAAGGCCGTTTTACAGAATTGTAGTTGCATCCTCGGAGGCGCCGCGCAACGGTCGCTTCATTGAGAACATCGGGAGCTACGACCCTCTGCCCGCGACAGAGCAGGTCCGGATCGATAGCGACAGACTCGGGTATTGGCTGGGACAGGGTGCAGAACCGACCGACACTGTTCGCAACCTCATTCGGCGGCATGCAAAGATGAGCTGAATCCCAGAGAAAAGTCGCAGCGCATTCATCCGGAGGGAATCATGTTGAAGGAACTGATCGAGTTTATGGCGCGTGCATTGGTTGACAACCCGGATAAGGTGAGAGTCTCGGAAATTGAGGGCGAACAAACCTCCGTTCTTGAACTACGAGTATCAAAAGAAGATTTGGGAAAAGTGATCGGTAAGCAGGGGCGCACTGCCCGCGCCATGAGGACTATCCTAAGCGCTGCGTCGACAAAGATTCGCAAACGGGCCGTTCTGGAGATAATCGAATAGCACAGATGGACAAATCCTGTCTGGTCCCTCTCGGGAGAGTGCTGAAGCCTCACGGGATCCGGGGCGAACTCAAAGTCCTCCCTTATGGCGAAACCCTTGGAGAAATGGAACCCGGGGAGAAGCTGTTCTCAATCGAAGGGACAGAGCAAAGGCAATTGACCCTGCTGAGGCTGCGAACTCAAAAGCGGGTATGGATTGCTCAGTTCGCCGAACTCGATAGTATTGATCAGGCACAGGCTCTAGCGGGTAAAGACCTCTTCGTTGACAAAGACCGGTTACCTGATCTGCCCGAGGGCGAATATTATCATTTTCAACTCATCGGGCTTTCAGTGGTTACAAAAGATGGCACACCGCTGGGGACCCTGAGTTCGATTTTCCAAACCGGAAGCAATGACGTCTATGTCGTGGAAACCGGGGGAGAAGAATTGCTGGTCCCTGCACTCGATGACGTCGTGTGTGAAGTGGACCTCGAAAATGGAAAGCTCGTAGTAGATTTGCCCGAGGGCATGAGATAGATGATCTTTGACATCCTGACCATTTTTCCCGGCATGTTTTCTTCACCCCTGGAAGAAAGCATGGTGGGAAAGGCGTGCGAGCGGGGACTCGTTGAGATTCGGCGGCACAACATACGCCACTTTGCCACAGACAGGCACCAGATGACGGATGACCGGCCTTTTGGAGGCGGAGAGGGCATGGTGATGAAACCCGAGCCGATAGTGGGCGCCCTTCGCGCAATAAGGGACATCGGTCCTCCGGGCAGGTGCGTTTTACTCACCCCCCAGGGGCGGCTCTTTAACCAGGAGATTGCTCGCGAACTCAGCCGCCTTCCAAGGCTTATCCTCATTTGCGGCAGGTATGAGGGTGTTGACGAACGGGTCGAGGAGTTTTTTACCGACGACCAGATATCTATCGGCGACTATATCCTGACCGGCGGGGAGCTTGCCGCTATGGTCGTGGTGGACGCCGTTGTCAGGCTGCTGCCGGGAGCGCTGGGGAATGTCTGTTCGGCCCTGGCCGATTCGTTTAGCGAGCCGGTCCTGGAGCACCCGCAGTACACCCGTCCCCAGGATTTCGAGGGTATGAGCGTTCCGGCTGTCCTGCTCGGCGGCAATCATGAAAGCATCCGTCGTTGGCGCAGGGGACAGGCGCTGCTCCGGACCAGCATGCGCCGGCCCGAGCTTTTTGCCCGTCTAAGCCTTGCCGCCGAGGACCTTGCCCTGCTCGAATCGGCCCGGCGGGAGCTTGAAGAAAAGCACTAGGCCAGGCCTCGCCCGGCGGGCGGGCACTTGGGATTTGCAATGGCGCAACTTTTTCTGGGTCTTATTCACTATCCCGTTTTAAACAGGATAGGTGAGACAATCGCATCGGCGATAACGAATCTCGACCTCCACGACCTTGCCCGGTCGTGCTGTACTTACGGTGTGCCGGCGTGCTATATAGTCACGCCTCTCAGGGACCAGCAAGACCTCGCGAACCGGCTTACGGCTCACTGGATCGTAGGCAGGGGGGGCGAAATCCTGCCGGACAGGCGGGAAGCTTTGAAGCTCTTAAGAATTGTGGGAAGCCTCTCGTTGGCCATAGAGGATATTGAGCAAAAAACGGGGAAGAGCCCGGTTCTCTGGGCCACCAGGGCAAAGGATGGGGGAGGGGCGTTGCGTCATTGCGATGCCGGCGCCCTGCTCGAGAGCGAAGAAGGGCCTTTTTTGCTTCTCTTCGGGACAGGTTGGGGCCTTGCGCCCCAGGTTTTCGACGAAGTGGATGCGGTGCTCGAACCCATCTCCGGCGTCAACGGGTACAATCATCTTTCGGTTCGGTCGGCGGCCTCGATTCTGCTGGACCGGTTGCTTGGAAGAAGGCAGCCCGCACTGTTGATTTGAATTCGACTTCGGGGTCACCATTTTCGGTGCCCTGTCTTATACTTGTTTATGGAGGAATGAAATGGGTGTCAGCTTGCTCGAAATGATCGAAAGAGATCACATGCGCCTGGATATCCCGCCGTACCAGATCGGCGATACGGTGAAAGTGCATGTGAAAATCCGTGAAGGCGATAAAGAACGCATCCAGGTATTCGAAGGCCTGGTGATCCGTACCCACAGGGCTAAAATGGGCGCTACCGTCACGGTCCGCAAGGTATCCTACGGGGTTGGCGTCGAACGTATTTTCCCCATCCATTCCCCGCAGATAGAGAAAATAGAAATACTCCGCCGGGGCCGTATCCGCAGATCGAGGCTCTACTATCTGCGTAACCGGGTCGGCAGGGCTGCCAGAATACGAGAGAAGCGCGAGCCGGTCAAGTCATAGCCTGGCGCCGTGCGGAAAGGCCGGTTGGGACAACCCGCACCACGAAAAGACCCGACAATCACCCCCTTAGTCTAAAGTGGAGGTGCCCTTTTTTAGGGAGGGACCATCACTCCTTTTCAAAGTGAGGCGACAATCACCCCCCTTTTCTAAAGGGGGGGCGGGGGGATTTAGACGTTGCGAGGGTTTTTCCGGAATAGATAGGTATCCGGGACATCCGGAAAGAGGCGCGCCTAATGCCACGGAAAATGATCGAAACCCTGCCGGTCGATATGCGTCTCCATGAAAAGGAAGCCTACCGGAAGGGTTTTCATTTCATTTCCGGTATTGACGAGGCCGGCAGGGGGCCGCTGGCGGGCCCGGTGGTAGCGGCCGCCGTGGTGTTGCCCAAAAGAGTTCGCCTGCCCGGGGTAACCGATTCAAAAAAGCTCACAGCCGAACAGCGGGAGTGCTTTAACGCAAAAATCCGGTCGTGCGCGCTTGCTGTTGGAATCGGGGTCGTCGATAATGAGGAAATAGAGCCGGATAAATATCCTCCAGGCAACTTTCCGGGCTATGACCGACGCTGTCGGCGGGTTGGAGGTAGAGCCGGATTTTCTCCTCATCGACGGTCCGTACAAGCTTTCACTCGAAATAGAGCAGAAGGGAATACCGCAGGGCGACTGTCTCTCGGTTACCATTGCGGCCGCCTCCATAATAGCAAAGGTCTATCGAGACCATTTGATGTGTGAATTCCACGAAAGATTTCCTCAATACGGATTTGACTCCCATAAAGGCTATGCAACCGCGCGCCATTGCGAAGCGCTTCGCAGGCACGGGCCGTGCCCTTTGCACCGGGTGACTTTTAACGGAGTCGTGCCGGGTACGGAGTGTCGGAGCGATGATGAAGAGCCGCTATAATAAGGGCAAGGAGGGCGAGAGCGCGGCGGCCGAGTACCTTCTTGACAGCGGGATAAAAATCCTCGATCGAAATTTTCGCTGTCCCCTGGGTGAAATAGATTTGATTGCAAAAGATGGGAAAACCATAGTCTTTGTGGAGGTAAGGTCCCGGCAGTTGGACGGGCTTTGCAGCCCCGAGGAATCCATCACGCTCACCAAACGCAGGCGATTGACACGCACGGCCCTGTGGTATTTGAAACAGCAGGGGCTGCAAAGTTCCCATACACGTTTCGATGTCGTCGCGGTCAGGTGGAGCGATGATCTTCCCGATATAAACTGGATAGTAAATGCCTTCGAACCCGGATGATGAGAAGGAAGGGGAGGGCAAACTCTACATTGTTTCGACTCCTGTCGGAAACCTTGCCGACATTACCCTGAGAGCGCTCGATACGCTCCGTACGGTCGATTTGATTGCAGCGGAGGATACGCGCCACACCCGGAAACTCCTCTCTTATTACGACATCCACAAACCCCTGACCAGTTATCACGAACATAACGCCCGGCAGCGTGGCGCCGAACTGATCAAAAAAATCGGTTCCGGGTTGAGCGTAGCGTTGGTGACCGATGCCGGAACGCCGGGCATATCGGATCCGGGGGAATTACTCATAGAAGCTGCGCTGCAAAGCGGCATAGAACCTGTCGTCATTCCCGGTCCCACGGCCCTTATCCCGGCCCTCGTCGTCTCCGGGTTGCAGACACGACCGTTTGTTTTCCTGGGTTTTCCTCCTGCGAGGGGCGCTGAAAGGCGGGGCTTTTTCGAAAGAAACGCCGACCTTGCCATGACACTGGTCCTGTACGAATCACCTCGAAGGCTTGTAAAAACCCTCGAAGATATGCTCGGGAGTTGGGGCGAAAGAAGGGTGGCTGTGGCGCGAGAGCTTACAAAGCTGCACGAAGAAATCTTCCGGGGCCTGATCTCGGAAGCCGTCGAACATTTCGCCGGCGAAGTCAGGGGCGAGTTGGCCCTGGTGGTGGAAGGGGCAGGTTCGCCCGCGGGGGCTGAATCCTCCGATCCGGACCCTTCAATCTGGCGGGACGAGCTAAAGGCCCTGCTCTCCCGGGGACTTTCGTCGAAGGAAGCAGCTTCAACCATTGCCACCCGCTTCTCTCTTCCTCGCCGTACGGTCTACCAGGCGGCTTTGGAGATGAAGAAGGAGGCCGGTTGCTGAAGGAATGCTCAGCAGCCATTCTTTTAGACAGTATCTCACGTTCTTTCGGGACACCCTGAAACCATGAAAAGATTCGTAGGGTGGGTGGGGAGACCCGTAGGATGGGTGGAGTGGTAGCGCAACCCATCGTCCTTACCGTAGTTTAGCCCCTCGTGGGCGTTCTTTTCGAAACAGAGGCAGACAGGAAAGACCATCAAGACAACGATAGGCTGTATTCGAGCGCTCTGTCAATCTGGACCATGGTAGCGTCCGGAAGGTTCGCAACCCTTGGCATAATATGCCGCAGCTTATCAATTGTCCTGGTCTGGCTAAGATTGACTATGGAGGCTTTCTTCAATCCCTCTTGAATGCCGACTGCCACGCAGATGGGATAGGAGGAAAAAAGGGTCAGCCCTTGAAGAAGGAATGTGAAACGGAGGGATTAAACCTATAGCTTCCTCTCAAGTGTTCCAACGGGTATGCGCAATGACTCGCTCTGTTTCATCGCCTCCGCAGCCCACCGGCTTGGCTGAAAAAAGAGGCTGCCGCGGCTGTTCCTTTTGCCGAGAGTGTATGTGCGGCACCTCCTGATACAGGTGGGAACGTTAGCGGTAGACAATAGCTATTTAACAGGGCCTCCTTTCTGCATTAAAATAGATCATAGGCAGTTTAGTCCAGGCGGGAGAAAGACCAATGCCGACCAAGACCATAGATGTCGGAAAAGAGCTGCCGGATTTGCAAGTTTTATTATCTCTCGTGGCGCAGGGGACGGAAGTGGTGCTCACGGAAGGTGAAATTCCCGTAATAGTTCACCACGGTGAAACTGCTGAGCGAGGGGCACTTGCTTCGTGCTCTTCTTATTCCTGAACCGGTTCCGGTTCGTAGTCCGGGAATTGAGGCTTTCTCCCTTCTTACTGCTGTTCTTTTGGTCCCTTTCTTCGGGCTCTTCGTGACTCCTTCGTGCTCTTCGTGTTGACAAGGCACGCCATAATCACGAAGAACGCGAAGAATGCACGACGAATGAGAAGCATCGGGTTGCAGTGTGCTACGTTTCAGTCTACGTGGTGAACGCTTACAAATTCCCATAGCTCGTCTCACGCCTGTCGGGAAGAGGGTGGCCGGGTTGCATGCTGGAGCGATTTGGACGAGAGATGACTTTGATGAGCCGCTTCCCGATGAATTTTGGACGGGAAGGGCATGAGGCTTCTCCTCGACACCCATACCTTCATCTGGTGGGACAGCGATCCTCTCAGGCTTACACAAGAAGCTTTGGCTATATGCCAAAATCCAGAGAATCTGTTGCTGCTCAGCGTCGCGAGCGTTTGGGAAATTCAGATCAAACTCCAGCTTGGCAAACTAAAGCTTGTGATGCCCTTTATCCAGTCACGGTGGTCTGGTAGAATACCATTCAGCGTGACAGGTCGGTCTCAACCCGCAAATCTTCCGCCTCTTTCCATTTTTTTTATGCACTTTGGAATAAGCGCCTGTCAGGCTAAATAGGTGTGATCGCTACTGACGCCACGGGCAATAAAAAAAGAGAAATTGTAAGGTTGACAAAACTACGGCTTAGCAGTACATTCTATGAATGATGAACCTTTCGAGTGGGACGGTGTCAAGGCCGACGAGAACTACGCCGCTCATGGCGTCAGGTTTGAAGCGGCACGGGAGGTGTTCAAAGACGCTTTTGCCGTGGATTGGCTCGATGAGCGCGTGTCGTATGGCGAAGATCGTTATGCCATCATCGGCATGGTGGAGAGCCGCCTGTTGTATGTCGCCTATACCATGCGAGGTGATAAGATCCGTATTATTTCGGATTATTTCGGCCCGAGGAGCCGAGACCTATGAAAGACGCAGATACCACGAAGAAAACTCCCGCTAGTCACGATTGGGCGCACTTCGACGCCATGACCGAAACACAACGCCATGCCGCCGCTTTGAGCGATCCCGATGCGCAACCCGTTACGCCTGACAATGTGAGACGCATGAAGCGCACGCCGCAGGTGAAAGTCATTCGCCGTGCGCTCGGCCTTAGCCAGGAAATGTTTGCAGCGCGATTCCATATTCCACTGGGGACGTTGCGCGATTGGGAGCAAGACCGCAAAGAGCCTGATGCGGCGGCACGCGCCTACCTTATCGTTATCGCCCGCAATCCCAAGGCTGTGAGCGACGCATTGCAACCCCAACTCTAATAGCGGTTACTATGATTTCAATTAGATCGCGTGAGGGGATTCCTGGCGTAGATGGCGCCCTCTGAGTATGGATACGGATTATGACAAGTGGGGCAGGGTCGGAATCGCCTGCGGGGCCTAGATCTTCTGATCCGGACGCGTCGGCTTGGCGAGACGAGCTAAAGCTCCCGCAGAGGCAGATAAGGAAGACTCTCAAGACAACGACAGGCTGTATTTAAGCGCTCTGTCAATCTGAGCCATGGTAGCGTCCGGAAGGTTTGCAACCCTTGGCATAATAAGCCGCCGCTTATCAATTGTCCTAACCTGGGCAAGATTGACTATGGAGGCTTTTCCCAATCCCTCTTGAATGCCGACGGCCACGCAAATGGGATAGGAGGCTTTCTTTGCGGAGTATTCAGTAATGATGGCGACTATAGTGGTAGGCGAATACGCATTCCCGATATCATTTTGAAGGATCACTACAGGCCTGGTTTTACCTGTCTCACTTCCCAGGACCGGATCCGGATTTGCATAATAGACCTCACACCGCTTCACCTGCAAGACGTTCAAAGGCCACCCTTTTCTTCTAAAAGGTTCTCAGCGTCCACGAACTTGAATTCCTCCACTGTTTGAAGGTTCTCCTCGGCCATTCCAAGATAAGCCTCGCGCATTTTCTCTTCGAATAGCGCCCGTTCCGTTCGGGCAAGCTTTTCCTCAATAGACTCGCGCACGAGCGCCGAGACCTTCTTCCCTTGTGCTGCAGCGGCTCGAATAAGCTTACGCTTGAGTTCCAGCGGAACTATCAGGTTAAGTCTGGCGTCTTTTTTAGATGAGTTTTGCACCATTTGAGACTCCTCTAGCGCGCATAATTTCTGCGCATTTATTTGTGTCATAGATGGCGTTCCGCGGCAAGGTGAAGAGTGTCAAACTATACTGGCGAATTCGTGCCAAAAAGAGGTCGCCCCGTGAAATAGGGATGAGAAAAAGGAGGGATCAAATCCACTCTTTTCACTCTCCGGTCTCCCCCTCAAGCGTTCCAACGGTTATGCCCAAAGACTCGCTCTATTTCATCCATTCCACAGCCCGGCAGAAAAAGAGCGAAAAAAGACCGGCCTTCTTGTTTGTCATGAGTCTGACTGTAACCACTCTTGACAGAAACTTCCTACTTTGCGATGGTGGGCCGCCGTAAACCTCGCGTCGGCCTGGCCCTAAAAAAGGGGTGTTTGGGGCTGCTTTCGACTGTCGCCCGTGGCGCTGGCGGTGACCTGCTTTTATTCGCTGACCAAGCGGTTCACCGATTATACGCATGTTTTCTTGGGGCTGGCGCTCGCGTTGGCGCCCATCGGCGCCTGGCTGGCGGTGAAGGGCCAATTCGGATTCCTTCCCCTCCCAGCAGCTTTTTTTTCCTCATCCCAAGCGGCGGTGACCTGGCTCAATTCGGTGAACCTGGGGATGCAGCCCATCATCCTCGCGCTCGCCGTCATCCTGTGGCTCGTTGGCTTCGACATCATTTACGCGCTGCAAGATTATGAATTCGACAAAGCCCACGGTCTGCATTCTCTCGTCGTGGCGTGGGGCCCGCGCAACGCGCTGGTCGCGGCTTTCCTCGCCCACATGGTCATGTGCGGACTCCTGATGGCGTTCGGTTTGGCCTGCCACTTCCGCCTGGCCTATCTCATCGGCTGGCTCGTCATGGTCGTCTGCCTGGTGCTGGAACATTGGATTGCGCGCCGTCGCAGCCTGAACTGGATCAACCTCGCATTTTTCCGACTCAATGCCTTGGTCAGCCTCGTCTTCCTCGTAGTCGTCG
>CAWGZP010000162.1:0-6659 GCA_963826655.1 uncultured delta proteobacterium
GCAGGATGTTCGAACAGGTCATGTTAAGCGCCTGCATCTGGGCGGCTACCATGAATCGGTGGCTCTCGTTGCATACGATGACGGGAGGCGCCGCGTCCGTAATGCCTATCAGGCGAATAAGAGTTTTTTGGAACAGGGTGTGCTCTTTGCCAAACAGCGGCATCAACTGTTTGGGCAATGTTCTCTTGAAAGAGGCACAACCTGGCTCCCACACCACCTGATAAGATAACGGGTTTTATCAGCCTTCTGCCCCTCCTCCAAGGCTGGCGATAAACAATTTTCCAAGCGTAATCCGCTAATCGGCACATGCGCCGGGCAGCAAAATACCTTATAAAGAGCAGAAAGGCGAGAGAAATGAAATAAGGTTAATGCAGTAAATTCCAGGCCGGGTTCTCTAATCTTGGGGGGGGATAGTCCATAACCCCGGATCGAGATCCGGGGGCAAACTTGCAGGCTTTGTCAAGCGATTCCCTTAACGCCCTCGTTTTGTCTTAAAGGATGTGGTTGAGTGTGCAGATTGAGGCTTAATGTCCGGAAGATCAGTAACCCTTAGGTTGCCTTTTGAAGGTCGAGTAAATTTTCTATTCTCATCTTCATGCTGTCAATTCTTTTTCCAGGAACAGGCTATCCAATGCATCCAGGCGGCTGTCGTAGAAATGATAATTGCCGGTTATCAAATTCCTTCGGATGGTTCCCACAACTGAAGAACCGTCCTTAACCTAGATTTTCGAAAATGGGGATTCCGGATCGTGCTCATAGATCATTTGCGTACTCCTTTGGTAACATTAAATACAACAAACGGTAACACTAAATAGGACAAGCCGATAAGTCCAGGTTCCGTAGGATGAAGATCGTTCCTTCAATTGTAGAATATATGCAAGCCTCAGAAATATCAAAAGGGGGGATTTCAGGGGGGAGGAATGAGGTAGTCGGTATGCCTAATAGTAGAAATATTACCATTATAATTGATGACTTGCATTAAATGTCATCCTGCATCCCTTCCAATCAAATTTTCAATTTCAGCCACCCAACGCGCCACTAATCCGGCATCTCCGCGCGCCTCGACATTGAGGCGCAAAAGCGGCTCGGTATTGGAACCCCTCAAATTGAACCGCCAGTCGGCGAATTCCAGGCTTATGCCGTCTGTGCGGTCCAGGAAGGTTCCCTGGGCGCAAAATGAGCCAACACCCTGTCAATGACGGCCGAGACGCTGGAAACACGTTGATTTATCTCCCCGCTGCAGGGGAACGCAAGAATCCGTTCTTCCACCATGTCTGCCAGCGTCCGTCCGCCTACACTGAGCAGTTCGGTTACCAGGAGCCACGGGAGCATCCCGCTGTCGCAATAGGAAAAGTCACGGAAGTAATGATGGGCGCTCATCTCTTCCGCCGTATACGGCGTCCTCGGCGCGCATCCTTTCTTTAATGAAAGCATGGCCCGTCTTGCTCTGAACGGGGATCCCTCCGGCTTTACGGACCTGCTCGATGGTATTCCAGGTCAGGCGCGGATCGTGGATGATCTTCGCCCCCGGAAACTTTGCGAGCATCACCCGGGCCAGGAACCCTACGATGTAGTAGCCTTCGATAAAACGCCCTTCAGCATCAAACAAAAAGCACCGGTCGAAGTCGCCGTCCCAGGCAATCCCCAGGTCGGCTTTGTGCTCAATAACAGCGTTCGCCGTCGCGTCCCGATTTTCGGGCAGGAGCGGGTTAGGGATCCCATTGGGAAAAGTGGGGTCGGGTTCCTCCTGTATGAGAACGAATTCGAAAGGAAGTTCTTTTTCCAATAGCCGGATAACAGGGCCGGCGCAGCCGTTTCCGGGATTTACCACGATCTTCAGGGGGCGCAGGACCGATCTGTCGACATACCCGAGGATATGCCGAATGTAGGCGCTCTTATCCTCATCGACGAGTATTCGTCCATGCACCGGCGCACTGGGAAATTTATTCGCCCCGACCAGGTCTTTTAGCGTATGCAGGCCGCTGTCGCCACTGACCGGCCGTGCTCCCTCGCGCACCAGTTTCATGCCATTATGGCCTTTGGGGTTGTGACTGGCCGTGATCATGATGCCGCCGGCCACCCCGCGGTGAAAAGTCTGGAAATAGACTTCCTCCGTCCCGCACAGACCGATGTCGATTACATCCGCTCCACCCTCGTTAAGACCTCGCGCCAGCGCCGCTGCCAGGGAGGGGCTTTCCAGCCGCACATCCCTGCCGACGACAACCGAACGGGGCGCAAATTCGGCCACGAAGGCGCGGCCAAGCCTGTAGGCGATATCGTCGTTCAGTTGCTCCGGCACACTGCCCCGGATATCGTATGCTTTGAAACACGTAAGATCGGACATGCTACCTTCCTGCACAGATCGACAAGATCCTGAAAAATGCATCAACTCAAAATACTTCCTTCACGGATCGACAGGGCTTGAAAGATGCGTCAACTTATTTAAACCGGATGATCGGATGTACTTTGCCCCCGGATTTCCTCCAGGGATCGCTTTTGCGGCGGCTGCGAATTCCGCCGGGACACCCGAATCTGTGCAATTATCCTATATCCTTGCCGAAAGCGCAAGTGGGATGCCGGTGGGCGCTACGGTAAATTGGTTTTCCTTAAAAGATGGGCAGGTGCGCGTGAATTTCTTCCAGAAGCGTCGCCGCACCCCAGGTACGGCAAGGTGGACTATTCTTTCGGAACGCCCGTATTTAGCGGTCACAAAGAGTGACTTTGAAAGTCATAACAAACTGGTCCTTTCAAGGAGAGAAAGGAAGATTCCACACAAAGCCGCGAAGAAAAGAGAATAGATGGAAATCTGTGGGGAAAGATTTACGGGTCCATCTCGAAAAGAACGCCCGCGAGGGGCTAGACCGGCTAGACTATGGCAGGGACGGTGGGTTGCGCTTCCGCTTAGCCCACCCTACATCTCTGCGGGTCTTTTCTTAGTTTCAGGGCGTCCAAAGGGACGTGAATAAGCGTCTTTTGTCCCAGCCCTGTTTGATGGAGCTAAGCGCAATCAGAGATTATCCTCCACCCAAGGCAGAATAGGGAATTGTTCGAGTTATTGGCCGCCCAGTAGAGGTTTGAGCTTTCAAGTATGAAACTGCCCATTGACGCCGCAACACTTGTCGAAAATGCCGAATTAAGCATCGGTTGCGGGTTGGCCACGGTAAACGCGCCGCCGTAAGCGGAATAAGGGGCGGCTACTATGGACGATTGGCCATAAGCGTAGGCGGATAAATTTTTCCGCCTACGCTTATGGCCAATCGTCCATAGTAGCCGCCCCTAATTCCGCTTACGGCGGCGCGTTTACCGTGGCCAACCCGCAACCGATGCTTAATTCGGCATTTTCGACAAGTGTTGCGGCGTCAATGGGCAGTTTCATACTTGAAAGCTCAAACCTCTACTGGGCGGCCAATAATTCGAACAATTCCCTATTCTGCCTTGGGTGGGAGGATAATCTCTGATTGCGCTTAGTTCCATCAAACAGGGCTGGACAAAAGACGCTTATTCACGTCCCTTTGGACGCCCTGAAACTACGAAAAGACCCGCAGAGATGTAGGGTGGGCTAAGCGGCAGCGCAACCCACCGTCCCTGCCATAGTCTAGCCGGTCTAGCCCCTCGCGGGCGTTCTTTTCGTGATGGACCCGTAAATCTTTCCCCACAGATTTCCATCTATTCTCTTTTCTTCGCGGCTTTGTGTGGAATCTTCCTTTCTCTCCTTGAAAGGACCAGTTTTGTTATGATTTTCAAAGTCACTCTTTGTGACCGCTAAAGACGGGCGTTCCGAACGAATAGTCTACATTGCCGTACCTGGGCGTGGCGACGCTTTTGGAAGAAATTCACGCGCACCTGCCCATCTTTTAAGGAAAACCAATTTACCGTAGCGCCCACCGGCATCCCACTTGCGCTTTCGGCAAGGATATAGGATAATTGCACAGATTCGGGTGTCCCGGCGGAATTCGCGGCCGGCGCAAAAGCGATCCCTGGAGGAAATCCGGGGGCAAAGTACATCCGATCATCCGTTTTAAATAAGTTGACGCATCTTTCGAGCCCTGTCGATCCGTGAAGGAAGTATTTGGGGTTGATACATTTTTCGGGATCTTGTCGATCTGTGCAGGAAGGTAGCATGTCCGATCTTACGTGTTTCAAAGCATACGATATCCGGGGCAGTGTGCCGGAGCAACTGAACGACGATATCGCCTACAGGCTTGGCCGCGCCTTCGTGGCCGAATTTGCGCCCCGTTCGGTTGTTGTCGGCAGGGATGTGCGGCTGGAAAGCCCCTCCCTGGCAACGGCGCTGGCGCGAGGTCTTAACGAGGGTGGAGCGGATGTAATCGACATCGGTCTGTGCGGGACGGAGGAAGTCTATTTCCAGACTTTTCACCGCGGGGTGGCCGGCGGCATCATGATCACGGCCAGTCACAACCCCAAAGGCCATAACGGCATGAAACTGGTGCGCGAGGGAGCACGGCCGGTCAGTGGGGACAGCGGCCTGCATACGCTAAAAGACCTGGTCGGGGCGAATAAATTTCCCAGTGCGCCGGTGCATGGACGAATACTCGTCGATGAGGATAAGAGCGCCTACATTCGGCATATCCTCGGGTATGTCGACAGATCGGTCCTGCGCCCCTTGAAGATCGTGGCAAATCCCGGAAACGGCTGCGCCGGCCCTGTTATCCGGCTATTGGAAAAAGAACTTCCTTTCGAATTCGTTCTCATACAGGAGGAACCCGACCCCACTTTTCCTAATGGCATCCCTAACCCGCTCCTGCCCGAAAATCGGGACGTGACGGCGAGCGCTGTTATTGAGCATAAAGCCGATCTGGGGATTGCCTGGGACGGCGACTTCGACCGGTGCTTTTTGTTTGATGCTAAAGGGCGTTTTATCGAAGGCTACTACATCGTAGGGCTCCTGGCCCAGGTGATGCTTGCAAAGTTTCCGGGGGCGAAGATAATCCACGATCCGCGCCTGACCTGGAATACCATCGAGCAGGTCCGGAAAGCCGGAGGGATCCCCGTTCAGAGCAAGACGGGCCATGCTTTCATTAAAGAAAGGATGCGTGCCGAGGACGCCGTATACGGCGGAGAGATGAGCGCCCATCATTACTTCCGTGACTTTTCCTATTGCGACAGCGGGATGCTCCCGTGGCTCCTGGTAACCGAACTGCTCAGTGTAGGCGGACGAACGCTGGCAGACATGGTGGAAGAACGAATTCTTGCGTTCCCCTGCAGCGGGGAGATAAATCGACGTGTTTCCAGCGTCTCGGCCGTCATTGACAGGGTACTGGCTCATTTTGCGCCCGGGGAGCCTTCCCTGGACCGCACAGACGGCATAAGCCTGGAATTCGCCGACTGGCGGTTCAATTTGAGGGGTTCCAATACCGAGCCGCTTTTGCGCCTCAATGTCGAGGCCCGCGGAGATGCCGGATTAGTGGCGCGTTGGGTGACTGAAATTGAAAATTTGATTGTAAGGGATGCAGGATGACATTTAATGCAAGTCATCAATTATAATGGTAATATTTCTACCATTAGGCATACCGACTACCTCATTCCTACCCCCTAAATCCCCCCTTTTCAATTTCTGAGGCTTGCATATATTCTACAATTGAAGGAACGATCTTCATCCTACGGAACCTGGACTTATCGGTTTGTTCTATTTAGTGTTACCGTTTGTTGTATTTAATGTTACCAAAGGAGTACGCAAATGATCTATGAGCACGATCCGGAATCCCCATTTTCGAAAATCCTGGTTAAGGACGGTTCTTCAGTTGTGGGAACCATCCGAAGGAATTTGATAACCGGCAATTATCATTTCTACGACAGCCGCCGGGATGCATTGGATAGCCTGTTCCTGGAAAAAAGAATTGACAGCATGAAGATGAGAATAGAAAATTTGCTCGACCTTCAAAAGGCAAGCTAAGGATTACTGATCTTCCGGACATTAAGCCTGAGTGTGTCCAGCCAACCACATCCTTTAGACTAAAACAGAAGGGCGTTAAGGGAATCGCTTGACAAAGCCTGCCCGGGCTGCCCCCGGATCTCGATCCGGGGTTATGGACTACCCCCCCCAAGATGTAGAGAACCCGGCCTGGAATTTACTGCATTAACCTTATTTCATTTCTCTCGCCTTTCTGCTCTTCTTAAGGTATTTTGCTGCCCGGCGCATGTGCCGAATTAGCGGATTACGCTTGGAAAATTGTTTATCGCCAGCCTTGGAGGAGGGGCAGAAGGCAATGATAAAACCCGTTATCTTATCAGGTGGTGTGGGAGCCAGGTTGTGGCCTCTTTCAAGAGAACATCTGCCCAAACAGTTGATGCCGCTGTTTGGCAAAGAGCACACCCTGTTCCAAAAAACTCTTATTCGCCTGGCCGGGATCCCGGACGCGGCGCCTCCCGTCATCGTATGCAACGAGAGCCACCGATTCATGGTAGCCGCCCAGATGCAGGCGCTTAACATGACCTGTTCGGACATCCTGCTCGAGCCTGCCGGACGAAACACCTGCCCGGCAATTACCGTGGGTGCGCTGGCCGCTTTAAAAAACGGGGATGACCCGGACCTGCTCGTCCTTCCGGCAGACCATCTCATCCGGAATGATGCCCTTTTCGCATCCGCTGTTCAAAGAGGCGCCGAACTCACTGCGGCCGGCAATATCGTCACCTTCGGA
>CAWGZP010000163.1:0-9856 GCA_963826655.1 uncultured delta proteobacterium
TCTGACCGACATTTAAAGGTATTTCGGAGACAACAGGCCCGGTAAGCAGACAAATACCGGTACAAAATAGACAGAGACGATTTTGCTCGATCCGGGGGGCGGGGTCAGGGTGGTGGCAAAACAGGGTAAAATGAAAAATCCTCCCTGTTTTCAGCCTTCTTCGAATCCTTCTTCCCTGTGCTTTGCCGTGTTAAAATGCCGTGTTAAGACAGGCGGTCAGGAGTTATCAGATGGATACACTCGTTTACATAATGAATTTTATCAAAGATAGAAATGTCGCTTCGATTACGCCCACTTCCTCGGTCGGCGTAAAAAAGGTCTGCAGCAAGATAGATTTCAGCCATGGCAACCTGATTGTTGAGTATGGCCCTGGAACAGGCGTTTTTTCAAAATACATGTTACAGCAGATGGGAGAAGACTCCCGGCTGATAATGATCGAGAGAAACCGGAATTTCAACTCGATTCTCAAAAAGAACATCGATGATCCACGGGTTGTCCTGGTGCAGGAAAGTTGCGAGAACGTGCTCCAGACCCTGAGAGAGTGTAAAGAATCGGCAGCCGATTACATAATCTCGGGAATTCCTTTTTCTTTTTTGGATCACGACCTCAAGCACCGGATTCTTTACAACACTCATCGAGCCCTCAAAAAAGGCGGGAAATTCCTGGTCTACCAAACCTGTTTTCAGACCAACAATCACCTCAAGGTACATCTGCAAAAGTACTTTCCGATCGTTAACTCTAAATACGAATTGGTCAATGTTCCGCCTCTCAGAACCTACGAGGCGATCAAGACCTGACATAGAATAGCGCAGGTCCCCGATCCGCTTATGCCCCAAATTGCCGGACCCGGGATTTTGAGCTAAGAGATTTCGAGCTAGGAGATTTCTAACCAGGTGATTCCATGGCCCGGGATGGAATTCCTAGCTCGAAGTTTCTGAATTTCCTCATCGGCCTGTCGTTTCTGCTCTCGACCCAGGCGATTTCGGCCTCCACGTTCCCGGCCTGCCTCGTATAGCCATGCCATTGACAAGTCGCAGAAATTGCTTAGTTAAGCTTATGATTTTTTGAGATGACGACTTTTATTCACTTAAATCGGCAAAAAGGATGACATAGATGCTTACCTGGGCAATAACTTTTCTTGTCCTTGGAATCGTCGCGGGGGCTTTCGGGTTCAGCGGAATCGCCGGAACTGCGACATGGTTGGCCCAGGTGCTGTTTTTTCTTCTGATGACGGCTTTTATCATTACACTTTTTTGGGCCCGGTGGGGTCGGCAAAGACAATAACGCGAGATTTTCAATCACGGATTCGGGGGAGCTTCGGCTCCCCCTTTTTTGTCATAGGGACTCAAGACTCAAAACTAAATACTGAAAACCAATTGGCACATCCCTTGCTCAATCTCCACAGGCGGAATGAACCATTTTCGAACAACGGGCATAGCGGCGGCATTGAGATGAGTAAACTGAAGGTCATGTTTGGCTTCATGTTGGCGATCAGTCTAATCGCGGGGCTCGCTGTGCCTTTGTGTCCGGCGGCTGTGAAGGACAGTTCGCAGACGAATATAACGGGCCTGCATCTTTCGGTTAAAGGGAATCGGACGTGTCTGATTTTTGACGCCGAGGGCGCCAAGCCAAAGCAGATCGGCCCCGCATCACCTGATGGGATTTCGGTTTTCTTTGCCCAAATCACCGCAAAGATCCCCGATAGAGTAATCGATGACAGAAAGTCCGCGGCAAAGGAGATCAAATTCAGGCGGGAAAGCGGTTTTTTTGAAGTTCTTTTCCGCGAGAAGAACGCATCGGTCTCTTCCTCGATGCGCGAGGGCCAGAAGGGGCGCTACACTTTGACGCTGGAATTGACCCCTTCCGGAAAGTCCGAACCCAAAACGGCCGCTCCCGATCCAAATTCGCTTCGCGCTGAAAAGCCCGCGGAAAAGGTCCAGCCGCTTGCAGCAAAAAAGATTGAAACCTCCGAGCTTTTCGGGGCCAAAACAGCTCAGCAGATTAAAGGCACGAGCGTCATCAACACCCGGTCGTCAAAGGCGGACGAGCCGCCACAGCCTTCTGAACCCGCCTCGAAATCCCAGGCCTTTGCCGAAACCGACCCGAGTGCCGGCGCCCTTTACGCCGGCGCCGACGAAAAGTTCGAAAGCTGTTCCAGGAACCTCATATTTTGCGGTCCTGAAATAATCGAAGCCTACGGTGAAGCCCTGAACGCCTGCCCCAGGTCTTCACTGGCCCCTTTGGCCATCTACAGGACGGCCTTGGCTAACTCTATTATGGGTAATTTTCTGAAGGCGGACAGACTGTTCAGGCAGGTAACCTCCGAATGGCCCGACCATCCCGTCGCTGCGCGCTGCTGGATAGGCATTGGCGACATTTACAATAAGAAGCAATCGTACCTGGAAGCGATGGAGTCGTTTCGTTCTGCCCAGCGAAGTGCGGTGGAAACAGAAGACAAAGCGGCCGCCTGCTACGAACTCGGGAAGGTGTTCCTGATCCTGGGCGCCAACAGGGAAGCCCTGGAAATGCTGAATAACTGCATCGGCCTGGCCCCTGACTACTACCTGAAGAAGCCCGACGTTTTCCGATTCATCGGAGAGGCGCTCTTTGGACTCGGAAATTTCGACAAAGCAAAGGAGCACCTGTTAAGATACATAAACGACCAGCAAAGCGCTCCCGACCAGGACATCATCCTGGCCAAACTCTCGGAGATTTTTCTGGTTCAGGGGGATTCAACCGCCGCGGGCAAAATGTATGCTTTTATCCGCAAATATTACACGGATTCCGAAGGAGACCTGATCTGCCGGATACGGCAGGGGGAATTGACCGAGGACATGGACAAGGCCATTAAGATTTACGACGATCTGTGCAGCAAAGACCTCTCCCCCAGCCTGCGAAGGATCGTTTTAATGAAACTGGCCATGCTCAATTTGAAGCGAGGCGATCCTGCCCAAAGTTTGAAGATGCTGGATGAGGCTTTTCCGGCCAAAAACGACGGGAACTCCTCCAGTGATCAAGCGGTCCTCAGAGAAAAGGTCCTCTGCGAGCTTGTCAGACAATATTTTTCGGACAAAAACTTTACCGGGGTAGTCCAGCTGCACGAAAAATACGGCCGCGTTTTCGACTCCATGCAGGCGCCCGCAGTATTGGAACAGATTGCCGAAAGCTACGCCTCGCTAAGCTTCTACCCGGTTGCGCTTTCAATTTACGACAAGCTCTTTGCCAGGGGCCTGAAAAAGGACGAGGATTTGCTCAAGTGCGCCCTTTATGCGTTGCGCATCAATGACAACGGCAGGTCTTTCCAGTTTTGCAAGCCCGTGCAAAGCGAAGCCATGGAGATGAAGAGATGCGAAATACTCGGCCACATTTTCTATCGGGACCAAAAATACGCCGAGGCCTTGAAATATTTTGGCAAAGTCCTTCTAAAAAGCAAGGACTTCGACCTTGACGATCCCGATTCCTGGGTTGCCTACGGGAACAGCTTCTACAAGTCGAACAAGTTTGACGAAGCCATTCCTGCTTTCCAGAAGGCTATGCAGCGGGTAAAAATCGATGCCGATACCCGGTATTCGATTCTTGAAAAACTCGCCAAGTGTTTCGCAGAGCAGAAACAATATCCGAAGGCAGCGGAAATGCTGGAAGCGGCAAAGCAATTTGCCGGCGAAGATCGAAAAAACGAGCTTCTATACGATATTTCAAAGCTCTATATTGCCTGCGGCCAGATTGACAAGGCCGTAGACAACCTCAACCAGCTCAAAAGCACTGCGCATCCTCTTTGGGCCGGGATTGCGGAGGAGCAACTCAACACAATCGATTTGGGCCGGACAAACGCAACGCCCTGACATTCGACCGGACACATTATGAACGTATTGTTAATCGAAACAGATTCCCAAGATGCTCAAAACCTGTCCGCTTTGTTACGGGAACTGGGCCATTTTTGTTTTTTGACCGATTCGGCCAAATCGGCAAAAAGCCTTCTCAAAAAAGAATCCCCCGGGCTGGTGCTTCTCCACTTGAACGGCAACCCCGCCCATGCGATGGATTTTCTGGAAACCGCCCGCGACCGGGAGCCACCGGTACCCGTGATCGTGCTCACCCGAAAGCCCAAGCTCGATGATGCGGTCCTGAGCGTCAAAAACGGCGCCTACGATTTCTGGACCAAACCCGTTGCGCGGGAGCGGTTGACTAAGACAATCGAACTGCTGGAGCAAACGAAACGAGGGACAGGTTCGACGCTCCAGGACCCGGACGACCCGATAATCTCACAGGATCCGGTTTTGCGCTCGATCAAGGCCCTTGCCAGGAAAATCGCCCCGAGCAGCGCCACCGTCTTCATCCAGGGAGAGAGCGGGACCGGCAAGGAGCTTTTTGCCCGCTACATCCACAATCACAGCGGGCGCCAGGACAAGCCTTTCGTCGCGCTCAATTGTGCCGCTCTTCCCGAAACCCTTCTTGAAAGTGAACTCTTCGGATACGAAAAAGGCGCCTTTACGGGCGCGATAAGGACCAGGGAGGGCAAATTCGAACTGGCTCACACCGGCACCCTTCTGCTTGACGAAGTTACCGAAATACCTTTTCATCTTCAGGCAAAACTGCTGCGGGTCCTCCAGGAAGGCGAAGTTGACCGGCTTGGCGGTAAATATCCAGTCCGGGTGGACGTAAGGGTCATTGCGACCACCAATATCAGGATCGAAGACCTGGTGAAGGAGACAAAATTCAGAAAAGACCTCTATTACCGGCTCAACGTGATCCCGCTCAAGATTCCCCCTCTGAGTGAGCGGCCGGCCGACATCATCGGGCTGGCCGAATACTTCCTCGCTAAATACAGTGCTGAAAACGGTTCCAAAATTCGCTCTTTTGCCCCTGAAGCCCTGAGAAAACTCGCGGACTATCCGTGGCCGGGAAACGTCCGGGAACTCCAAAATGTGGTACAGCGCGCCGTGCTGATCTCGGATGCGCCACTCGTCGGCCGCGATTGCATTGTTTTGGACCCGGGACTCGAACAGGGCGCGGCGCCCGCCTCCGAATTTTCCCTGATGCCGCTGTGCGAAGTGGAGAAGATTATGATCGAGAAAGCCCTTTGCACTTTCGAGGGTAATCGAACCAGGGCGGCCGAAATACTGGGCATCAGCGTCAGAACCCTGCGAAACAAACTCGCCGAATACCGTCAAAGCATTGAAATGTAGCTCGGCCCACATGATATTATATTTTACGGACCCAAAAGGTCAAAGTTTTGGCTGAAGAGGGGGTTCTCTTTTTTTGATAAGATGCACTAGATAAGACGGCCACCGGCGAATATCGCGCCAGGGTTAACAACTGTCACGTGAATATCCAAAAATACATCGTGAATTCCCTCCGATTCTCCGAGCGGCGATATTAAACGGTCTGTTGTCACCGATAGTTTTGTTATCAGACTATCGTCTTCGGAAAAATGGATTCTCATCCTCTGTTATAGGCATTCCGCCAAGTTCTGGCACAGTGTTGGGCAAGCGTAATCCATCCAACAGAACTTTAATTCGATTATCGATATCTCCGCCATTTATTACCATGCTGCCGGGGTTGTCTCGGCGCAAAAACAAAATATCAAGAGAGCAGGTCAACCCTCCCACTTCACTGACTAAGGGAACAAATCTACCACCAAGCCGCTGATAGTCGTCGGCAATCCAATCGATATATTTTTTTACACTCGGAGAACTTTCGGTCGGAGCAATACGAAAATACTGGAATCCTCCACCACGTTTTCCTAATCTGCCAAGGAAGTCATTGCCTTGGGATCGTAGGTTCGGATCGAGTCGCCACAATTCGCGCAACTGCGGGTGGAAGTACTTTCTTAAACGGTGTTTGTCTTCGGCCCTGCCTTGTCGTCCTAGATTACTCCCGCCTTCCGAACGCAATGGCCCTTCGTACAATAAATGGAATTCCATCTCTTCGCCTTCGTCAGCTTCGTGAAAATTGAATACTTGCGATAGGGCTCCGTTTTTTTAAGATAGAACCATCTTGTCCTTCCTCTCCGATTCAGGGTAAACTCCACCTGTTGGGCTGGAACGCCAAAGAATTGAACGCAAACCGGGCCTGAGAAACCATGCTGGCGTTCGTTCTTATTAACTTCGCCCTATTAAACTGGCACTTATTCTTTTTGCTCTTTAACCCGCTTCTTGGGCTTCGACTGTATTATCCTGCCAAACGCCTCTTCAAAGCGTTCGTCGGCATCGTCAGCCTTTATATTTTCTGCGACCTCGACAAAACGGGCGAATTGCTCTGGATCGTCTGGTTCCCGTTTTTTCTTCTTCGCCTTCACCATCTCGCCTTATCCTTGTTTCGCTAGTGTTCGCCTTCAGCCATGGCAGCGTTCTGTATTTCCATTAATGGTCGTTTAAAAGTCTCTTCCACGAACTGTGCTATTTTCTGCTTTATCAGATAAGGGATGACCAACATCGTCGCGAAACCGAACACTGCCAGGAAAATTGGCGACCCCAAAATAAGATGCTTCAGAACTGTGCGCTGCATTTGAAGCCTGTAACCATTTAGGCGTTCTACAACAGATGGATTTAATTCCGAAGTGGCCTTTACCCATCGTTTATCGAAGGATAGTTTATTCGTTGAAATGTCCGCATCTTTTCTGACAAGAAGCACAAAAATAAGGGCTTCCAACAGACGCAATTTATGTCCAAACCTGATATACCCATTCATTGTTCCACGCAGTAGGCCATAGGCCGGATGGTTGAAGTCAACCAAGCCGTTATATGCCTCATCAAATAAAGCATCTCTTATAGCAAACATTTGTTGTCTGAACGAATCAGTGGCATAATCTTTATATATCCACAAAATAAGGAATAGTGTGCCAACAATAGACAGTGTAGAGATTAATAATCCGATAAGATGATTTTCAATCATGATTCATCCTCCGGTCGGGTATTCCCCTTTGATGTAAGTTTGCTTGAACTTCGCCTGTCGTCAATATATTTTTCAAAGACTTGTATTCTAGATTGCAATCGTTCTACGGTATCTTTCCTGAGTTTCTTCTGTTTATACCCATAATAAATCCCACCACCACCAAAAAGTAGTCCGAAATACTGGTTTGCTTTAAGATCAGTCAAAACACTAAATAGAATATTGCTTGACGTCACCTTGCCTGCGAGACAATCAACACTGCGATATGTAAAAAATGCAACCAAAGCAATACCGCCCCATCGAATTAGCTCGCGTAAAACTGAAGCAACCCCTTGCGCTGTTCGATCACTCCTCAAAAGCTTATTTTCAAGTTCAAGTTGGGCCTTTGTTTTCGACGCCACTGTGGGGAACCTCAAGTTAGGTCATTCGGGTCACTGCAAAAATCCAGTTAAAGTCTAGGCACCACAGTCCGATTCTGTCAAGACTTTCGTTATCCCAATCGGCCAGACAAAGCTTTTCGATCAGTCTTTCATAGGTCAGCCTTTTCCCGACTAAGGTCTTTTAGTACTCCATCTTTGGCTTTTCCGGTTCCTTTTGCCTTTTGACTTACAATTCGGAATTGCCTTCTTTTTTGGCTTTGCAATTAGTCGTTTCATAGGTAAGTCGCTTTCCGACTACACCTTTTAGCAGTTTATCAGCTCTGCTTGTGTCGTCAATCCCTTTCGCAATTCGAGTGCTGTACCGGAAATCAAACTCCGCAAGATAGCGATGAAGATGTTGCTTGCCACAGTGCTGGTATACGCCTTTCATCCCTCGCTTGAAGATCGAGAAAAAGCCTTCAACGGTGTTGGTGTGAATCGCGGGATTTTCAGACACACATACTCTCCGATGCTATGATTCACGCTATGATGCTCGGCAAAGTGGTCCTCTGTTCCAGTATAGAACGGGGCATCGTCGGTAATTAGCCTTGCTTCTCTGCCAATGTTTTCTTTGAGATCGGCAGGATAGTCTTTGCGCTAAGAACGTCCAAAACAACACTCTTTGCATTCCCAGTTCTTCGATCAACCGGGGAAAGAACCTTATTCTTTTTCCAAAGGCCAGAATCATAAGGTCTGTCAGGATCATCCCAAAGGAATGTTTCGTCAGCCTCTACAGCGCCGCCTCTTGAACCAAAAGGCGATAGCGAATCCTGCCGCACTGCTTCTCGGATTCTATGGCTCATGAACCATGCGGTTTTTAGAGTGACACCCAAGGTGCGGTGAAGCTGATTCGAGCTAATCCCTTTCTTTGAGGAACAAATCAGATAGATGGCTTGAAGCCAGAGCCGAAGCGGAATATGACTATCTTCGAAGATTGTTCCGATTTTGACAGTGAATTGCTTCCGGCAAACGTAGCACTTGTAAGCTCCAATGCGTGTGCTTTTGCCTTTCATCTTGGAGATGCGTTCGGTGGAACCGCAGTGAGGGCAAACGGGACCATTCGGCCACAATCTTGCTTCAACGTATTCGTATGCGGCTTCCTCATTCTGCAAGCGGAGGATGGTAAGAACTGATTGGCTCATGGCTTTATCTCCTTTGTTAAAGCCAATATACTCACTATTTTGGGTCTGAGAAGTATAACATCGCGTCGGCCCATTTCTCGTCAATTCTTTGACTGGATTTGATCCCCAATCCCTGAAACACTTCCTTAAAAGCTTTCGGTGTAGAAGCTTTCCGGCTGTATGCCCGTGAGCAGCCCGTAAAAAGGCTTCGGATAACTTCGCCGAATGGTATGGGATTTGCTCATCATAAGGCCAAACAGAAAAGGAGTGTGTTTATGAGTGACGGTATCATTTTCGACAAGACTATACAGATGATCGAAGACCGGCTGAGCCTGAGTTCCACGAACCAGAAGCTGATATCGGGCAATCTGGCCAATATCAACACTCCCGGTTACAGGGCCAAGGAGCTTTCCTTCGAATCAACCCTGCGGGAGTCGCTCCAGGAGCAGGTGCTTCAAATGGTTCGTTCGAACTCCGGCCACGTGGCCCCGGATGAACCAAGCGAGGCATTGAAGTCCACGGAGGTAGTCGAGACCGGTCCGGTGGACCTGGATAATGAAATGGTGGCCCTCACCAAGAACAGCATGGAGTATCAGCACATGGTCGGTCTGCTGAACAAGAAATTCACCATGCTCAAAACGGCGATAACGGAAGGAGGCGTATAATGGACCTCGATTCAGCGATACAGATAAGCGCATCCGGAATGAAGGCCAATCGCACCTGGATAAACGTCATATCGTCAAACCTGGCCAACGTGAACACCTCGAGGACCGCCGAGGGTGTTCCCTATTCGCGCAAGACCGTGGTCTACGAAACGGTGCCGTCCGAGGGGTTTGCGGGTGAACTGGGCGTGGCTATGAACGAGCAGACCGACAAGGTGAAGGTATCCGACATTGTCTCGGACAACCGGGATTTCAGGGAAGTCTACGACCCGGGGCATCCGGACGCAGACGGAAAAGGCATCGTGCGCCTGCCCAATATCAACCCGGTCGAGGAAATGGCGAACCTGTTAAACGCCAGCAGGTCCTATGAAGCAAACCTTGCGGCCCTTCAGACCTCCAGGCAACTTGCCCTGAAGTCAATGGAAATCGGCGCCAAATAACGGGAGGCTCCCATGCGAATCGATCCGATTATAAAAAACCTGTGTGAAGGCGCGCCGGGGGCAACGATGCTCAAGAGCCCGGGCGCGGCTGAGGCGACGAATTCCTTTGCCGACCAGTTGAAATCGAAAATCAGCGAGGTCAACCAGCTTCAAAATCAAGGGGATGCGGCAATGTCGACTGCCGCGGTCAAGGGGGCCACGGGTATCCATGAAACGATGATCCACCTGGAAGAGGCTAACATGGGACTGCTTATGTTGGCCAAAGTCCGCAACAAAGCCCTCGATGCCTATCACGAAGTGATGCGCATGCAGTTTTAGTTTCC
>CAWGZP010000164.1:0-6044 GCA_963826655.1 uncultured delta proteobacterium
AATTGGGATTGTCTGCCTGGCAGGCCCCCTTAGAGATCTGGGCCACACGGTCGCCCTCCTGGACATGAACATGGCCGGGGACCCGTTCGGTTCGCTCAAAGAAAAGCTTTTGGACTTTCAACCCGAACTGGTCGGGTTGTCCCTGCGTAATGTCGACACCCTCGGCAACAGGACCAGCTCTCTTATGCCCGCTTTTGTGGTAGCCGTTCGGATGGTTGCCGCACTTGTTCCCAAGTCCTGGGTCGTTGCCGGAGGGGCCGGCTTTTCCCTGTTTCCCGAACGTATTATGCGGGAGTTGCCCGAGATTGACTACGGCTTTACGGGCGAGGCGGAAATGTCTTTCCCTGCCCTGGCCGCTTCCCTGGCAAACCGGCCCAGCTCTGCTCGGCCGCGCCTTCAGGGCGCGCCGATGGCGCAAAGGATTGTTTCGTCCTCGATGAAGCCCGAGCTCAGCCGATACACTCCTCCACCCAGGGAGATGCTCGACCCGGCCCCTTACCTGGGGACCAACAGCTATGTCCCCGCCATGGGGATCGAGACCAAAAGAGGATGTCCTTACCATTGCGCCTACTGTGTATACCCCGTGCTGCAGGGTAGCGGACTGCGCTGCCGCACACCCTCCAGCGTAGTGGACGAGATGGAGTCGCTTGGCAGGCAATATTCCTTTGCCCGCTTTCACTTCACGGACCCTGTTTTAAACATCCCGGGCGGTCACCTGGAAGAGATTTGCGATGAAATCCTGCGCAGAAAACTTGCGGTCCGGTGGAGTGGATTCATGCGCGAGGACCGAATGGATGAGAAAAATATCGCCCTTTTTGAAAAAGCGGGCTGCGAATGCTTTTTTTTCTCGGCGGATGGCCTTTGTCAGGAGTCCCTCGACATTCTGAACAAGGGGCTGGACGAAGCTGACGTCCTAAGGGCCGCAGGCCTTGCGGCAGCGAGCGATGTGACGAGCGTCTACCACTTCATGGTCAACGTGCCCGGCGAAACAGAGGCGACCGTCGCCAAAGGGATAAGACTTCTGGAACGCATCTACGAATTACACAGGCCTAAAAAAAATTTGGGAACCGTGGTGCTCAATAATATCCGAATACTTCCGGGAACGATAATCGAAAAGATCGCCCGCGAGGAAGGCGTGATCGGGCCCGAGACCGATCTGCTCTATCCGGTCTATTACAACCCGAAGCCTTTCGATACCCTGAGATTTCGATTACAGACCCTGCACTTGCAGGAAAATGTCTTCATGTGGCACGAGGTAAGGAAATGAAGGTCCTGCTGATCGAGCACCCCCGAGCTTTCAACCCGCAGCGATGCAACGATATCGCCAATACCCCCCTCTCCTCCTGCCTGCTCTCAGGTTATGCCGCCGGAGTGCTGGAAGGCTCCGGGCATAGTGTGGAGATCGTGGAAGCCTATCTCAAGGACCTCTCCTATGAGACGGTCAAGAAAAGAATCCACGACATAAAACCCGATTTGCTGGGCGTTCACATGATCTACCACTGGCAGACCGACAGGCAGCTTTTCGATTTGCTCGCAGAAGTGAAGCGAGAAGGATCAGCGGGCTATATAACCGCCTACGGGTTTTACCCCACCTTTTACTTTGAAGAGATCCTGCGGGTGTGCTCAGAGATCGATTCCGTCATCCTGGGAGAGCCGGAGCCGGTATTTGCCGAACTGGCTGACGCGCTGGATGGACATAGCCGATCTTCCGATATTCGAGGCCTTGCCCTGCGCGATGGGTCCGGCAAAATGACCTTCAGCCGCCGTAAACCGATCGAAGACCTTGACAGCCTGCCTTTCCCGCTACGAAGCGAGGCCATGTTGAGACTGCCCGAAGTAAACATTCAGGGGAGCCGCGGGTGTTACGGGCAGTGCACTTTTTGCTGTATCAACCCCTTTTACGCCGACAATTCGCGGTGGCGCGGCAGAAGTCCGGAAAATATTGTGGCCGAAATCGACATGCTCATCGCTCAGCGGGGCACGAAGGACTTTTATTTTACCGATCCCAATTTTTTCGGCCCTGGCAGGCAGGGACAAAGCAGGGCGATGCTCCTGGCATCGTGTTTGAAAAGCCGCAACATCCACTTTGGCATCGAGGCCAGGGTAAACGACATCCATGATGAAACCATGGAGGCGCTGGTCGATGCGGGTCTTCGCCATATGCTCATCGGGCTTGAAAGCGGCAACGACACCTCACTCCAAAGGTTTAACAAAATGACCACGGTGGCCCTAAACGAAAGGGCCGTGAGCATCCTGCGCAAACACTCCATCGAGCCAAACATCGGTTTTATCATGTTCGAGCCCTATTCCTCACTGCACGACATCCGCTCAAATCTCGAGTTTCTCCGGCGCAACAGTCTGCTTAACAATCTACCCGTGACGGCAAATGTGCTCTACCATCACCAGATAGTATTGAAGGGATCCCCTGCCTTCCAAAATTTGCACAGCCAGGGGTTGCTCGAGGTCTCGCCGGTTGAAGCCTACGAGGGAAGCGCCGTTTTCGTAGATTCGCAGGTGGCAAGCCTGGCCGACCTGATGGGACAAATCACCAACTCCGTTTTTTTGCGCATGTGGAAGATATGGAGCGCAAAGGAAAAGGAACCCGTTGGCGCACAAGAAAAATATATAAAGATAAACAGCCTGTTGGTCGATCTGTTCGAGTTTCACCTGCGCAGCCTGGAGAGCGGCAGGCAATTGCACAGTGAAGAAAAGAAGTTGGCAGTACGTGAAATCGGGGAGAGAATTGACCGGATTTTGCAGGTTTGAGCCCAAAAGAGGTTGAATTCAAAAGAGTTGAACCTGAAAACACCGTTAAGGCCCGGGATCTCATGACAGTGGATCATAACAGGTACCATGATGCTAGCCTGCGAGACGTCCTGAACAGCCGGGAGGCTCGCTCGCTTGCGGTGATGAAGCACAGGTTCCCCTTCCGGCTGGGCACCACTTCCTACATTATTCCCGCTGCTATCATTCCCAACATCCGGTTTCTCGGGCCCTACGTGGACGAAATCGAACTCGTGCTGTTCGAATCCGAGGGTGAGCAAAGCCTTCCCTCATCAGCCGAGATTGGGGAAATGAGGCATCTGGCCGCGGAATTCGACCTGGTGTATAATGTTCATCTGCCTACGGACCTCTTTCCGGGCGCTGAGGACCCCTTTTTGCGGGAGCGTTTTCAGCAAAGGGTCCTCCGATTTATCGACGGGACTTCTTCTCTGGACCCAACGGTTTTCATCCTGCATTGCGAAAGCACAAACGCCGGCGGCCAAAGAGACACGGACCTGAACGCATGGACGGACCGGATAGCCGGCTCGCTTGAGAACCTGGTGGGCGCCGGGGTTGATCCGCATCGAATTGCGTTGGAAAACCTCGAGTATATCCCCGAGAAGATTCTGGCGCTCGCAGAACATTTCGGCATGAGCTTGTGTTTGGATATCGGCCATCTGCTTCGCTGCGGCCATAGCCTCGCGGATCGGATTCAGCCTCTCATGGAAAGCAGTTCCATGGTCCACCTGCACGGGGTGAAGAACGGCAGGGACCATTCCGGAATCCATTGGATCCCCCCGGAAACATGGGACTTGATCCACCGGGTCCTGCGGGAATCTTTTACGGGAGGAGTGTCGTTGGAGGTTTTTTCACTCGAAGAGCTGGCGCCATCTTTTCACCGGATGCAAAAGCTATTATAGGCGGGTAATATCGATTGCCGGAGGGGCAAATGCGGTAAAAAAATTACGGCGTTCTCTCCTTGCATGTTGATTTTAACATTTAGAATGCC
The DNA here is from genome assembly GCA_963826655.1 of uncultured delta proteobacterium. Lineage (GTDB taxonomy): Bacteria > Desulfobacterota > Syntrophobacteria > Syntrophobacterales > Syntrophobacteraceae > SbD1. The sequence continues at coordinate 3,773 of CAWGZP010000164.1, forward strand.
TATGATGATCCTTTAGGGTATATTAATGTGTGCAAGGTAGAGAGACCGTTAACATTTCCCGGGAGATTGTAACTCCAAACTAATTCTGCCTTTTTGTAACTATCTCCGGTTAGGCTTCCTTCCACCCTTTAGGTCGAGTAATCTATCGGATCTAGTTAAAACGGCATTCATCCGAAAAGGACAACCATGAACATTTTTGTAGGAAGCCTCTCGTTTAAGACAACAGAACACGAATTGCAGAAAGAGTTTGAGGCATTTGGTGAGGTAGATTCTGTCAAAATCATTATGGATCACGAGACGCTCAAATCGCGCGGATTTGCTTTTGTTACAATGCCGAACGACGATCAGGCAACGGCTGCAATCGCCGCTTTAAACGGAAAAGAGTTAAACGGTTTCGCTCTCAAAATGAATGAAGCAAGACCCCGGGAATCCCGCGGAGCCGCCCCAAGCCGCGAGCAAAGCGGAAGCGGCAACAAATACGGCGACCGAAGCGGCTCAGGTTACAACTCCGAGAATAGATCAGCGGGCGGGGGCTACAATCGAAGTCGGCCTACTGTCGATAACTATAGCAAAGATAGTGATATCTACGATACTAAAGCAGGTCGCAACGGGGATGGCAGAAAAGGCAGAGGGGGCAACAGCCGCGGTTCTGGCGGCCGGTCAGGCGAGGGCAGGCGTTCCTACTGAGTTTCCATATTGCATTGACCACGGTCCATCACGTCCCGGCAGTGCAGCATAAACAATGAATAGATACAAGGGTGGGCTAAGCTTAGCGCAGCCCACCTCGTCTTTTCGTTGAAGTCATCGGTCTTCAAAGATATCGGCCTTCTTCTGCGGCAGGCGGCTCGGGTGCATTTTTGTTCGTCGAGCGGGCGCGTCTCGCCTGTGGGTTCCTCGAATTTCACCTCACGCCAGACTCAATTGCACCATCCTGGTTTTTCATTCTTGCCCGATCCCTTTTCTCGCCTTAAATTCGACTGATAGAGGATCCATTGCCGCGGTAACTCACTCACAGCAGGAGGACGTCATGACTACAAAGAATGCCAAGTTGATGGAGATAATGTGTGCGGCGCTTGAAATTAAGGAGAAGATGAAAACATTGTACGATGAGGCTGCCGGGAAGTGTTCCGATGATGTGGGGATTGAAACTTTCCGGATGCTGCACAAAATGGAACAGGGGCACCTCGACCGTATTAACGTCATCTATACCGAACTGACGAAGGGCAAAGCTGATGTCGATTCATGCCGCTTCTACAACTTCGACACGGCCGACGAAAAAGATGTCCTGAAAAGGATCGCCAAGGAGAGGAAATTCGTCGGAAAAGCCTGTCTCGATGATGTGGCGGCTATCGAAAGTGGCATGGAACTCGAAAACAAGAGTATCAATTTTTTCACGGATCATTTGAAACTGGCCACCACACCAATTGAGCGCGAATTTCTTAATTACATGATAGCCGAGGAAAGATCGCATTTCATCACGTTATCGGATCTCAGGTTCTATTATATCGATCCGGAACGTTCCCGGGTTGGTCAGCGTGATCACCCAGGGCGACGCCGGCGCCGTGATCGCGTTCGCAAATCCGGCTTTCGCGACGGGACCGTCGGTGCCGAGGCTGGTATAGACGCCGCCCGCCAGCTGGAACGGGCTGAAGAACTGGCCGCCGTACCATTGGTTGGCGACGATCGTGTCCGCCGAGGCGGCGTCGGGTCCGGCGACCGAGCCGAGCGCGCCGGCGACGATAGCGGCTGTCAAAACATGTGAAGTCTTCATGGATTTATTCCTCTTTTTTCGATACGTGTCCGTTGCTGAGGACGGCTAGGATTGCGATGGCTATGCGGCTTGATGGATGCTCACTTCCCTGAGCGTGCGGCGAATGGGTTGATTTGCCGCACGACTCCAGAGTGCTTCGAAAGCGCGCTTTAAGGCGCGGGCGGGAAGGTGAGCAGGTCCGTCAAGTCGCCTATCGCCGGCCTGTTGCCGGGGACATAGGCCGTCGGTCCCGTCGTCGGATTGGGGAGTGCGTCGCGGCCCGTCGGCGTGACGGGAGGCAGTCCCCAATTGTATTCGATGAACTTAAATGATCGAGACGTGGTCGGTATAGGTGTGCGAGATATGGCCGCCGGTGCTGTAACGGACGAAACCACGATCATCGGAATGCGCGTGCCGTCGCCGAAGAAATCGAGCGGCTGCACGTAGCCCGAGTTGTAATAGCCGCCGCCTTCGTCGACGGTGATCACTACTGCGGCGGCATAGAGCGTCGGGTTGGCCTTC